>CAYJIN010000006.1:0-47428 GCA_964370245.1 uncultured Desulfovibrionaceae bacterium
ATTATCTGAACGTTCTTACAGAAGAATATGAGCATGAAATTTTCTATCATATTCCGTTCTGCAACTGCATAAATAAAGAATATATAAAATCCATTGAAGATAAGCTCCTAGGAAGTCCAACAAAGAATACATATCTAGTATGCTGGGAGCATTTCTTTGATAATGCAAGCCAGTCACAAAGTGAGAGCGAAGAAAGCCTAAATAAAATTCCGACAGTCAAAATTCCATGCTTTTCAGAACTAGAAAGAAAACTGCTAGATACTGCTTTACTAGAAGGTGTTGACCTCAATAATCAAGAGTATCTCAATCAGCTTTATATTACAGAAAGATCAAGATTAAAAGCTCTTTCTAAAAAAATATATTCAGCAATTGAAGTATGGATTTAAAGAAAAAAGAAATAAGATAAGTATGTTATCGCTCACCAATGGAAATAGCAAAATTTCCACAGACCGCTAAGGTGCTACTTTGGCACTCGCTTCAGCTAAGAGGTCAAGGGACGTTCGCAAGCTCTCTCTTGTGCCCTTGACCTCGCTTTGCTCTTGCCTTTCTGCACCTTGTCGCGGCTCCGATGGAAATTTTTTTCTCTACCTATTAGCAGGCTACTCAATTACCAAATTATCCTTGATAAAATCCTTAATTCTTTCTTTGTTTTCATTTTCTTTATCTGATTTATGGTAAATCTCAATAAATGTGACTTTAGCGATATCTTCTTGAAATACAAAGATAACACGAATGCCAGAATTAGCACCACGCCCTTTTAATGCTCTACAAGCAAATTTACGCACTTTATTAGATGTATAACCATCACCGCATAGCCCCTCGATAGGAAAAATCGAGTTGTTGTTGATTTTATGAATATAATAGGCTTCAATAGTCGCCTTTTTCATAGTTTCAAAGTCAGAAGATAAAGTTTGATATCTTTTGCTAAGTTTTTTAAAATCTCTGTCAAATTCAGCTATGTTTTCATAGCAAATGTTTGTAATATTACTCATTATCGCTATAAACCCTTACTGATGTTTCTTCTGTTCTGTAAAATACTGACTCATACTCTAGAATTGCCTTGTCTTCCGCTATAATCCATGGAACATCTTTATGTGACAAGTCCGAAAGTTCTGTAGCATTTTTGTCTGAAAGTTTTACAATAATTCCATCAATATGCTTGATTTCTTGCGCATTAAATAATGATAAATCCGCCTCTTTGATAGGAAGATATTTTGTCATTTCTTTATTATAGTATTTTGATTTGATGAGCTCCAAGTCGCCACTATCTTGCATTTCTTTGGCAAGACTATCAAAATCAACAGGTGTAGGACCAAAAGTATTCTTTTGATATTTCAAGCCCATAAGTTGAGTTTCGTGAAGTTCGTAATAATCAAAATCAATAAAGTAAAGTAGTTTATACAATACAGTTTTACCCACGTTTGGTTTTGCACCTACTTTATTGAGAACATAGAGCAGAACTTGTTTGAATTTATCAATATTTTCCGCAGGAATATCAATACGCATATCGTTTTCTTCGCTTTCTTTGGCACTACTTACAACATTGTAAGAATATTCTTTTGGCATTGTATTATCAATAATACATTGATATTCAACTTCAAAGATTTCTGCTAGTTTTTTGATATATTCTGATGGCAAGCTACTTAGTTCACTTTCGTATTTACTGAGGGTTTGACGTGTAATTCCAAGAGAATCAGCAACTTCCGCTTGCGAGTAGTCTTTTGCTTCTCTTAGTGCTTTGATTATATTAAATGTGTTAGACATAATCTTGCTCCTTATTCAATATTAATAAAGCTTGCTTGATTTTTTGTCAAGAATATTTTACATGGATATGTTAAAGTTGTTTTACATTTTTATGTTGAATTGACTAAAGTAACACTCAAGCCTACAATGCTATATAAGATTAAAGGAGTTTATCATGACCGTCACAATAAAACTTACAGATGATGAAAAAAGATTAGTAAATAACTACGCAAAGCTTCACTCCATTTCAATAGACGAAGCATTTAAAGGGGCTTTATTTGAAAAAATTGAAGACGAACATGACATTTCTGTAGCTGATGAAGCGCATGCAGAATGGGAAAAAAACGCTAAAAAGACTAAATCAATTGAAGAATTGTGGAAAGAGCTTGATATATGAAGTATAGTATAGAGTAAAAATAACTGATAGGTTTAATAAAAAATTTAGAAAATCGACCATTATACTAATTAATATTGCTCATTGTAAAAGAATTATAAAAATCAATATATTAGATTTCAAAAAGTAAGAAAATAGCCTCCACACCGAATCGTCAAAAATTCCACCGTATGAGCGACCGTAATACTTTTTTTGAAAATATTTTTTATTCAATAAAAATAGCATATTATAACATAAACTTGAATCCCTACCGCTCCGCCATCAAGCTATAGTAATATAGATATATTACGAAAAAATGTCCTCTAATTCTAATGAGTTAGGGGACTTTTTTTATGTTTAATTTGTGCACTCCGAAAAACATGTGCAGAAATTTAGCATTCTTTTGAGATAAATAATAAATTTAATTACTACAATGGCATAAACTAGGAAAAATAGACACGTATAATTAATGGCCAAAGTGTGATAAGTCCTATAATTCTTATAAGATGAAAGAAAATCACTAATGGAACGTTGGCATTCATGTCTTGAGCTGTAAGCGCCATTTGTGAAAGTCCGCCAGTTGAGCAAGCAAGTTGGCAAGTAGCTTTATCCCATGCGGTAAAATAGGCTAAAATATTGCCAAGTAAGAAGGATAATATAATAGAAGCTACTAAAATTGTTAAAATGAGAAAGAGCAATTGATCAAAAGCTAAAATTGCTTCAAGAGTAATAAGCTTAGCTGTTGCAAGCGCAATACAAGTATGTCCAAAGTATTGAAAATTTTTAGGGAAATTGATACTTTTATCTCTCAAAAGAAAGTAGACTGTGCTTCCAGTTATTGTGGCAAGAATAATAGCTGCAGGCACTCGAATCGTATAATACAGCCAGCAAAGACTTATATTTATAGCAAAAAGAAGAAGAACTTCTGGTTTTGCAAGAAGTTGTTCTGCAGAGAAACTATCATTTTTAGGCGTATATGCAGAACTCTCGCCTCTATTAAATAGCTTTAGTAAAAGAGGAGTGAGCACTAAAATTGCAATAAGGCGCAAAGTTTGAATGAAAGTAATAAGAACCGTATTTGCATCAAGCGATTGACCAAGCGCTATCATTTCAGCAAATCCACCAGGAGCCGTTGCTATAAAAACACTTTTGAAATCTTCGCCACTGAGAACATGAAATAGATAAGCAAAGATAATTGCAATAATAAAGGTAATAGAAGTTATAATTGTAACCGTGAATGGAATTTTGAGAAAAAGCTTGAGCGAATTTCTTGTGAAGCGTGTGGATAATTGCATGCCTAAAATGAATTGCCCAATAATTGAAATCCAAAAAGTAGGAAGAGGAGGCAAATAACCATAAATATTCATTAAACTATAAAATGATAATGTGCCTAAAAGTGCAGGAGTTGGGATTCGCAACAAAACAAAAAGTTTAATGGATAAAATGCCACCAACTATTAATGCAATATATTGAAAGATAAGTGGAAAACTAAAGTACATTCTAAGCTCAGTTTGTAAGTTTAATTATTGTTAGTAGATATCTTATTCAATTCATAATTGAATAACAGTAATACATTTCTAATGCTATTTATACGCTCTATCAAGTGAACGATAATTCACAGCTTCTGCAAGGTGTGAAGTGCTTATTTTTTCTTCATTATTCAAATCTGCAATCGTTCGGGCAATGCGTAAAATTCTTGTGTAAGAGCGTGCGGAAAGAGCAAACTTATCAACAATTGCCCCGAGAAAATTATGTTCAGCATCGCCAAGTTTGCAAAACTCCTCAAGATATTTTCCTGAAAGTTCAGCATTTGAATTGTAAGGCGTGTGTTTATATCTTTCTTCCTGAATTTTTCTTGCAGCTATTATATTTGCACGCATGTCAGAAGAGCTTATTCCTTTTGTTTCAGAGCGTAAATCTTTATAAGGAACGGCTGGAACGTCAATATGTAAGTCAATTCTATCAAGCAGTGGGCCAGAAAGCTTTCCACGATATCTTTGTTTTGTGTTGTCAGAGCAAGTGCATGTGTGGGTAGGGTCAGTTGCATAGCCGCAAGGGCATGGATTCATTGCCGCAACAAGCATAAAATTAGCAGGATAAGTGGAAGTGTGCGTAACTCTTGCAATTGTAACACAATGATCTTCAAGGGGTTGGCGTAAAACTTCAAGGGCAGATTTATTAAATTCAGGTAATTCATCTAAAAACAAAACACCTCTATGCGCCATAGAAACTTCGCCAGGTTTTGGGAATTTTCCTCCGCCAATAATAGCAATATCAGAAACAGTATGATGCGGTGAGCGGAAAGGGCGTGTTTTTATCAATCCTTTATTATTGAGTGAGCCTGAAATGCTATAAATTTTAGTAACTTCAAGAGCTTCATCAAAATTTAAAGGAGGAAGAACAGTAGGGATGCGCTTTGCAAGCATTGTTTTCCCAGATCCTGGAGGGCCAATAAATAAAAGATTATGCGAGCCAGCAGCAGCAATTTCAATAGCTCTTTTTGCTTGTTCTTGCCCTTTTACTTCAGAAAAATCTAAATAAAAGGAAGTATCATCTTCAAAGTCTTGTGCGATAATGCTCGAAAGATTGAGGTTGCCTTGCAGAAAGGAAACCAACTCAGAAATATTTTTTACGCTATAAACGTCAATTCCTTCAACTATAGCCGCTTCTTGCGCATTTTCTTCAGCAACAATGATAGCTTTTAGATTTTCTTCCTTTGCACGTAAAACAAGGGGGAGAATGCCCGCAACGGGCTTTAAATCGCCACTCAGTGAAAGCTCTGCCGCATAGAAATAATCTTTGCATTTTTCATATTGCAAAACTTCATTGATACATAAAAGTGCAATGGCAAGAGGCAAATCATAGAATGAGCCGAATTTCTTTCTATCAGCTGGTGCTAAATTTACAGTAACTTTGCCTAAAGGAGCAGGAAGATTATTTGCACGTAACGCAGAAAAAACTCGATCTTTTGCTTCTTTTACAGCACCTTCAGCAAGCCCAACCATAAGAAATGATGGCAAACCTTTACTGTTATGCTCAACTTCAAGATCAACTTTATATGTATCAACACCGTCAAGAGCGCCCGAGGTAAGAATAACAACCATATTTCCTCCTTATTATGAGGCTTATAGTAGGCTTTGTTTTATCTTAAAATTTTCTAATGTACTGATTTACCAATACGATTAAAGCGAATTTTGCTAAGGCCATCAGCATTATCATCCCATGAAAAATAGAAACGCCATGCTTTACCATGAATAGTGTCACCATCAACAAAGCCCCAAAAGCGTGAATCGAGTGAATCATCTCTA
The DNA here is from genome assembly GCA_964370245.1 of uncultured Desulfovibrionaceae bacterium. Classification (GTDB taxonomy): domain Bacteria; phylum Desulfobacterota; class Desulfovibrionia; order Desulfovibrionales; family Desulfovibrionaceae; genus CAYJAZ01. The sequence goes on from CAYJIN010000006.1 coordinate 5,425, forward strand.
TTATCGCCCATTACGAAATATTTTCCTTCTGGAACTGTAATTTCAGGCATATTGTTTGCTCTGCCTAATGTATTATTTGGCTGAGAATATTCTGTATATTCTTCAATAACTTTTTCGCCATTTCTGTAGAGTTGTTTATTTCTAATTTCAAGCACATCACCTGGCACACCAACAACACGTTTAATATAGTCAACAGATGGGTTTTCAGGGAATGGGAAAATAATGATATCACCCAATTGTGGATCACGCCCTTCAATAAGGTATTCCCCTGTGAAAGGATTTTTTACACCATATAAAAATTTATTTACAAGCAAATGATCGCCAATTTGCAAAGTTTCTAACATGGAGCCAGAGGGGATTTTATAGGCGGCAACAACAAAAGTTCTAATAAAAAGTGCAACAAGCAAAGCAATGATAATTGCTTCAAGATATTCACGAATAATGCCTTTTTCTTTTGCTGGTTTTGTTTGGTTAATATCCATTGTATTCCCTATAAGTTGTGTATAAATTGAATTTAATAAAGTCTATTCTATTCTTACTTTCTTTGCAAGCTTGAATCTTAGGCTTTTAGCACTCAGAAAAAAGAGCTAAAACTTTTTCATTATCAGCATTTAGAATAAATTCTTGAAAATTGAATTTTTCTAAAGTGTCAATAATTTGTTTTGAATTATAATCAATGCCAACTAAGCTTTCTTCAATGCAAGAAATATCTTTCAATGCAAAAAAGTCGCCTTCAATTTTACATGCAGTAATTTTTCCTTTTTTCACATTATAGTTCACTCGAATTGAGCCAAAAGGAAGTTTTTTTCTTAATGATGCTGTAAAAGGCGGGCTTTGGTTTAGCGTCCATGTAGAATTAGCATATCTTTCTTTTGCGAATTGCTCTGCATTTAGAAGGATTTCATCAATAATTTCTTTTGGAAGATTGTTTGTTCCTTCTTTAAATTGAGGCACAAAATAATCTCTCAAAGTATTTTTTATGCATGAAAGAGCTTCTTCTTTATTTTTGATAGAGCCATTTTCTAAAAGCACATCTTGCATATTCAAAACTCGTGAACGAACAGAAGCAATGCCTTTTGATTCATATTTATCAGGATTACCTGTAAGCACATATTCTAAAGTATCAAGATCTACGCCAATAAGCATTGAGCCATGCACTAAAATTGCGTGTTTGCCTTTTGCTTGCGCAGTGCCACAAACTTTTTTGCCATTCACTAAAATATCATTTCTGCCTGAAACTTCAGCTGGAATACCTATCGAATTGAGAGCTTCAATCATTGGCTTTAAAAAGATATGAAAATCAACTTTTGGGCTATCAGTTGGTATAATAAAGGAAAAATTCAAATTGCCTAAGTCATGATACACTGCACCACCGCCAGTTCCACGGCGCACAAGAGCAATATTGTTTTTTTCTAAGAAATTCATATCAATTTCTTCAAAGGCATTTTGATGTCTGCCTATAATTACTGAAGAAGCATTTTGCCAAAGCATAAAAACAGGATGGTTTTTTGTGTATTCAGAATCAAGCAAAGTTGCTTCAATAGCTAAGTTGAGGGCAGCTTTTGTGTTAGTATTTTCCCAAAAAATCATAGAATTTTTGTTGTACATTTATTTTTCACTCAATTTATTTTTTAGAAAGCAAGATGTAAGAATTGCACCAGCTTGTGCTACGTTGAGAGAATCAAATTCTCTTTGCATAGGAATAAGTAAGCTTGCGTCACATTTTGAATGAACAAGAGGGCGCACGCCTTTTTCCTCTCCACCAAGAACTAAAACAGCAGGGAAGGCAAGTTTTGTTTCAAATGGATTGAGGATAGGAATATTTTGCGCTTTTTTTTGTGTGCGCTGTAATTTTTCGCTATCAACTGTATCATTTTTGAACAGAGCTGTGGAATAAATTGTATATCCTGCTTCACTTGCGCTTTCTAAAGCTTGCGAAAGATTTGTTACTTTTGAAATAGGTAAATAATCTAAAGCGCCAGCAGCACTTTTCTTTGCGCCAATCCCTAAAGAGGCGGAATTGTGTGTAGGCATCACCATTCCAGCGCCACCAAGGGCATAGAGCGTGCGCGCCAAAGTTCCGACATTCCCAGGATCTTGAACGCAGTCTAGCGCGATTATTAGCGGAAGTGGCACACTACTTGCATTTATGAGCATGTCTTCAAAAGTTACGGTAGAAACTTCCTTAAGCTTGGCAATCACGCCTTGACTATTGATGTTTTGTTCTGTAGAAATCTTCTTGAAGTTGCTGTCGTCAACAAGTGTAAAGCGTATATTATGTAGAGAGCAAAGATCAAGAATGCGCTGTGTATCAGCGTTTTTTTGCCCTTTACGAATGCGAACCCACTCAACACGCTGGGGCGTATTTTCTAATAACTCACGCAATGGCTTTGTGCCAACGCAAAATGACGCATCGTCTTGAAAAGAAGAATGCTCTTTTCCTTTTGCTCTATCATGGCCTCTGTCTTGATCTCGATTCTGACTTCTGCCTTGACTTCTACTGGAGCCTCTCTCACGGTTTTTATCGTGGAAGCTAGCATTTTCTCTATTGCGACTTTCGTCTGTATTTTTTTGATGATAATAATTTTTTTTCATAATGCCTCATAAGGAGATGCGCATGCAAGCAATAACTAAAGCAGCACATAATAATTTTACAAAGTCAATAAAGCAATTTTCATGCTTATCCATTTTACTTGCTTTAATGATTTCAGGTTGCGCACCAAAAGAAGTAAGCTCTATATACTCTGATATGCCTCAAATTGCAAGTGATGATAATGAGCACCCAACTGGCTTTTCTGAAAGAGATTTAGCTGGCACTAAGCTAACACAAAAGCAAAAAGAAATTTTTGTAGATTTTACTGATATTGAAGATGGTTTATCGAAAAGACAGCTCCTTGAAATTGCTGGTTATTATGAAGATTATTTGTCTAATCCAAGCCGTATGGAAATGTTTCTTGCTCGTTCAGAATCTTACCTTCCTTATGTAGAAGATGTTTTTGAAGAACGCAATATGCCTTTTGAATTGAGCTATTTAGCTTTTCTTGAAAGTGGCTATGCTATTAAAGCAAAATCACACGCAGGCGCAACAGGGCTTTGGCAGTTTATGCCACGCACTGGTAAAGGTTATGGATTAAACCAAGACTGGTGGGGTGATTGGAGGCATGATCCTTATAAATCAACTCAATCAGCCGCTGATTATTTAGAATATTTACATTCGCTTTTTGATGATTGGCTTTTAGCCGTAAGCGCTTATAATGCAGGTGAAGGAAAAATTGGCCGTGCTTTAGATGAAACAGGTGCAACAAGTTTAGATGAATTAGTGCTGAGAAATGACACATTAAATTCAAAACTAAAAATTAAACCTGAAACTTTACAGTATGTGCCACGCTTTATTGCCCTCAAAAAAATCATGGTTAATTCTGACGAACTTGGCCTAAAGCCAGACTATAGCAAGGTTGACCGTCTGCAAGCTTCAATTAGTAGCATTTTAGTAAATACAAATACTGATTTACTTGAAGTCGTGAAAAAAAGTGGAATGACATGGGAAGAATTTCATAGTTATAATCCAGCGTTAAAAAGCTATGTAAGTCCATCAAGCCGTCTTATCCATGTGTATGTTCCAGCTGATAAAGAAGAAATTTTTACAAATGCTTTAGCTGCAGCACATAAAGATGATGTGCACGAAGGCTGGTATGTCTATAAAATTCGTAAAAATGACACGTATAACGGTTTAGCAAAAGCAAGCGGAGTGCCAAGCTCTGTTCTAAAACAGGCAAATTCATCAAAAAGATTAATTGCTGGTAAAACTATTCTTATCCCTCGAATAGTTGGTAAAAGTCTTCCAAGAAGAATTACCAGTGATTATGTTGAACCACCTGTTGCTGTAGCACAGAAATCAAATTCTAATTCTAGTTCAAAGAGAGTTGTAAGTTCAAATGGTTTATATAAAGTGAAAAGTGGCGATACTCTTTACTCAATAGCACGTGAATTTGATCTTTCTTTAGATGATATTTATAAACTAAATGCTGGTCTTACACCAAAAACATTGCGTGCTGGTTCAAGTATTAAGCTTCCAACACAAGCAAAAGTGCAAGAAGTTGCTTTGAATACAACACAAAGCTATAAAGTAAAAAGTGGCGACACTTTATGGTCAATCGCTCGTAAAAATGGAACGAATGTTGATACTGTAATGAAATTGAATGGCTTATCATCAGCTTCAAGCATAAAAGCTGGGCAAAAACTTCTGCTTCCATAGAATAAAATAATTCAAAATAAAGAACCTCCTTATTTAGGAGGTTTTTTTATATCAAATGGAAAAACTCATAATAAAATCACTTCACAAATTGCTAAAGCAGTCTTATAGTATGCTATAGTTTTCAATTTAAAATCTATTTTATACTCACGGAGTTAAATAATAATGAATAAAAATATATTCAAGAAAGTTGCTTGCGGGCTAAGTTTTTCGCTTTTACTTCTCTCGGCAGCAAGTGTTTCCTATGCGGAAAATAATGTAACTATATTAAAGAATGGTTTGCGCGTTTTAGTTGTTGAAGATAGTCGTTTTCCTCTTGCTTCTGTGCGTCTTTATGTGCATGCAGGCGGAGCGTATGAAGAAAGCGATAAAGCTGGTATGAGCCATTTGCTTGAACATATGGTTTTTCGTGGCACAAAGAAAAGACCAGATGGCGCATTAGCAGAAGAAATTGAACATGTTGGTGGCGATTTCAATGCATACACATCAAGCGATGAAACAGTTTATTACACAAATCTTCCTTCTTCTGAATGGAAAAGAGGCGTTGATATTGTTGCAGATATGGCTTTCAATCCCATAATCGACCCTAAAATTATGGAAGAAGAGAAAGAAGTTATTTATGCAGAAATGAGTCAAAGACGTGAAAGCCCTGAAATGCGCATTTATGAAGATAGCATTGCTCTTGCTTTAGAAAACACCAGTTATGAGCATGGCGTGCTTGGCACTGTGGAAACGGTTGCTAGTATTACTGCTAAAGATATCAATAACTATATGGATAAATTATATAATCCACAAAATATGCTTTTGGTTGTGGTGGGTGATGTAAAAAGATCTGAGGTTATAAAAGAAGCGGAAAAATATTTTGGTTCAAAGAAAAATGAACAAAATCTTGTTTTTCCAAGCGCTTTAGAACTTCCTTTATTTGAGGGTGCAAAACTTCAAATTGAAGAAAATAATACATCAAAAATCTTGCTGAATATAACTTTTCCAACGCCATCAGTATTTGACGAAAGCACAAGAAATTTAGATTTATTTTCTCTCATCTTTGGTGGGCTTGATACGTCATTACTTGATAAAAAATTTAAAACTGATACAAATCTAGTCAATAGCATTGGTAGTTATAATATTGCTTATAATGGTGTGTCATTATTTACAATTTCTGTTGATTTAGAAGCTGAAAATGTGAAAAAATTCTGGAAAGAATTTGTAAAAACTCTTGCTGAATTATCCATGGAACAATTCACGGAAGAACAATTAGAAACTGTAAAATTTTTATATGAAACATCTTTCCAAAGAAGAAAAAGCACAATTGAAAGCTATGCACAATTAGTTGGAGATAGCGAATTTTCAAGCCCAGGCGAATTTTCTCTAGCGAACTATCTCAATTCAGTTGAGCAAGTAAGCCTTGAAAGCATTCAAGAAAGTATTGATGCATGGATTAATCCATCGAATATGGCTATTAATGTGCTTGCTCCAAAAGATGTTATTGAAAGTGGTAGCTTGCCGAATTTCTTAGAAATAGTAAAAAATGAATGGCAAGTTGCTGATGAAAAAATGGCAACTTCAAGCATGCAAAAGCTTGATAAAAGTTTGTTGCCTGAAAATGTGAAAGTTTTAGAAGAAACAGAAGAGCGCATTGTTTTAGAATACGCAAAAGGTTCAACAGTTATTCTTTTACCAGATAACACAATGCCGTTTTTCACTGCAAAACTTAAATATGATGGTGGTAATTCCTTATTACAGCTAGATGAGCAAGGTCTTTCCTATGCAATGAGCACAATTCTAACTGAAGCAACTGAAAAGATGGATCAAGAAGAATTTTCTGAATATCTTCTCAAAAGAGCGATAGGGCTTTCAGCGTCATCAACACGTGAAAGTTTTGAACTTAGCCTTGATGCTCCAACTCAATTTGAAAAAGAAGCATTTGCTCAACTTGCTGATATTATAAATAAACCAGCTTTTGATAAGAATGATTGGAAGCGCATAAAAACAGATTTATTAACAACTGTGCGTGATAGAGATGAAAATCCGCAAAGTCTTTTATTTACTGAATTTATGCCTTTACTCTATGCAGGGAATGCCTATTCTTATAAAAGCTTAGGAACAGCTGAAACTGTTGAAGCAATGAATTTGAGTGATGTGAAAAAATTATGGAAAGAGCAAAAAAATCAAGCTTGGGTACTCACTGTAGCAGGCGATTTTGATGCCGATTCTGTAATTGAATTTGCAAATAAATTAAAAGTAAATGATAACGAAATTCAATTGCTTGAAGCTCCAACTCTCAATGCATTTCAAACAAAGAAACTTGAACTTCCACAAACTCATCAAGCCTATGTTCTTCAAATGTTTAGAGCAGTTCCTTATACGCATGAAGATGAAGCCGCATTAGAGCTTTTAGAAAGCATTCTTGGTGATATGTCTGGCATTTTATTTACAGAAGTGCGTGATAAAAAAGGGCTTGCATATTCAGTTTCTCCATTTTTAATCAATACTTCTGAAGTAGGTGTTTTAGCTTTTTATGCAAGCACTGACTTGAAAAATGAAGATAAAATTCTGCCAGCTTTTGAAGAAGTGGTGCTTGATTTGCAAAATAAACCTTTACCAAAAGATATTATTGAAGCGGCAAAAGTGAAAATAGAAGCGCAATATATTAAAGGAAAGCAATCACTTGAATCAAGAGCAAGTGAAGCTACAACAAATAAATTCTTAGGTAGAAGTTTTGATTATCAAGAAAAAATGATTGAAGAAATCAAGAAAGTTGATGCAAAAGCTATTCAAGCAGTTGCAAAAAAATATCTTAATCCTGAAAATTCTTCTGTGCTTATTGTGACTTCTGAAAAAGAATAATTCATTCAATGTATAACATATCTTCCCAGTTCTAACATGCAAAAACCTGAAAATCACACCTTGCCCACACTACCAGGGGTTTACCTCTATAAAGATAAAAACAATAAAATTATCTATGTGGGTAAGGCAATTAATATTAGAAAGCGTGTGCTTTCTTACTTTCGCCCAGAGCATACGCTAACGCCAAAAACTGTGCTTATGCTTTCGCACGCGGTTACGCTAGACACAATCACAACCACAACAGAAAAAGAAGCACTTTTGCTTGAAGCCTCGCTCATAAAAAAGCATAGGCCACGCTATAATATTGTCTTGCGTGATGATAAACAATATGTTTTATACAAAATTTCTGTGAAAGATCCTTACCCACGCCTTGAAATTACAAGAGCCGTAAAAAAAGATGGTGCAAGATATTATGGGCCGTTCACTTCGGGAATGTCAGCTAAAGAAACATGGAAGAATATACACAGGCTTTTTCCTCTAAGGCGTTGTTCTGACAGGTCTTTTGGTAATAGAATTCGCCCTTGCCTTTATCATTTTATTGGGCAATGCCTTGCGCCTTGCACAGGAAATGTAACAAAAGGTGAGTATGCGCAAGTTGTGCAGAAAATTTCACTTTTGCTATCGGGTAAATCAAAAGAATTGCGTGAAGAACTTGAAAAAAATATGCTACAAGCTTCTGAAAATTTAGATTTTGAGCAAGCTGTTATCTATCGTGATCAAATTCAAGCGCTTGAAAAAACATTAGAAAAACAAAGTACAGTTCTGCCTGATGGTAAGGATATGGACGTGATTGGGCTTGTTCAAGCAAAAGATGCTCTCTGTCTTGGTTTGGTTTTTGTAAGAAATGGAATGATGATTGATTCTCGTGTGTTCCATTGGCAAGGGCTTGGCTTTGAGGAATCGCACGAACTTTTGCTTACTTTCCTTACGCAATACTATTCTTCGGCTTATATTCCTCAGCATATTATTTTACCTTTCTTGCCAAAAGTTTTGGATGAAGAAATTTCACATGATGAAAATAATTATATGCCAAATACTCTTGAGGCAACAAAAGTAGTTGATAAAATTGAAAACCCTCTTGAATTAGAAGAAGAATTGGAAGATGAATTAGCTATTCTTGCGCAAAGTCTTACAGAAATTCGCGCGCAAAATCTTCAAATTGATTTAGCAAAAACAGGTAAAATGCAAGCACAAGTTCGCATTCGCCTTGCAAAATCAATTGAAGAGAATAAGTTAATTGAAATAGCTCAATCAAATGCTCGTGAAAACGTGCGTGCAAAAGAAGAAAAAGCCGTGGGTGAAATTCTTCTGCCATATTTTACAAAGAATGAACTAGGGCAAGAAGTTCAAAAACTTGGTAAAAGTTCTATTGAAAAAATTGAATGTGTTGATGTTTCGCACACTTTTGGTAAAGCAACAAAAGTTGGTATGGTTGTTTTTGAAAAGGGTAAAGAACTAAAAGAAGAATATAGAGCGTGGAATATTGATGCAAATGGTGATGATTATCAAGCACTTGCAACGTGGGCAAAGTTGCGCATTGAAAGAACTATTGAAGGCAAAGGCCCATTTCCTGATTTAATCTTGATTGACGGCGGTAAAGGGCAACTTTCTGCTGTTTATACTGTGCTTCTGCAAACTTATATTGAACTTGTGAAGCCAAAAGATGAAATATTACCTTTTTACGTGGCAGCAATTGCAAAAGCGCGTGATGAAGAAGGCAAGCAAGATAGACGTGCAGGAAATGTTTCTGATAGAATTTTTGTTCCGAACAGAACAAATCCACTCAATATGCGTGCGGGTTCGCAAGAACTTTTATACTTACAGAAAATTCGTGATGCGGCGCATAATTTTTCTATTAGAAAGCATAGGCAAGCACGCACAAAATTGGCTTTACAATCAGAACTTCAAAGGCTTCAAGGTGTTGGCGAAAAAACAATTCAAGCTTTATGGCAACACTTTACAAGCATGGATTCTCTTTTATCTGCAAGCCCTGAAGAATTGGCAAAAGTTCCAAATATCTCACTAAAAAGAGCAAAAGACTTACACGCAAAATTACAAATGCTTACGAAAAAAGATTAGCAGGCATTTTTTTGATAAATGTGCTGATGACTGATTTGTTCAGTAAACTATTTAGTTTTGAAATAACTAACTAAATGATTCTAGAGAAAGAAATTCAATGAGTAAGATTATTGAATTTTCTTTTTTAATTGCGCTAGTTCTTTTTCGCTTAATTCGTAAACACCATTAGGTGGAATATTTCCTAAATCAAGCGGGCCGTGGGAAATACGCATAAGGCGTAAAATTGTAAGGCCAGATTCATGGCACATACGTCTAATTTGTCTGTTCACACCTTGATAAAGGGTAAACTCAACATCATATTCCATAACTCTGCCACGGCGTTCTGCAAAAATTTCTGTTTTTACTGGAGCAAGCTTTGTGCCATCTTCAAGAGTCATACCTTTGCTCATAAGAGTAAAAATGTGGTTGATGTCTCTATTTTCATCATTACGCACACGCACACGATAGACGCGAGCAAGATCATGCTTTGGATGCATAAGTTTGTTTGCTAATTCACCATCATTTGTAAGAATAATAAGACCTTCCGAGAAATAATCTAAACGCCCAACAGGGTAGAGGCGAAGATTTCTATAGCGTGAAGGAAGTAAATCTAAAACAGTTTTTCGTCCTTCAGGATCTTTCACTGTTGAAACAACTTGCACTGGCTTATGCAAAAGTAAACAAACTGTTTCTTGACTTTGTGAGATAACTTTATTGTCAACTTCAACAATATCAGTGGGTTCTACACTAAAACCTTGCCTTGCAATTTGCTTGTTTACGCGCACTCTTTGTGCGTTAATTAGTTCATCAGCTGCTCTTCTTGAACAAAGACCGCTATCTGCAATAAATTTATTGAGGCGAATACCCATTTTAAGTCCTTAATTTGCTATTTACTTTTATTTAGTATGTAGGTTATACTTCCAAAGGTCAAGAGGGAAATGGTTGCCCTAAAAAATATTATTTCTATTTTAAAATGTAATATTTTGAAATAGTTGATAAAATAAACTATTAATAAAGAAAAAAATGCTAACAAAAAACGAACGCAAAAGAAGAATCAAAAGTATTATAAGCCCATTAGTTATTTATCCACTCTATTGGTTTTATAAATTACTCACGTCAACACTACGTTATACTGAAATAGGTAGAGAAAAAGTTGATAAAATTGCAGCAGAAGGCAATTCAGTTGTCCTCGGACTTTGGCACGACGAGCTTTTTCCACTTATGAAAATGCAAAGACATCTTGAAATTGTTACGGTTGTAAGCCCAAGTGTCGACGGTGATTTTCTTGCTAATTTATTGAATAAATTGAAAGTTAATGTTGTTAGAGGTTCAAGCACTCGTAAAGGAATGAGCGCACTCTTGAATGCTGTGAAATTGATGAAATCAAAAAATATGCATGCAGTTGTTACTCTTGATGGGCCTTTAGGACCACGCCATGAAGTGAAAGAAGGGGCATTGTTTCTAGCTTTTCATGCAAAAGGTTACATAGTTCCAACTCGTCTAACTATGGAAAAATGTTATACTTTTAATACATGGGATAAATTTAAACTTCCTTATCCTTTTAGTAAAGTTAAAGTAGAATATTTTCCACCATATAAAATTGATTCTGATACACTAAATTCAGAAGTTCTTCTTGCTGAAAAAGAAAAATTGCAACAAATATTAAAGGATATGGTCAATGAAAAAGACTGATGAATTGAGTTTACTACAAAATATTCAATATTATAGCCTTGTTGGACTAAGCAAGTTTTTTGCCTTTCTTGGTTTTTCATTTTCCAAGCATTTAGGTAATTTCTTAGGCTTTCTTATGTGGCATCTTCTTAAAAGACGTAGAAGACTTGCAACGGTGAACATAAAAAAACGCCTTGGCAAAACTCAAAAAGAAGCAGAAAAAATTGCTTATAAATCATTCAAGCATTCAGCTCGTTCTTTTATTGAAATTACATTAGTAAAATCTTTTTCATTTCAACCACTAAGAACAGAAATCCGCATTGCTGAACCTGAACTTTTAAAAGATTTGCAAGAATGTGAAAGACCAATAGTTGCCGCAACCGCTCACCAAGGTGCGTGGGAACTTATGGCCGCTTTGGTGGGTGATTTATACGAAAGCCCACGCCCACGTATGATTGTTGTGCGTAAATATCCAAACCCTGTGGTGCATAAATTTATTTCACGCTGTAGAGAATCGCACGGTGCTGCAATGGTAGGGCATAAAATGGCTGCAATGCACGTTATTCGCGCTTTGAAGAATAAAGGAATTGTTGCATTTTTGGTGGATCATAGAGCCTTAGCGCACGAAGCTGTAAATATAAATTTCCTTGATAAAAAAACAGCAGTAAATATGGGGCCTGCAATCTTAGCATTGCGAGGAAATGCCTTGGTTCTTCCAATCTTCCTTGTGCGTGATAAACAAGGCTATGTTCTGCATATTCAACCGCCGCTCGATACTACAACTCTTGAAGGAACACGTGAAGAGAAAGTTGAAAAAATTTCAGAGTTTTATACGCAAGCTGTGGAAAAAGTTATTCGTCAATACCCTGAACAGTGGTTTTGGATGCACAACCGTTGGAAAGATTTTTAATCTCTCATTTGCAAGAACATAAAATAATTATTTATAAGGTTTATTATGACAAATAAAGTCATTACAATTGTTGGACTTGGGCTTCTTGGTGGCTCTTATGCTATGGGCTTAAAGCAAGCAGGAAATACTGTTTATGGTATTGATATAAAAGAAAATAGTATAAAATTTGCAAAAGAAAACAACTATATTGATGATGGTGCAGTTGAGAATTTTGAGCATTTTCTTGAAAAAAGCGATCTTATCGTGCTGTGTATGTATCCAGATGCTTTTATTAATTGGGTGGAAAAATTTGTAAAATTTATAAATCCAAAAGCAATTATTACAGATGTTTGCGGTGTTAAATCAAGTTTAGTTGGGAAAATTCAAAATATCCTCGAACCATTTGATATAGAGTTTTATGCATCACACCCAATGCGTGGAAAAGCAGTTGGTGGCATTGAAAACGCCGATTGTAAAATCTTTAAAGATGCAAATCTTATTCTTACACCAACTGAAAAAAATACAGAAAAAGCCGAAGAAATAATTCTTGATATGGCTAAAACACTTGGTTTTACCGTCTTTTCTTATCTTACTCCACATGAGCATGATAAGATGATTGCCTATTTAAGCCAATTATCACACGTTATTGCAGTAAGCTTAATGGTTTCACACGAAAGCGAAGATTTAGTAAAATTTTCAGGTGATAGTTTTAGAGATTTAACCCGCATTGCAAATATTGATGAATACTTATGGACAGAACTTTTTCTTGCAAATAAAGAATTGCTCTGTGATGAAATTGATACTTTTGTTGGCAATGTGCTAAAAATGAAAACTTTTATTCAAGAAAGTGATATTGATGGATTGTACGAAACTTTTAGATTATCTACAAAACGCAGAAAACTTTTTGATAAAAAGGGCGAATAAAAATGAAAAAAACAATACTCTATATAGCAATGAGTTTAGATGGCTATGTTGCTGATAAAAGTGGCAATGTTGATTGGCTTGGCGGTGACGATAGCGATAAAGAAAATATGGGTTCATACCCTGAATTTATTGATGATATTGGAACAGTGATTCTTGGTAAAAAAACTTACAATCAAATTGTAAATGAACTTTCGCCTGAGGAATGGCCTTATCAGGGTAAAATGTCCTATGTGCTTACTCATCATTTAGAAGAAAATAAAGAAGAAATTGTTTTTACTGATTTGAAATTGAGTGAACTTCTTAAAAATATCAAAGAAGAAGTTCAAGAAAATTCAGCTGATGAAGAAGAATATGAAGACTTAGATGATGAAACCTCGCTAGAAGAAGGCGAAAATATTTGGATTTGTGGCGGGGCAGAAATAGTGAATCAGGCTATTGCTGATGACCTTATTGATGTTTATTGTATTTCTATCATTCCTACAATTTTAGGTGAAGGGATTCCACTCTTTAATAAGAATATAACAAAAAAATTACGCTTGATCTCAACAAAGAATTATAATGGAATTGTTGATTTAGTGTATGAACGCAGATAAAAATAAAAAATAATAGAGATTTACTATGCCACAAACTTTTCCAAATACACTACTATATAATTTACCAAAAACTGGCTGTGATAGCCATGCGCACTTAATTTATCCTAATATTCAAGAAGACTTAGAAGAAATTTTAGAGCGTGCCTATGCAACAGGATTAAGCCATATTGGGCAAATTTTCCTTTCAGTTGAAAGATATTATGAAACCAAGCATTTATTTGATAAACACCCGAATGTTTTCTTTACAATTGGCACACACCCGAATGATATTTCAAAAAAATATACGGACAATACAATTGATGAGTTTCGTAAAATTTTCAAAGAAGATTCACGCATGAAAGCTGTGGGCGAAATTGGGCTTGATTTTTATATTGAAAACGACTCTCCTGAAATACAAGAAAAAGCGTTTAGAGAGCAACTTGCCCTTGCAAAAGAATTAGATTTGCCTGTGGTTATTCATTCTCGTGAAGCTTTCGACGCAACTTTAGCTGTGCTTGATGATATGGATTTTGCAAATTATCCACTTGTTTGGCATTGCTTCTGCGGAAATAAAGCCCAAATTGATGAGCTAAACAAAAGAGGTTGGTATATTTCAGTGCCAGGTGCAATCACATATCCAGCTAATAAAGAAGCAAGAGCTGATATTATTCACATTCCTGCAGATAAGTTGATGATTGAAACTGATTGCCCTTTTCTTTCTCCGCAAGGGTGGCGTGGGCAAAGAAATGAGCCAGCATTAGTTTCACTTACTGCAAAAGTTATTGCTGAATGCAGAAATGTTCCTTTAGATGATTTATGGACGCAATGTGGCGATAATGCACGCCGATTATTTAGAATTGAAAAATAAGATTTAAATATATAAACATCTTTCTAATACCGAGTTAAAGCACTTAGGACTTCAACTTGGTATTTTTTTTGCATAATAAATATAGAAACAAAAAAATGACAGCCAAAGCTTAAATTCTAGAATAAAATATAAAGGATTTGAAATGAAAAAATATTTATTGCTCTTATCTTTACTCATGCTATCATTGTTTATGAGTGCTTGTTCCACAATAAAATCAACCGCATCAGGCATAACACATCAAGAAAGAATTCAATTTGATGCTAATGGTACAAAGCTCATTATGTCGAATAGAGTAGTGAGGGGGGATCAAGTTGTAAGCGTGCATCCAAACCAAAATTTAGAAGCATTACCAACAGCTCTTTTTCTGCCTTTTGGTGTTACGCAAGATACAACTCAACCAGAAGCTCTCTCACAAGGGCTTTCACGAATTATGTGGCAACAATTTTTGAATGAAAAGGTTTTTTCTGTGTGTGAATATGCAAGAGTATCACCACCTTACAGGGTTGAAGATGCGCTTTCTTACGCAAGGCAGAAAAATGCTCAGTTCCTTGTTGGTGGTTATATTACTTATTTCTTTGATGGTGGGCAAAGAGCAGATACGCAAATGTCTGTTATTTTAGAAGTGTATGATGTTGCAAATGGCAATCTATTATGGTCAATCGCCCACGCAGGGCTTATGCCTTATGAGACAACACGTGATTATATTGTTTTGCAAGTAGAAACTGCAATGCCTTTTGACCCTGCTTATGCAGTTGCTTCTGTAATAAGTAATGATATGGCTAAACTATTGAAAATGTGGACTGATCCTGAAAGTAATATAAATTCTAGGAAGTCAGGCGGGCGTTCATTCTAAAAAATTATCAATATATTTATAGAAATAATTCCTTTATAATTAAAAAAAGAAACACCAAGTTTTTAGCTTGGTGTTTTTTTGTGTTATAGGAAAATCTATATAATTCTTCTTGCAAGCGCAAGAGTATCACGCCAATAACTTTCATTGAGTGAATTTTCACGCACTTTACTTCGGCTGTTTGGGCTGTGAATAAATTTCTTGTTTCCAATATATAATGCAGTATGTAAATTATTAGGTGCAGCACTGGAAGCAAAAACAAGAATATCGCCAGCTTGCAAATTGCTTGTTGGAGCTGGTTTTCCTGAATAAGCTTGATCTTTTGTCACGCGTGGAATTGTAATGCCATGCTCTTTATATGCCCACCAAATAAGCCCAGAGCAATCAAAGCCCGTTGATGGTGAAGTTCCGCCAAGTGTATAGCGAACACCAAGTTGTGATCTAGCTGTGTTTACAACACTTTTTCCTTTATCTGAACCGTACAAGATGTTTTGAACAACTGGTGATGAAGCATGCGAAACACGCTGCCCCTTTACTGGTTGAAGAAAACTATAGGCAGCTTCACCTACAGCACAACCACTTAATAAAACTGATGATGAAGCAAGAGCAAGTAATGATAATGCATTTCTTCTAGTGAAAATCAAAGGTTTTTCACTATTTTCACTTAATAAATTTTGTTTATTTGTAGAAAGAGATGAATTTGAATTTATATTTTCATTATCAAAGCTTTCTATAAAACTATTGCTTTTGTAGTTTTGATAATCTGACATAATAATAACCTCAATTTGAAATTTTCTATAAATAGAAAAATGTTTCCAGTAATAACTATATCGGAAAAATACTGAAATACTTTACACTTTTATCATTTTTTGTGTAAAAACGCAATCCATATTTTATAAAAATCATAGATAGTGATTTAGTTATGAATAATCAAGTAATTATAAAAAAGCATGAAATTTTCTAGAAAAATACTAGCATGTTAGATGAAATATTTTCTATGAATCATAAAATTTGTAAAAAAATCTAATGCATACTTTTTTAGATTGAAAACTGCCAATATAATTCAAAGCATCTGCCAAAGAAATATGCAGAATTAGAGTAATTAGATTGCTATATAAGTATAAATCAGCTCTAAACATAAAAATGTTTCTCTATTAGAAAGTGTTATAATCATTAAAAAAATAATGGCATTTAATTTATTAGCTCTATATTATTTACTTTATCTTCTCTGTTATTTATTTATAGAGGTTTAAAAAAATAATATCAAATAACAGATATTAATTTGACTTAAAATATGAAAACTGATATTTAAGATTCAGTTATACTAATAAAATCTAATTTTAGATTTTTAAGGAGGAAAATATGACTTCGGAATTTGCAACAATTATTCATAATCTTGTGCTTGATAGTTCAATGTCAGCTAAAGATTTGGCAAAAGCAATAGGGAAACCTTACTCAACACTTCTTCGTGAAGTTAATCCTTATGACTCTGGCGCTAAACTTGGCGCTGAAAGTTTATTCCAAATTATGGCTGTAACAGGTAATTATAAACCAATGGAATATATGGCTGAACAATTAGGGATGGATCTTGTAATTAATGAGAATTTTGTTCCTCATGTTATTCCTGGTTCTTTTGCAGGGCTTGGACAAACTAACTATATGAGCGATGATGGTGCTGTTTGTCCTACTTGTGGTAACAATAAACAGCATGATATACGAAGATAGAAATTGAACACACAAACCAAAACGTCTAAACAAAAAAAAGAGACACATTGTAATAATACGATGTGTCTCTTTTTTTTATAGCAAAACTAAATTTATTGAAAATAAGAAAATATTAGTTAATAGATATTTTATTCAATAACTGCACCTGTTGATGCAGAAGTTACTGATTTAGCATAACGGCGTAAGAAAGGTGATTTTAATTTACTTGCTTTTTCAACTGGTTTGAAGTTTTCACGACGTTTAGCAAGTATAGTTTCATCAACACGAAGTTCTAATATACGGTTATCAATATCGATAAAGATAATATCTCCATCTTCTACTAAGCCAATGATGCCACCTTCTGCAGCTTCTGGAGAAACGTGACCAACCGCTGCACCACGTGTACCGCCTGAAAAACGCCCATCAGTCACAAGAAGAACATCAGCGCCAAGACCCATGCCTGAGATAACCGAAGTTGGAGTTAGCATTTCACGCATACCAGGGCCGCCTTTAGGGCCTTCGTAACGAATAATAACACAATCATTCTTTACAATTTTTCCGCCTAAAATAGCTTCTGTTGCTTCTTCTTCACTGTTGAAAACTTTAGCATTTGTTTCACGAACACGCATTTCTGGTGCAACAGCACTTTGTTTTACAACAGCACCATTAGGAGCAAGGTTACCTCTAAGAATTGCAATGCCGCCTTCTTTCAAATATGCATTATCAAGTGGGCGAATAACGTCATCATCCAATACTTTAACTTTGGTTTTTTCCAACACTTCTTTAAGTTGCGCACCCATAGCTGTAAGAACATCAGTATGAACTAAATCTTTTTCAGCAAGGCGAGCCATAACAGCAGGAATACCACCAGCAGCGTGCAAATCTTCAATATGATATGAGCCAGCAGGTGAAAGTTTGCAAAGGTTAGGAGTTTTTTTGCTTACAACATCAAAAACATCTAAATCAATATTTAAGCCAGCTTCTTTGAAAACAGCAGGAAGGTGAAGAACAGTATTTGATGAACCACCAAGCGCCATATCAACAGCAACAGCATTGTAAGCAGCTTTTTCATCAACAATATCGCGTGGGCAGATATTTTTTTCTAAAAGCTCCATAATTTTTGTGCCAGCTTGTTTTGCTAAACGAATACGAGCCGCCATAACAGCAGGAATTGTGCCATTACCAGGAAGAGCAAGACCAATAGCTTCACTAATGCAGTTCATAGTGTTTGCTGTGAACATACCAGAGCATGAACCACAACCAGGGCAAGCGTGCTCTGTAAGGTTTTCTAATTCTTCAGCAGTCATTTCGCCTTGTTTGAATTTACCTACAGCTTCAAAAACACTAATTAAATCACTAGCATTTTTACCAGCCATCATAGGGCCACCAGAAACAAGAAGAGTAGGAATGTTAAGACGTAAAGCCGCCATAAGCATACCAGGAACAACTTTATCACAGTTTGGAATAAGCACTAAAGCATCAAAAGGATGAGCAGTAGCCATAATTTCAATGCTATCAGCAATAATTTCACGTGATGGTAAAGAAAAATGCATACCTGTATGGTTCATTGCAAGGCCATCACAAACAGCAATAGCAGGAAACTCAAGTGGAGTTCCGCCAGCTGAACGAACGCCAGCTTTTACAGCTTCTGAAATTCTATCAAGGTGAATATGACCAGGAACAATTTCATTTGCTGCATTACAAACACCAATAAGGGGACGACGAATTTCATCAGCAGTTAAGCCAGAAGCATAAAGCAATGAACGGTGAGGCGCTTTTTCAAAGCCTTTTGTCATAATTTCGCTACGCATTTTCTTTCTCCATTTTTTACATAGTCAGCTTGCATAATTGATATGCAAATAGTCTGTAATTATAATTCTTGCCTAAAAGCAAGAGATTGTTTGAGTGTTTCTTTATCCATAAATTTAACTTCAGCACCAAGCGGAATGCCTTGTGCTAAGCGTGATATTTTAATAGCAGGAAATCTTTTAGAAACTTGTTCTCTAACATAAGAAGCAGTTGCTTCAGCTTCAGACGTTGCGCCAAGTGCAAGCACAAGTTCAGTAACTTCGCCACTCTCTAAAAGATTAAAAAGTCTATCAGTTTCAAGAAGTGATCTATCAACAGTTCCGAGCAATCCGCCTAAAATTGAATATTTGCCATTATAAAATCCGCCTTCTTCAATAGTGAGCATACTATCCCACTCATTTACAAGGCAAATCATGTGTGACAATCTTTCAGGATTAGCGCAGATTTGGCAAGGATTAGTATCAGACAAAGCACCGCATTGTGAGCAAAGATGAAGTTTATCTCTTAGCTCATAAATGTTTTGCCCAAGTCTTTTTACTTCACTTTCACTCCATTTAAGCAAAACCATTGCCATACGCATTGCTGATTTTTGCCCAACACCAGGAAAGTGAGAGAATTGATCAATAATTGATTGTAATGATTCAGGTATATTATTATTCATCATAAGATATTACACTGCTTATACAAGCGCTGAAAACTTTGCTTTCAATTCGCCAATTTTTTCTAAAGCAACTTCAAGCTCTGAAACACGTGCTTTATCAGCAGCAACTAAATCAGCTGGAGCATTTGCAACATATTTTTCGTTTTTGAGTTTGCCACTGAGCATTGCATGTTCTTTTTGAACTTTTACTAATTCTTTTTCTAAGCGAGCAAGTTCAGTTCCAAAGTCGATTGCATTTTCTAAAAATACAATAATTTCGCATTTTTTAACAATTTGTGAAGCAGAAGCTTTTGGCACTTCTCTTCCATCATCTACAATAAAATGCTCAACTTTTGCCATGAATGATAACCAGCCACGTGCGCTATCTAAAAGATTTGCTTGGTGCACATTTTCAGGTTTAACCATAACTGTAAGCTTGAAGCCAGCGTTAATGTTGAGTTCTGAACGAATAGTACGAACTGCTGAGATAGAATCTTGAATAAAGAGCATATCATCAACAACATCAGGGCGTAAGCATTCTGGGCGCTCTTGCGGGAAGAGTTCCGTTGCTAAATCTTTTCCTACATTATTCGGGAGGCTTGCGTAAATTTGGCAAGTAATGAATGGTGCAATAGGGTGGAAAAGTGTAAGATACTCATTTAACACAAGGTTTAGAACTTCTTGTGCAATTTGTTTTTTCTCGCCTTCTTCTTTTAAGTCCGCTTTTACAAGTTCAAGATACCAGTCACAGAATTCTGACCATAAGAATTTATAAAGATTTTGTGCAACATCATTGAAGCGATACGCTGCAATGCCTTGTTTTGTTTCTTTTTTTAATTCTTCTAAGCGGTGTAGAATCCATACGTGATGAACTTGTGACGCAGGAATATTTTCTGGTTTGAAATTCTCATCTTTCTTATAACCTTCTAAGTTCATAAGAGAGAATCGAGCAGCATTCCATAATTTATTCATGAAGTTACGGCTATTTTCAATACGTGGTTCTGATAATTTAATATCACGCACCATTGCAGCTAATGAAGCAAGGGTGAAACGTAAAGAGTCAGTTCCATATTTATCAGACATTTCAACTGGATCAATGCCATTACCTTTTGACTTTGACATTTTTTGACCAGAAGCATCACGCACTAAAGCAGTGAAATAAACTTCTTTAAATGGAATTTCGTCCATAAAATGTTGACCCATCATAATCATACGAGCAACCCAGAAGAAGAGAATATCAAAAGAAGTTACAAGCACTGAAGTAGGGTAGAAAGTTTTCAAATCTTCTGTTTGTTCAGGATAGCCAAAAGTTGAAAATGGCCATAAAGCTGAAGAAAACCAAGTATCTAAAACATCAGGATCTTGCTCAACATTCGTTGAATTACATTTTGAACAGCAAGTTACATCTGTTTCACTTACGATAAGTTCATTACAATCAAGGCAAGTCCACGCTGGAATTCTATGACCCCACCAAATTTGACGTGAAATACACCAATCACGAATATTATCAAGCCAGTTGTAATAAGTTTTTTCCCAAGTGTCAGGAATCATTTTAATTTCACTAGGTACAGCAGCTCTTGCGCGCGGTGCAATTTTCGTTGTTGCTACAAACCATTGTGTAGAAACATGCGGTTCAACCACAGTTTTACAACGATAACAAACGCCAACAGCATGGTCGATAGGTTTGATTTCGATAAGTTGCTCAAGTGCTTCAATATCTTCAACAATTGCTTTACGGCAATCTTCTTTACTCATGCCTTCATATTTACCAGCGTTTTCATTCATTAAGCCATTATCATCAATAGCTTGAATGAATTCAAGATTATGCGCATGGCCTAAGTTCCAGTCGTTGTGATCATGGCTAGGAGTAACTTTTAAAGCACCTGTTCCAAACTCTATGTCAACATAATTATCTGCAATAACAGTTACTTCTCTATTGATTACAGGAACAAGAACTTTTTTACCAATAAGGTGTTTATAGCGTTCATCTTCTGGGTGAACACACACAGCAGTATCAGCAACAATTGTTTCTGGGCGAGTAGTAGCGATTGTGATTGTTTCACCAGTAGGCTGATGGTTGTCATCAACAACTTTATAAGCGATGTGCCAAATGTTATCTTTTCTGTTTTCGTGTTCCACTTCATCATCAGCTAAAGCAGTGTGGCAACGTGTGCACCAGTTGATAATATATTTATCTTTATAGATTAAATCTTCATTATAAAGCTGAACAAAAACTTTACGAACAGCTTTTGCAAGATTTGGGTTCATGGTGAAAGCTTCACGGCTCCAATCAACAGATGCACCAATACGGCGAATTTGATGAAGAATTCTGTTGCCGTATTCTTCTTTCCAATCCCAAACTTTTTCAATAAATTTTTCACGGCCTAAGTCGTGGCGAGTTTTACCTTCTTTTGCAAGGGCACGTTCAACAACGTTTTGTGTTGCAATACCAGCATGATCAGTTCCTGGAATCCAAACAACTTTTTTCCCTAATTGACGAGCATGACGGCATAAAATATCTTGTAAAGTAAGGTTGAATGCATGGCCAATGTGTAAAGCGCCAGTTACGTTTGGTGGTGGAATAACAATTGAATAAGGCTCTGCATCGCTATTCATATCAGGTGTAAAAGTATTATTTTCAAGCCAATGTTTTTCCCAATGTGGTTCAACAATGGATGGATCGTAGGTTTTTAATTCCATAATTCTCTCTCTAAATTCATTTAGGATAATAAAATTAATTCATTATTGTAAAAATAAAAAAAGATACTACTTCAAAGCGTATAAATTAGCAAGTTTAAATCTCTTGCATTTTCTCATTATAAGTAGAGAATTGTATGTTTTTTTATTGAATTGAGAGTGAAGCTTTAGAAAAGAAAATTAACTTCTAACTACGCCAAAAAGCTGGCAAGAATAATAATAAAATTGTGAAAATTTCTAAGCGTCCAATAAGCATAATAATGCAAAGGAGATATTTAATTGGTGCTTCAAAAAATCCAAAATTATCAATAGGCCCAATGTTTCCAAAACCAGGGCCAGTGTTAGAAAAAGCAGAAATTGATGCTGTGTAAGCAGTGGCAAAATCGTGCCCGAATAGCGTGATAAACATGCCGCCAGCAAAAACAATGGCAAGGTAAATAATGATAAAAGCAATAACACCTGAAATAATATCAGAAGACATTGATTTGCCTTCGTATTTTAAATCGCCCACAACACGAGGATGTAAAACACGTGAAACTTCT
This sequence comes from uncultured Desulfovibrionaceae bacterium, assembly GCA_964370245.1. Taxonomy (GTDB): domain Bacteria; phylum Desulfobacterota; class Desulfovibrionia; order Desulfovibrionales; family Desulfovibrionaceae; genus CAYJAZ01. The sequence continues at coordinate 27,748 of CAYJIN010000006.1, forward strand.
TTTTTTGAAAATTTGTAAAGAAATGCTAGGCGCATAACTTTTATTCCACCGCCTGTTGAACCTGCGCAAGCACCCATAATCATAACAAAAAGTATAAGCGATTGTGCAAAGATAGGCCAAAGTTCATAATCAGCAGTTGCAAAGCCAGTGCTCGTACAAATACTTACAATTTGGAATAAAGCGGTACGGATTGAATATTCAATGTCTGTAAAATTTGAATCTCTATAAAGATAGATTGCAACTAATGCAGAGGCAATAAGTGTAATTGCTGTATAGATTTTAAATTCTGTATTTCTAATAAATGAAAAAATATCTTTTTTAATCAAAAGTTTATAGTGCAAGGTGAAGTTTACACCTGCTAAAAACATGAAGAGGATAATAATCCATTGAATGTAGGCTGAATAGTTTGCAATTGAAGCATTTTTTGTGGAAAATCCACCAGTTGCCACAGTGGCAAAAGTGTGTGCTAAGGCGTCAAACCAGTCCATGCCACCAAAAAGAAGAAGAAAGAATTGAACAATCGTCATAAGAAAATAGACAAGCCACAAATAAAAGGCTGTATCTCTAATTCTTGGCATAATTTTATCAACTTGTGGGCCTGTAACTTCGGCTTTATACAGTTGCATTCCGCCCATTCCAAGCATAGGAAGAATTGCAAGCGTAAGAACGATAATACCCATTCCGCCAAGCCAATGCGTGAGCGCACGCCACATCAAAAGCCCCTTTGGTAAGGCTTCAATATCGCTTAAAATCGTTGCGCCTGTAGTTGTGAAACCTGAAACAGATTCAAAAAAAGCGTCAACAAAAAGAAAATCACCGTGCAAGTAATAGGGTAAAGCACCTGCTAAACAGGCAATAAACCAAATACTTGCAACGATGATTATACTGTCTTTATTTGTAATCAATACTTCTGTTTTTGGGCGAAAGATAAAGAATAAGCCCAAACCTGCAACAATAAGTGATGAGATTGAAATAAGCAAAGAATCTAAATTTTCTTCATACATCCATGAAGTAAAGAGAGGAAGAAGCATCATACAGCCAAGGCCGATGAATAGCATGGAAGCAATAAAGAAAAGAGTTCTAATATGCATATTTAGCTCATAAGATGGCAAGCGATAAGAGTATTGTCTACTTTTTTAGGGGTTGGAATTTCAACAGAACACTGTGGCATTGCATATTTACATCTTCCGTGGAAAACGCAACCAGTTGGTAGATTGATTGGCGTAGGCACTTCACCTTCAAGACGAATACGTTTTGCAGGATCAACACCAAAGTTAGGAATTGCAGATAATAATGCTTGTGTGTATGGATGTTTTGGATTTGTGAAAAGTTCTTCAGCTGGTGCTAATTCGCACAAAGAGCCAAGATACATAACAGCAACACGTGATGAAATGTGTTCAACTACTGATAAATCGTGTGAAATAAAGAGGTAAGTAAGCTTACGTTGATCTTGCAAATCCATCATAAGGTTCAACACTTGAGCTTGAATTGAAACGTCAAGCGCTGAAATTGGTTCGTCAGCAACAATAAATTCAGGGTCAACAACAAGCGCACGTGCAATAGAAATACGCTGTCTTTGACCACCAGAAAATTCGTGTGGAAAACGGTTTGCCCATAGTGGTGAAATACCAACTTGTTCCATAACTTCAAATACTTTATCTTGAACTTCTTTTGAAGACATAGATGGATTATGGAATTTTACAGGCTCTTCAAGAATAGTTTTTACCTTCATACGTGGGTTCAATGAAGCATAAGGATCTTGGAAAACCATTTGCATTTTTTTACGATAAGGAAGCATTTCTTTATCAGAAAGCTTTGCAATATCATTTCCTCTGTAAAGAATTTGCCCTTGGTTAGGTGAATAAAGGCGAATAACAGTACGAGCAAGTGTTGATTTACCACAACCAGATTCACCAACTACTGATAATGTTTCACCTTCTTCAATATCAAATGAAACATTGTTTACCGCATGAACAACAGTTTTTTTGCGTTGCAAGCCAGATTTTGTAAGTGTAAGCTGGTCAAGAAAACCGCCTGAAATATCAAAATGTTTAACTACATTATTTAAAGATAGTAAAGTACTCATAAATTAACCTTCTTTGCTCAGTGGGAAGTGGCAAGCAACAAAGTGCCCTGGTTTAACTTCGTGGAGGTTAGGAACTTCCTGTTTGCAAAGTTCTTGACATTTTTCACAGCGTGGGTGGAAAGCGCAACCGCTTGGAATAGCGGTAAGGGATGGCATAACACCTGGGATTTGGTTTAATCTTTGGCGAACACCAGCTTTTCCGTAAATTTTACCTTGCGGTAAAGCAGCCATTAATCCAGCTGTGTAATGGTGTGCAGGAGTGTTGATGATATTTTCAGTTTCAGAAGTTTCAACAATACGTCCAGCATACATAACTGCAATTTTTTGGGTTACTTGTGAAACAACACCTAAATCGTGAGTAATGAGGATAAGCCCCATATTTCTTTTTTGGCAAAGCTCTAAAAGAAGTTCCATGATTTCCGCTTGAATTGTTACGTCAAGCGCAGTTGTTGGTTCGTCAGCAATAATAAGTGCAGGGTCAGTCAAAAGTGCAATAGCAATAACAACACGTTGACGCATACCACCTGAAAGTTCGTGTGGATATTGATTTAAACGGCGCTCTGGTGAAGGAATATGCACACGTTTTAATCTGTCAATTGCAATACTATCAGCTTCTTGTTTTGAAATTTTTCTATGCGCAAATAATGTTTCACGCATTTGATCGCCAATTGTCAAAACAGGGTTTAGGGTCATCATAGGGTCTTGAAAAATCATTGAAATTCTGTCGCCCCTAAGTGAACGCAAAGTATCTTCAGGAGTTTTTACGATGTCAAGACCATCAAATAAAATAGAACCTGATGAAATGTAACCTGGCTTAGAAATAAGATTGATAAGTGAAAATCCTGTTACTGATTTACCAGCACCTGATTCACCTACAAGCCCTAAACGTTCGCCAGCATTTAAAGTAAAAGATATATTATTTACAGCTTTGAGCGACATACGACGCGTAGCAAAGTCAACACTAAGATTATTAACTTCTAAAAGTGGAAGATTTTTATTCTCAGACATATCAGCCTCTAATCTTTATAAATTTTTGGGTTTAGGTAATCACGGAGCCAATCGCCCAAGAGGTTGATGGAAAGTGATAATAAAACAAGTAAAATGCCTGGGAAAAGTGTAATCCACCAGAAGCCTGAGAAGAAATAGTCAAAGCCAGAGCGGATAAGTGTTCCTAGTGAGGGCTGTGTAACAGGCATTCCAAGACCAATAAATGATAAAGCTGCTTCTGTCATAACTGCTTGCGCAACTTGAAGTGTTGAAATAACTAAGATTGGTGTAAGGCAGTTTGGTAGAATTTGGCTAAAAACAATACGGTAAGTGGAAAAACCAACAACGCGTGCTGCTTCAACATACTCTTTTTTCTTTTCAGCAAGCACAGAACCACGAACAGTACGTGCCATTTTTGGCCACTCTGAAAGCCCAATAACAAGAATAAGGAATGGAACAGCAATTTTTTCATAGCCACCAACTCCAACAGCTGTCATGATAATAGCACCAAAGAAAATTGCAACCATGTATGATGAGAATGATAGCTGAACATCAGCAAAACGCATAAGGAAGTTATCCATCCTTGAAGAGCCATAACCAGCAGCAAGCCCGATTACAATGCCAAGAAAAACTTGTAAGATAACAGAGCCAAAGCCGATAATTAATGATACACGCATACCATAAAGCATAGCTGAAAAAATATCACGGCCTTGGTCGTCAGTGCCAAGCATAAAACGTTCATCGCTGCCTTCCATCCAACTTGGCGGAAGTTCTGAATCCATAATATCAATAGTTGTACTATCGTATGGAGTATGCGGTGCAAGAATAGGCGCACCAAAAGCCCCAACAAATAGAATTACCACTGTAATAAATGAAACAATTGCTATTTTATCTCTTGAAAAAGAATACCAAAAGTCAGAATCTAAGAATTTTTTTAATTTAGTCATTATTTTCTTCCTGTAATGCGGATCATTGGGTTAACAAGACCATAAATAATATCAACAATAGTGTTTACACCAACGAAAATGATACCACAGAATAATAAGTAAGCTACAAGCATCGGTGTATCTGCTCTATGAACAGCAGAAATAAACATAAAGCCAAGGCCTGGCCATTGGAAAACACTTTCAGTAAGAATAGTATAAGCAATCATAGTACCGATTTGCACACCACCCATTGTAATAACAGGTAAAAGCGCATTTCTAAAAGCGTGGCGCATAATGATGTTATATTCTGAAACACCTTTTGCTCTTGCAAATTTTACATATTCTGTCTGCATTGCTTCAACCATTTCAGCACGAATAAGACGAATAAATAAAGGAAGCATGATGATTGTTAAACAAAGAGTTGGCAAAATAATATGCTTTAAAGCGCCAAATGAAAGAAGGTTACTTTCCCATCCGCCAATCATTGCTGTTGGCCCTCTGCCGTAAGCTGGCAACCAACCTAAAGTAATAGCAAAATATTGAATAAATAAGATAGCTATAAGATAAATTGGAATAGAAACACCAATAACAGAAATAGCCATAATAGCACGAGATAATATAGATTTTTGTTTAATACCACAATAAACGCCGGCAGGAATACAGGTGACGATAATTAATATACAGGTAAGTAGAACAAGTTCTAAAGTTGCGGGAGCTTTTTCAAAAATAATATCAATTGCTGGGCGTCTATAAATATAGGATGTACCAAAATCGCCTTGAACAGCATTTGTTAAGAATCTCCACCATTGTGTTGCCATAGGGTCATTCAAACCAAGTTCATCTCTTATTGCTTCACGCTCTTCAACTGAAACCGAAACGCCAACCATTTCACGAACGGGATCACCAAAAGAGTATTTAATACCAAAAGCGATAACGCTAATAACAAGTAGCGCAAGAATGGCTTGGATAACTCTTCGAATTATAAATGCAAACATTTAACACCTCTTCCTTAAAAAACCAAATAGTCCATTGTGTAAATAATCAAATAAAATCAAATAAATAGCTAAGATATGCATGAAAACAACACAAAAGTTCTGCTCCTTATAGCCTAATTTCCACAATTTTGCAAGTATTGAGAAGAAAGGTGAAAAATTTACAAAATTGTAATTGATTATAGACTTGTATGGCAATGAACATTATTTTTTATAGGGTAAAAATTATTAAGTTGACCCTTTTTTTTCTTCTTGTTACTTTTAAGAAAAAATTAGAATGAGAAACTCATGTTTAAAAAAGAATTTTCTGCTTCGGCATTTTTTATAGCATTGATTGGAATAGTCTTTTCTTATTGGAATATCTGGACAAATGGCAATGCAATTTGTCTTGTTGATACTTGCCAAATATTTGAAGATTTTACTATCTTTGGTATATCTCTTTGGCAATATAGCATTGTATTTTTTAGTTTTATTGCAATTATTTTACTTTTCAAATTAAAAGAACTCGCACTAGCTCTTCTAAGCTTAGCACTATTTGCAGATTTTCTTTTGCTTATTTTAATGATGCTTATTGCGCCTTGTTTTAATTGCCTCATTATTGCTCTTATTATGGCAATTCTTTATATGAGTCTCAGAAAAGCTAATAAATATAAGCCTTTTTCTCTTCTTCTTTTCTTTTGGGCTGCGTTATTTATTGTGAATGTTGGAGCTGTGGTAAAAAGCACAATCACTCCATATCCTATTTATATAGCAGGACAACGTGTTCAAACACCACAAGAAGCAAGTATGCGCATTTATTTTTCGCCTTCCTGTTCTTCTTGCAACGAGCTTGTTCAGCAATTAGGTGAACAAGAAAAAACCAATGCTGGTGATATTGCTTGGTATCCTGTTGCAGAAAATGATGAAGACATTCTAAAAGTAATGAAAATGTTTGACTTTGTTGAAGAAGGCAATACTTTAATTGAGGCCATGGAAAAAGTGAATAATGCTAACTATTCTTTTGAGTTTAGCATAGGCAATTCAATAGATTATTTTGTTATGCAATATAAATTGCTTGTAAATCAATCGCGCTTGAGTGCAGCGGGCACATCTCGTATTCCTTTTGTTGAATATACTGGAATACCAGCGCATTTGAAAGCGCCTACAGGCTTAGAAAAATTGCGTATGCTTTCACCAGATAGCGGAGCAAGCACGATAGAAACTTTTAATTTAGGTGTGGCAGGTTTTTGTGATGAAAACAGTGCTGAACCTTGCGAATAAAATAAGATAAACAATAAAAAAGAGATAGATAAGTTATAATTCATGAACATAATTTTACAGAATTTATATAAGTCGTACGGAAATAATGATATCCTCAAAGATTTTTCTTTGGATATTGCGTCAGGCACACGTTTAGCAGTTTGTGGTGCAAATGGTTGCGGTAAATCAACATTAATTAAAATTATTGCAGGCGTTGATACTGCAGATGCAGGAAGAGTAATTTTTCCAAAAGGTTGCCGTGTTGGCTATGTTGAGCAAACTCTTGATGATGCAGCGCTAAAAAGCAATCTTCTTGCTTGGGTAATTGATGTTCTTTTTGACTGGAGCGAGTTTTGGGAAGTGTGGGATCAAGCACAAAAAGAAAATGATGAAGTAAAAATAAAGCGCATGCTTGAAAAACAGCATGAAATTGAAGCGAAATTTGGCTATAATCCTGAGCAAAGAGCACAAGAAATTTTGTCAGGCCTAGGTTTTTCGCAAGATAAATGGCTAAAACCTTTGCAAGAATTATCAGGTGGTTGGCGTGAAAGAGCAAAGCTTGCCCGTGTTCTTGTTGCAGGGGCTGACGTTCTCTTACTTGATGAACCGACTAACCACTTAGATATGGATGCCGTTGAATGGCTTGAAGATTTTCTTCTTGCGTACAAAGGCGTATTAGTTTTTGTTGCCCACGATAGATATTTTATGGATAAAATTGGTTCGCACGTTCTTTATTTAGGCGGATCAAAGCCCGTTTTTAGAAAAACTTCTTATTCAAAATTCCTCTTGATTCAAGAAGAAATTGAAGAACAAAAAGAACGTGAATCGAAAAGACTTTCAAGTGAAATTGAAAAGAAAATGGATTTTGTTCGTCGATTTGGCGCAAAAGCATCAAAGGCTCGTCAGTCTAACTCAAAACTTAAAATGGCTAAAAAACTTGAAAAAGAATTAGACGGCCATAGACCAGAGCAAAAAAGACGTGAACTTTCCTTTGCATTTCCAGAAGCAGCAAAATGTGAAAAAGTTGTGCTGAGTGTTGCAGATTTAGATTTTGCTTTTCCTGACGGTGTAAAAGTTTGGAAGCCATTAACTTTTTCTCTCTTTAGAGGACAAAAAGTTGCTTTAGTAGGGCATAATGGATCAGGTAAATCTACATTATTAAAAATATTAGCTGGAGCTTTAGAAAAAACAGCAGGCTCAATTGCTTTTGCTTCACAAGCAAGAATTGGCTATTTTTCACAGCATCAAGGCGATGTTTTTACGCCTACTGCCACTGTTTTAGGTGAAATTAGAAGATTAGCTGATCCACACACAACTGAAGAAGAACTGATGAGTGTGCTTGGTCTTTTTATGCTTGGGCAAAATTATTTTGAAAGATTTATCAAAACTTTATCTGGTGGTGAAAAATCACGCCTTGCGCTTGCTTTGCTCTTTTTGAAAAGATCAAATATGCTCATCATGGATGAACCGACAAACCACTTAGATATTGAATCACGTCAAGCACTTGTAGAAGCTTTGGATCTGTATGAAGGCACGCTTTTACTTGTTGCCCACGATAGGTATCTTCTTTCGCAAGTTGCTGATGAAGTTTGGGAAATGACTTCAAATGGTGTTGAATTTTTTGAAACGGACTTTGAAAGCTATTACGCTGAAAGAAAACATAAAATTGTTGCGCCTGAAGAAAAGAAAGAAGAAAGTGCACAGTTGAGTCAGAATATTTCTCGTGAAGATTTGAAAAAACTCAAAAGAGCGCAAGCTGATGAGCGTAATAGAATCTATCAAGAACTCAAGCCTTTACAAGCAAACTATAATGCAAAAGAAAAAGAATTTGAAAAAGTAGTAGAAAGGCAACACGAAGTTGAAACTCTTCTTGCAGATAGTGCAACCTTTGAAGATTCTACTAAAATGACTGAACTTCTAAAAGAATTTCATGCAGTTGAGAAAAATGTTGAAAATCTTATGGAAGAGCTTGCTGCTTTAGAAAGTCAAATTTCAACGCTTGAAGCAAGAAGAGCAGAGCTCACTTTGGAATAATTTCTATTTATTTTGAGACGCTTCTCAAAAAATAAAATAGAAATAGTCAAATAAAAAAGCCCTTTCAAATGAGAGGGCTTTTGTTTTTTTGTTTCTAGTAAGGCTAGTTTAATCAAATAAAATATTTAAATTATCTACAGCATCAATTTTTTCAACGTCAATTGAGGAAGAAGACCATGAGTCAGGGTGATTATATTTCTTCCTAAAAGCTTGAAGCACTGGCTCAGAAACTAAACCGTGTACATTACCGCCTAATGATGCGGCACTTTTTACTATTGTTGAGCTGATATACATCCATTGAAAGCTTGACATAAGAAAAACAGTTTCAATTTCTTGGCAAAGTTTTCTATTCATCAAAGCAAGCTGCAGTTCATATTCAAAATCAGAAACAGCACGAAGACCACGCACTAATGCGCATGCATTTTTTGCCACAGCAAAATTCACAAGTAAGCCATCAAAAGGTTCAACAATAATTTTTTCTTGATTTGGAAAACTTGCTTTTACAAGATTTACGCGCTCTTCAAGAGTAAATAAAGTGTTCTTATTTGTTTCACGTGCTACTGCAATAATTATTTTATCAAACATCGAAAGCGCACGGCGCACAATACTAATATGGCCGGAAGTAAGCGGATCAAAAGTGCCGGCATAAACGCCAATTCTTTCTTTGCTACTCATTCTTTGCCTCTAATTCTTTTGTTTTTCTATAGAGAAGGATTCGTGTTTGACCATAAGTTCTATCTGCAATAAGTTCAAGCCCTTCCATTTCTGGATTATATTTTAGCCCAGCTTCAATTTCAGCAACAAAAAAGCCATTTTCTTCTATCCAACCATTTTTCAGAATACTTTGAAGAGTTGGATGAAACTTTTTTTCGCCATAAGGAGGGTCAACAAAAACAAGTTGATATGCTTCATTTGCTTGACGTGAAAGAGTTTTTGAAGCATCGCCTTTGATTATTTTACATTGATCTTGAAGTTTCAAATTTTCAATATTATAATTCAAGCAATCCACAGCTTTAGAATCAAGCTCAAGAAAAGTTGCTTTAATTGCACCACGGCTAATCGCTTCAAAAGCTAAAGAGCCTGTTCCAGCATAAACGTCTAAAACACTTACTTTTCTCCAGTTTATGTCGTGCGATTCTAGCATTGAAAAGAGTGCTTCACGCACTTTACCCATAGCTGGGCGATAGCCTTTACCTTCGGCAGTTTTTAAAATTCTGCCACCTAAAAAACCTGTTATTATTCGCATAGTTAACTTTAGTTACTTTTTTATTAAAATTTTGGCAGAAAATATCTGCATACAGTCTATTGATTAATTAACGCACAGTCTTGCGAGTGTCAAGATTTCTTTGCTATAACCTTTTTTTCAGAAAGCTACAATACTTGCGTATTTTTTTTAATAGTGATACTTTCTAAGTATATTTTTTTGTTACTCATTTATATCTTTTATTCACTATAACCACATGGAAAAATATGAAAAATTCAAATTATAATTTAGAAGATTTATCACGTAAAGATTCTTGGCGATTATTTAGAATAATGTCTGAAATTGTTGAAGGTTTTGAAGAATTGAGTGACCTTCCTCCTGCTGTTGCTATTTTTGGTTCTGCTCGCACACGTGAAGATCATAAACATTATGATTTAACACGCCGTGTTGCAAAAACACTTGCTGAAAATGGTTATGCTATTATTTCTGGCGCTGGCGGTGGCATTATGCAAGCTGCTAACCAAGGCGCAAAAGAAGGTGACGGCGTTTCAGTTGGGCTTCATATTGATTTGCCAGAAGAGCAAGATGTTAATCCTTATGTTGATATAAACCTCAAGTTTCGTTACTTTTTTGTGCGCAAACTCATGTTTGTAAAATATTCGCAATCTTATGTTGTTATGCCTGGCGGTATGGGAACAGTTGATGAATTTGCAGAAGCTTTTGTGCTTATTCAAACAAAAAAAATAAGACCTTTCCCTCTAATTTTTGTTTGCAAAGAATATTGGCAAGGATATTTTGATTGGCTTAAATCTACCATGATTGCAGAAGAATATCTAACCATGGAAGAGCTTGGAATTATTCATTTTGCGGATACTCCAGAAGAAGTTTTAACTATCATTAAAACACATGAAATAGAAGCTTCAAATGGCTAATATTTTGAAAGAAGATGCTTATAATAAAAAAGCAATGACAATAATTCCAAATCCTCCAATTGGTTACACTTGGGAAGATTTGATGAGGATTGCGCTTGATGAAGCAAAAAAAGCTTTTGATGACGAAGAAGTGCCAGTCGGTGCTGTGCTTGTTTCAAAGCAGGGAAAAATTCTTGCAAGAGCGCATAATACAACGAGAAAAGATTGTGATCCTACAGCGCATGCCGAAATAGTTGCTTTGCGTGAAGCTGCGAAAAAGCAAAATAATTTTCGCTTTGCTGAATGTTATCTAGTTGTTACACTTGAACCTTGTATAATGTGCCTTGGTGCTTTGCATGAAGCGCGAATAGAAGGAATTATTTTCGGTGCTTATGATAAAACTTTAGGGGCAGTATGCTCGTGCATTGAAGGAACAGAGCTTCCACTGAATGCGCCAAAAGCATGGTTTATGGGTGGCATTTTAGAGGAAGAATGCTCTAAAATTCTTCAAATTTTCTTTAAAGAAAGGCGCTAAAACTGGCTTAAAAAGCATATATCTTTATTTGACAAGAAAGAAAACAATTTATATGCTAAGCAAAATAAATAATGAAAGTAAAATATTAAAACTTATAAATAAGGAATATTTATGTATATAGTAACTGGTGGAGCAGGTTTTATTGGATCTGCTTTTATTTGGGAGCTCAACAAAAGAGGAATTACTGACATTATTGTTGTTGATAATTTAGCATCAACTTCAAAATGGAAAAATCTTGTTTCATTGAAAATTAGTGACTATGTTCAGAAAGATGCCTTCATGGCAACTGTGCGTAAACATGGGCTTTCAAAACAAGTAAAAGGTGTTATTCACCTTGGGGCTTGTTCTTCAACAACTGAGCAAGATGCTGATTATCTTATGGAAAATAACTTCCATTATACTAGAGATTTATGCCTTGCAGCGCTTAAAGAGAAAATCCGTTTTATCAATGCAAGTTCAGCGGCAACCTTTGGTGAAGGCGAATTTGGCTTTATTAATACAGTTGAGAATATTTCACGCCTTCAACCGCTTAATATGTATGGATATTCAAAACAGCTTTTCGATCTTTGGTCAATCAAAACAGGTGCAGTAAATCATCTTGTAAGCTTGAAATTTTTCAATGTCTATGGGCCTAATGAATATCACAAAGATGATATGAGAAGCGTTGTATGCAAAGCTGTTACACAAATTGAAGAAACTAATACTTTGCGCTTATTTAAGTCGTATCGTGATGATTATCCTGATGGTGGGCAAATGCGTGATTTTGTTTATATTAAAGATGTAACAAAAATGATGAATTGGCTTTTAGAAAATGAGCAAGTGAACGGCATCTATAATGTTGGGCAAGGCATTGCAAGAACTTGGAATGATTTAGCAAAGTCAGTTTTCACTGCAATGGGTAGAGAAACAAATATTGAATATATTGAAATGCCACAAACTTTGCATGGAAAATATCAATATTTTACAGAAGCTGATATGTCTTGGTTGAAAGATGTGAATTATCCTTACACTTTTTCAACTTTGGAAGAGGGTGTGACTGACTATGTGCAAAACTATCTTCTTGGACAAATAAAACATCTTGATTCAAATAAGCAGTAAAATTTATGAAAACTACATTGTATAAAATTTTTTCAATATTTTTAGCTGGTTTAGGTTTAGCTTCTATAAGCTTAGTTTCTCCAATAGCTGCGAATGCGGTTGTTGCAAGTGCTGATATGCAAAATGCTTATTCAAGTGAAGTTTTGAAAAAAGTTCTTCAAAATTATCAAAAACCTGCAAATGCAAGTGGTTATGCAGTTGCGCTTATACGCATCGGAAGAGATGGCAGACCATTCTCATGCGAAATGCAAAAAAGTTCAAATTCCGCTTATGTTGATGAAGCAATTTGTATAGCTGTTGCGAATGCCGCTTCCTTTCCACTTCCTTTGAATAATGCTGATAGTGCAGAAGTATACCTTACTTTTGCGTATGATGATTATTTGCCAAAAGACGAAGTAGCTACCACAACAGGTTTGCCAACTTCTTCAACTGTGCCGAATATGTATATTCCAAATAATGAAGAAATGTATCCTACTGAAACTTTTGTAGGAAATGTTGTTGGCGCTGAAACTTCAATTTCTAATGCAGCTGAGCTTGCTCCAATAGTTTCACAGCCTTTGAGTGATGGGCTTTCTTCTTCTGCGGGAAATGCTGAAGTGAAGATAAATCAAATCACAGCTCCAGCAAATTATGCCGAAGAGATTATGGCTAATGCACAAAGAAAAATGTCAATTCCTGGTGAATTAGAAGCTGGATTTTATAGTTTACAAGTGCGATTAAAAGTTGATGCATCTGGGAAATTGCTGAATTATATTGTTCTTAAGCCATCTAAAAGCGTTGTTTATGATGAATATATGAAGGAAATTTTATTGAGCGATGGCGTTATTCCTGTTCCTAGTAATGGAAATCAGGAAGTTGTGCTCACATTTGATGCGCAAAAAGATTAGAAATATCTACCTTGTTATAACTTTATAATTTCTATAAAAAAAGGTTCTAAAATCGTTTGACTTTAGAACCTTTATTTTTTGTTTTTAGCAGTTGTAATTATGCTTTTGAATGCACAACATCAAAATATGCTTGAGGATGTGCGCAAGCTGGGCATTCGTCAGGTGCATTTTTGCCAACAACTGTGCAACCACAGTTTCTGCAGTGCCAACGCACTTCAGTAGAACGTGAGAAAACAGTGCCTTCTTTGATGTGCTTTGCAAAACCTAAGAAAAGTTCTTCATGGTATTGCTCTGCAATTGCAATATTGCGCATAATTTCAGCAATTTCAGGGAAGCCTTCTTTGTCAGCAACTTCAGCAAATGATGGATACATATGGCTATGTTCTTCATTTTCGCCACCAGCAGCAGCAAGAAGGTTTTCGTATGTGCCTAGAATTTGCCCAGCTGGGAAAGAAGCAGTAATTTCAACTTCGCCACCTTCCAAGAATTTGAAAAGTCTTTCAGCGTGTTCTTTTTCTTGTTGAGCAATTAATTCAAATGTTTGTGAGATTTGAACATAACCTTCTTTTTTTGCTTTGCTTGCAAAAAATACATAACGGTTACGTGCTTGTGACTCGCCTGCAAAAGCAGTGAGAAGATTTTTTTCAGTTTGTGTACCTTTTAGTGATTTCATTAGTCCTCCACAATTTAAATTTAGTAAGTCCAGTAAACTAAATCCTAATGAACAAAAGATTGTTCATTTTTAGCACATTCATCACAAACACCAGTAAACTCCACGCTTACAGAAGTGATTGAGAAATTATTAATTTTAGTGCTATTTAAATCAAGGCGTGAGGCAAAGTTTTCAAGAACATCAACAACTTTGTGGCAACATGTGCAACGAATGTGTGAATGTTCTGACATATCAGCATCAAATCTACGAACTGTTCCTGCAGAATCAAGCTTGCGTATTGTTCCTGCTTCCACCAAAAAGTCAAGATTACGGTAAACAGTCCCTAAAGAAATGCGGGGCATAACTTTTTTTACAGAAATATAAAGCTCTTCTGCTGTAGGGTGTGTTTTAACTTTTTGCAATTCAGAGAGAATGAGTGCACGCTGACGTGTCATTCTAGAGGCCTTCTGAGATTGTTCGATAGTTTTTTGCATAATAATAATCCTTATTGATAAAGTTATTTAATAAATACTAATAGTAATGATTTTTGTCAAGCACGTTTTTTTTGCTTGATAATTCCTAATTAGTTTTATTAAATCAACTCTTTTAAGGCAAAAAGTGAGGCTTTAAGTTTTGAGAGTAAAACTTTTTTATGATAATTTTAACAATAATTATATAATAATTGGTGCATGCATAAGGCCAGCAGTAAGTTCTTGCCCTGTCATAAGGTTTGCATTTGCAAGCGCTTGTGCTGAAGCACCACGGCTTAAATTATCAATAGCCGAAGTTATAATCAGTCTATTCGTGCGTTTGCATTGCGTAAGACCAATATCGCAGAACATTGTTCCACGCACATAGCGAGTTTCAGGCAATTTGCCTAAATCAAGCACGCGCACAAAAGGTGAACTTGCATAGAAATTTTTATAGATTGAGTGAATTTCTTCAATGTTCATATCTTTCGCGATAATATTTGTATAAATAGTTGCTAAAATACCTCTATTCATAGGAACAAGGTGAGGATTGAAAGAAAGCACTAAGTCTTTTTCCGCAGCAAAAGAAAGTTCCTGTTCAATTTCAGGGGTATGACGATGTGTTGCTAAGCCATAAGCTTTGAAAGTATCATTCACTTCACAAAATAAAGTGCCCACTTGCGCTTTTCTGCCTGCGCCACTTGTGCCTGATTTTGCGTCAATAACAATGTTTTCAGTGGAAACAAGTTTATTTTTCAAAGCAGGATAGAGCCCTAAAATTGAAGCAGTAGGGTAGCAGCCTGGGTTAGCAATAAGTTTTGCATTTTTTATTTCATCGCTATAGAGTTCTGGCAAGCCATATACAGCTTCTTTTAAAAGATCTTTTTCAGAATGCTCAGTATTATACCATTCTTTGAAAATTTCAGGATCTTTTATGCGAAAATCAGCAGATAAATCAACTATTTTACAGCCTTCATCTAATAATTCTTTTGCCATATCCATAGCAATGCCGTGTGGAACTGCTAAGAAAACAATATCGCATGCTTCTTTAATGGCTTTTGGTGTTGAATCTGTGATAACAACTTCGCCACCTTTTACACCATTCATGAAAGGATAAATATCAGCAATTGTTTTTCCGGCTTCTTGCCTTGATGTTGCAATAGTAAGTTCAAAAGTAGGGTGCATAGATAAAAGGCGCACAAGCTCCATTCCGGTATAGCCTGAAACGCCGAGTAAACCGGCTCGCATAGATATTTCCTTTATATATTATTTTTTTATAGCAACATACTTCATGCGCAATTCGTAAAGAATGCCATCAAGTAATTTACGTTCTTCATCGGTAGGACCATGTTTCATTTTTTCTTGTAGCATATCAAGAATGTCGATGGTGTGTGATGCAATGTCAGTATCAACCGCTTTTTTGCCAGTTTCTGGATTTGGCACTTCGCCTAAATGGGCGAGTGCACTTGAAGCCAAAGATAAAACAAAAGTAGAAAAAGAAACTTCAGGCAAGGAACAATGATCGTTTTGTAAGCTCATAAGCAACTCTCAAAATGGGAATTTCAATGATAATTGTTTAGCATTGAATTAGTTTAAATATAATACTGGTTAAAAAAAAGGCAAGTAAAAAAGTTTAAAAAAATTAAGAAAATTAAGCAAAAAAAATGGGCGCTAAAAACGCCCATTGATGTCAAACTATTTTGCTATGCTTCTTTTTTTATTTCAGTGTACCATGCGGCAGACTTCTGTAAAAGCGCATTAACCCTGTTTGCAAGCACATATGGATCTTGCACATAACCATCAAGAAGCTGTGAAGTTTCAAAGAGTGTATGTGTCATTTCACCAAGAAGTGGATCATCAGGATTGTTCTTATAAATTGTGATAAGATTTCTGATAAGTGGATGATTTGGGTTGATTTCAAAAATCTTTTGCGGTGCAGAATTATCATTATTCATTGCACGCATAAGCTTTTCAAGTGAAGATGAAGCGCCATCAGCACCTACTAAACAAGCAGGAGCAGAAGCCAAGCGAGTTGAAGTGCGCACATCTTTAACTAAATCGCCTAAAGTTGCTTTGATTGCAGCAAGAAGATTATCTAATAAAGGTTTTTCTTCTTCTTTTAATGGAGGTGTATCTTCATTTTCTGCGGTTTCTGGGAAGTCTTTCAATTCTTCTTCTGTTGCAAATTCAACAGCTTTGTAAGTAAAGCCTTCATACGCTGCTAAACCACCAAGCACGATTTCATCAATTGGTTCATATAAGAACACAACTTCGATATTACGACGGCGGAATGATTCGTAAAGAGGGTGTAATTTGCAAGCTTCACGGTTTGAGCCAACAATATACCAAATTGCTTTTTGCTTGTCGCCATGATTTTCTTTAGCTTTTTCAATGTATTGATCAAAGCTTGCAAGCCCAAGGCTATCTTCATGTGTTGAAGTATTAAAGCGTAAGAGTTTGCTGAAAATATCACGGTTAGCATAATCCATATAGCCTAATTTGAATAATTTACTATGTAATTTCCAAATTTGAGCATATTTTTCAGGATCATCCTTTGCAACTCTTTCAAGATAACGCAAAGTTTGTTTTGTTACTGTTTGCGCAATTTTACGAATAATCATATTTTCTTGCAAAGTTTCACGAGAGATATTGAGAGGTAAATCTTCAGTATCTACAACACCTTTTAAGAAAGCAAGATAATCAGGAAGTAAATCTTTATTATCACGATTGATTAAAATACGTCTTGCATAAAGGTCAAGGCCATATTGTTCACGCTGTGCATAGGCAATATCAAGTTCAGTATTTGGTATAAACACAAGCATATTAAACTGAATTGGTGAGTCAGTTGAGAAGTGAATTGTTCCAAGTGGTTCTTCTTCATCATAAGTGAGGAAAGAGTAAAATTCTTTATATTGCTCTGGTTTGATGCTTGATTTTGGTTCACGCCAAATAGCAGCAGTTGTATTAATGCGTTTATCATCAAGCATAATTGGGAAAGGAAGGAAAGAAGAGTGACGACGAATAATGCCTTCAACTTCACTTTCTTCTAAGAATTGTTCAGCATCTTCTTTTACGTGAATGTAAATGCTTGTACCGCGAGTTGGTGCATCTTCGCCTTTATATTCATCTAAAGTGAATGAGCCTTCACCAGTTGATTTCCAAATATGTGTTTTTTTATCAGAATCATCCGCATAAGTTGAAACAACTTCAACTTCATTAGCAATCATAAATACTGAATAGAAACCAACGCCAAAACGGCCGATAATTTGAGAAGCATCTGTTGGTTTATCGCTTTCAGAATTTGCTTTTGCTAAATCTTTCAAAAATTCTTCAGAGCCTGATTTTGCAATAGTACCTAAATTTTCAATAAGTTCACTTCTCGACATACCGATACCAGTATCAGAAATAGTGATAAGTTTATTTTCTTTATCAAGAGTGATTTTAACTTCAAGAGGAAGTTCGCTTGACGCTAAGTCGCCACGGTTTTGTAAAAAGCGCACTTTATCAAGAGCGTCAGATGCGTTTGATAAAAGTTCACGTAAGAAAATTTCTCTATTTGTGTAGAGAGAATGTGTTAGGATATTGAGCACTTTACTAACATCAGAACGAAACTCATGTTGATTTTGTTCCATCGGGGTTGTTCTCCAAAAATTAAAATTATACATACAGAGATAAAGCAGAAGAGTTAAGTGTCAAGCCCAAATTTTAGAAGAATTTTTATATTTAAAAATAATTTACAGATAGAAAAGTTACATTTTTTACTTGTTTGATTTAATTGAATAAAAAAATCAAAGAAAAAATATCCTTCACAAAAGTTATTGAAAATTATGCTTTAATAAAATTTAAACTTGATTAGTCGTAAAGAACGTGCTAAAAAATATGTATGAATCAAGTAAAACGAATTCTATTTATCGCGCCTGCATCTTTGATTACGCCTTATTTTCCTGAAATGAAAGAGGCGGGAATTGAAGTTGGCTTAGCAGAAAATATGAAAGCTGTCACACCATTTTTAAGAAAAGAAGTAACGGCTATTTTTGCACGTCCACAGCTTAGTGGCTTTTCTGCGGTTGATTTACTTGAAGTAAGCAAGGATGACCCTAACTTTCCGCCAATTTATATTATTGCTGAACAGCCAAATTCAGAAGAAGCTGAATATTTATTAAGTCTTGGTGCAAAAGATTATTGGGCAGATCCTCTCAATTTAGATAAAATTAATCTTGTATTACAACAACAAAGAAATGCTTATGGGCAAGGCAAGCAAGATAAAGCACAAGCTGATGCTGAAAATCTTACTCGTGTTGTTGGTTCAAACCCTGCTATTCAGCGTGTATTACAGTTGGCAAAACAAGTTGCAAAATCAAAAGCATCTGTTCTTATTTCTGGTGAATCAGGAACAGGTAAAGAAATGTTTGCTAAAACTTTGCATGCATGGAGTGATAGGGCGAACATGCCTTTTATTGCGGTTAACTGTGCGGCATTACCCGAACATCTTTTAGAATCAGAACTATTTGGGCACGAGAAAGGCGCATTTACTGGTGCTATTGCAAGAAAGCCAGGCAAGTTTGAACTTGCAAATGGTGGCACTCTTTTATTAGACGAAATTTCAGAAATGGATCCTGCTTTGCAGGCGAAACTCTTGCGTGTTTTGCAAGAGGGTGAAGTGGATAGAGTTGGTGGAACTGAAACAGTTAAAGTTGATGTTCGCGTGCTTGCAACCACAAACAGAAATATGGAAGGCTGGATTGAAGAAGGCAAATTCCGTCAAGATTTATATTTTCGATTGAACGTAATTCCTTTACGCTTGCCATCTCTTTGTGAGCGTGGAGCTGATATCTTAGAATTAGCGCAATTCTTTGCAAAGAAATATACTGCTGAATATCAACTACCTGCTGCACAATTCTCTAAAGAAGCAATTGATTGGCTTATGTCTTATGCTTTTCCTGGTAACGTGCGTGAGCTGCAAAATCTTATGGAGCGTGCTGTTCTTTTAGCGAATGGGCAACCAATTACACCATCTTTCTTCCTTTTAGAGGGCGACGAATGGCCAATTTTTGCAGAACAAGAAAGCGCTATTGATGAACTTAGTGCACAACAAGCTGAAGAAATGAATGCACGCCAAAAGCAATTAGAAGAGCAGATGTTATCTGGAACTTCAGCACCATTGCAAGATGTTCAATCTGCTACTAATGTAGAAGAGTCAGGGGATGCTAGTTCAAGCCCGAATGCTTCTTCACATAATTTTACTAATGCGGTTATTCCTTTACATGAGATGGAACGCATTATGATTATGAAAGGCCTTGAAGCGACACAAGGCAATAGAACACAAGCTGCTGAACTTTTAGGGATTTCAGTGCGTACACTCCGCAATAAATTGAGCGAGTACAAAGAAGCTGGATTGACATCTTAGCTTTATGTTTTCCATATTCCCCC
This sequence comes from uncultured Desulfovibrionaceae bacterium, assembly GCA_964370245.1. Taxonomy (GTDB): domain Bacteria; phylum Desulfobacterota; class Desulfovibrionia; order Desulfovibrionales; family Desulfovibrionaceae; genus CAYJAZ01. Next base: position 47,199 of record CAYJIN010000006.1, read on the forward strand.
AGCGAATAAATCTTTAGCGAGCAAGCATTTTTGACATAAAATGCGCAGTGAGGATTTTGTGCTAAAAGCCAAAATCTTTCCTAAATAAGTCAGCTGGATTGACATCTTAGCTTTATGTTTTCCATGTTCCCCCAGCGAATAAATCTTTAGCGAGCAAGCATTTTTGCCACAAAAAGCGCAGTGAGGATTTTGTGCTAAAAGCCAAAATCTTTATTAATATTGATATCTTA
>CAYJIN010000007.1:0-28196 GCA_964370245.1 uncultured Desulfovibrionaceae bacterium
GTCTCAATCAGCGGAAGAACTTTATGAGCGATTAAAGAAAAAATGTCAAGAGAAATATTAGAGTTTTAAGAAATTTGTTTTCAATTATATTTTAAATCAATAATTACAATCTAATACTTTATTCGAAAATCTTATATTTGTACATATTGACAAATAGCAATATTTGCTATAGTTATTTCTTAGTCGAACTGATTCAAAATCAAATACAAATCAAATAAGGATTTATATAATGGAAAAAATCATATTACAAAACACTTCAACTAAACCAAAAGTTGCTTTTGTGTGTAACCACAACTCTTGCCGCAGTCAAATGGCTGAAGCATTAGGAAAACATTTTGCAAGCGATGTCTTTGATTCATATTCTGCTGGAACAGAAATTAAAGACCATATCAACCGTGATGCTGTTCGACTTATCAAAGAAATCTATTCTATTGATATGGAAGAAACACAACATAATAAAGTTATAGATGATATCCCGCAACCCGATATTGTTATCTTTATGGGTTGCAATGTGCAATGCCCTTACTTGAAATCAGAATATTCTGAAAACTGGGGCTTAGACGACCCAAGCGGAAAAGCTGATGATGAATTCAAAGCAATCATTACGCAAATAGATACAAAAGTAAAAGAACTAAAAGCAAAACTTGCTTAGATAATAAAAAAGAGGGCTTCAACTGCCCTCTTTCTTTTTAATCAATTTTTAATTATGCGCAAGAAGTGTCATTCTTGCTTGTTCGCTAAAGACTTGTTCGCGTACAATTGTTACAATATCTATTTGTTTTCCAATTCTACTACTGTATACGGTAAACCATGTTTTGATAAAGCTTCATTATCGTATAGATTTTGGGCTTTGCCACAAAATCCTCACTGCGCAAGAAGTGTCATTCTTGCTTGTTCGCTAAAGACTTGTTCGCGTACAATTGTTACAATATCTATTTGTTTTCCAATTCTACTACTGTATACGGTAAACCATGTTTTGATAAAGCTTCTAAGAATGGATCTGGATCAAGTTGTTCCATATTCCAAACACCAGCTTCCATCCAGTGTCCTTGGAGCATCATCATAGCACCAACCATTGCTGGTACACCTGTTGTATATGAAATTGCTTGCGAGCCAACTTCTTTATAGCATTCTTGGTGATCGCAAATATTATAGATATAATATGTTTTTTCAACGCCATCTTTTTCACCTTTCATCACATCGCCAATGCAAGTTTTACCAACAGTGCGAGGGCCAAGTGAAGATGGATCAGGAAGAAGTTTTGCTAAGAACTGCATAGGAACAATTTCTTGACCGTTATATTCCATTGGTTCAATTGAAGTAATACCAATATTATCAAATACTTTTAAGTGGTTGAGATATGCATCGCCAAAAGTCATCCAGAATCTAGCTCTTTTTAAACCTTTAAGATTAAGAACAAGTGATTCTAATTCTTCATGATACATAAGATAGCAATTTTTAGGCCCAATACCTTCTGGGAAGTCGAATGACATTTTCCAAGCTAAAGGATCTGTTTCTACCCATTCACCACGTTCCCAATAACGACCATTCGCTGTTACTTCACGTAAGTTAATTTCTGGGTTGAAGTTTGTTGCAAATGGTAAGCCATGATCACCAGCATTTGCATCAATAATATCCAACACTTCTACTGTATCAAGATAATGCTTCATTATATAAGCAGCAAAAACGTTTGTTACGCCTGGATCAAAACCTGAACCGAGCAATGCCATAAGACCTTTTTCTTTAAAGCGTTCTTGATATTCCCATTGCCATTTATATTCAAATTTAGCGGTATCTAAGGGTTCATAGTTTGCAGTATCAAGATAATGAACATTTGCTTCAAGGCATGCATCCATAATATGTAAATCTTGATATGGCAGTGCAATGTTCATTACAAGTTTAGGCTGAATTTTATTAATAAGAGCAACAAGTTCAGGCACATTATCAGCATCTACTTGATATGTGTGCACTGTTTGCCCTGTGCGTTTTTTTACATCAGTTGCAATAGCTTCACATTTTGAAAGTGTGCGGCTTGCTAAATGGATTTCAGTAAAAACTTCTGCCGCCATAGCACATTTATGCACAACAACATTACTAACCCCACCAGCACCAATAATAAGAACTTTTGACATATCGTTCTCCTTACATTATATAATAAAAATTAAATGAATTTTTACTTAGCATATCTTGAAATTTTATTTTTGCAAGACTTTTTGATTTATATAGAAAAAAGCCCACTTGTCAAGCAAAGCATGCAACAGGGTTATATTTGAGATTTTTTGAGAAATTTTTTCATTTTAAATTTACTGTTAAAACCAATAGATAGAAGTTTTTATCTAAGAAAAATGAAAAAGAATTTAAAAAACCTATTAAAAATTTTCTATAACCCGATAAGGTTTGTAACTGAATGGAAACGCACTGCATGGAAGCGGTGTTCAATTCAAAATTAATGATAGAAATTCATGGAGGAATTCATCATGTCAATGGTAATTAATAACAACTTAATGGCTAATAGCACTCAACGTCTCTTGAACAATCACTATAAAAACCTCGAGAGCTCAATTGAGAAACTTTCATCTGGTATGCGTATTAACTCAGCAGCTGATGATGCTGCGGGTCTTGCAATTTCTGAACTTATGCGTGCTGATATTAAATCATATCAACAAGGTATTCGTAACGCGAACGACGCTATTTCTCTTATTCAAACAGCTGACGGCGCAATGCAAGTTATCGATGAAAAACTAATTCGTATGAAAGAATTAGCTGAGCAAGCTGCAACTGGTACTTATGATTCAACACAGCGTGCTATCATCGACTCTGAATATCAACAAATGGCTTCAGAGATTACACGTATCGCAAACGCAACTGAGTTCAACAATATTAAATTGTTAGACGGAACATTAAGTGGCGATCACGATGGTTCTGGTAATGGTGTTCAAAAAGATGGCACAATTGACGGTGTTTCAAGTACTGGTAAGTTGAAAGTTCACTTTGGCCCAGAAAACAACTCAGCTGAAGATTATTACTACATCGAAATCGGTGATGTAACAGCTTCTGCTCTTGGTGTTGGTAACGCTTCTAACCCACTAGATGCTGGCCACAACATTTCAACACAAGAAAATGCACAAAAAGCACTCACAGCTATTGAAGACGCTATTGTTTCAAAAGATAATATTCGTGCTCACCTTGGTTCACTTCAAAACCGTTTAGAAAACACCATTTCTAACCTTGAAATCCAAGCTGAAAACTTAACTGCTGCTGAATCACGTATCCGTGACGTTGACGTAGCAACTGAAATGACAACATTTGTGAAAAACCAAATTCTCACTCAGTCTGCTGTATCAATGCTTGCACAAGCTAACCAAATGCCACAAATGGCTGCACAGCTTATCGGATAGTTATAAATTATCACCCAACAAAAAGACCGCTCAAAAGGCGGTTTTTTTGTTTAAACTTTTGCTCTACATTGCACTAGAAAAAAATAAATTCTAATAAATCCATTTTCCGTTTACATATGTTGCAAGCTCAGTAATCTTTCTTATATGTTCAATTCCGAAAAATGTTTTTGAAATGTCTGTTCCCTCTTTATATTCACCCACATAAAGAAACTCATTATAGGAAATTTTCGCTATATATTTTCCTTTTGTATCAGATGAAGGTTGCACATTGATTGAAACATTTTTCCTATCAAATTCAATATAGGAAATTTTCAAAACTCCATTACCTAAGTTTTCAATTGTAGGATTATCTTTATTTGGAATAATATTATTTGTTTGCTTTATTAATGCCTCATCAATCATAAGGCGTAAATTTTCTGTTATCAACATTACTTCATTATTTTCTGCCTTTGCTCTATTTGCATCAACCGCAATAAAAAAAATACTGAGAAATATAAGAGAAATTATTTTATGCATATTCGACCTTTAGCTTTAAATTAGATATAAGAAAACCCGATAACACAAATGCATTATCGGGTTATTGTATTTATAAATCGAAAAACTAGTATTTGATTTCTGTTCTACGGTTTAAGTAGCGACCATCAAGAGTAGCATTATCAAATTTATAAGAAATGCCTTTACCTACAGATGTAATTTTTTCAGCAGGAATACCCATTTGAACAAGGTAAGCTGCTACAGCTTCAGCACGACGTAATGAAAGTTTTTCATTGTATGCTGCTGAACCTTTTGAATCTGTCCAACCTTCAAGAGTGATAGCTTCTGAATTGCTAAGAGTTGGAATAAGTTCATCTAAAACAATTTTAGCTTCAACATTAAGTTCAGCTGAGTCAAATTCATAATTTACACCACGAAGAACGAAAACATTTTCGCCATCAGCATAAAATACGTCTTGAACAAACTGTGCTGTTGCTTCATCAGAAGCTAATAAATCAGCAGCTTTTACGCTTACTGAACATTTTTTCATACCTGCAATTTCATCTAAGATAGCTTGAGCAGTTGCTGATTCTGCAAAAGAAACAACGTGAACACAAAGATCAGGAGCTGCTTCATAAAGCATACGAATTTCACTAATTGGGTTTACGCCTTTTTCGCTTTCACCATCTGTAAATAAAACAACAGCAGAAGGACCTTCCATTGCATATAAATCAGGAGCTGTTGCAATAATTGCATCGCCTAATTCTTCACCAAAGCCGCTGTCTGCATCAGTAAATGCTGCGTCCATACCAGCTTTATCCCAAGGGCCGTAAGGAACTACAACACCTGAAAAGTTGTGCATTGATGATTTGTAGCCTAATTCTGGAATCATTGAGTTGATTTTTGTTAAAGTTTCTACAACTACGTCTTCATCCATAGAAACAGTATTGTCAACCAAGAAGTCAAAGCTATCAACTTTACGCATTTGTTCTGCTTTTGCAGCTGGCACTAAAAAAGAAGCCATGAGTGCAACCATAGTTGCGATACGAAGTAATTTCATTATTCCTCCAAAAACTTTAAATATATGTTTTTTATATTTCGTAAATATCTACTTATATATAACAGAAACAAAATAAATATACAAGTTTTTTTTTATAAAACAAGAAGAATACTAATCTATTGATTTTATTCGATTCTCCTATCCATACAATAAGCATATAAAGCAACACTTGACATTAATTAAAGAAGCCGTATTTTATTGAAAAGGAATTAGTTATGATTCAATTCAATCAACCACTCTCTGCCCTCAACGCTTTTTCTTCAGCAATGCAGACAAGCGCCAACAATATTGCCAATATATCTACAAAAGATTTTGCAGCAAAACGCACTAATTTTATAGAACAAGAAAATGGCGTAAAAGCAGTTGAGCAAGAAATACAAAATCAATATACTCAACAGAATATTGATAAAATTTCTGCTGAGCAAACAAATACTGACAGAAAAGCTATTTCAAACTCCATTACAAATAAAAATCAGCGCAACGAACAAATAGAAGAAGAGTATAACACTTTACAAAATAATAATATTGAACTTGAAAGAGAACTTACAAATACTATAATTTATGGCAAAGCCTTTGAAGCAAATGCGCAAACAATAGTAATACAAGACGAGCTTTTGGGAAGTGTTTTAGATATGAAAGTATAAACAACGACTTTAAAAACATGAAGGCATACAATCCTAAGACTGTATGCCTTTTCTTTTTAATTCAATATGGCTTTTTACACTGAAAGTTCTTTATAATAAGTAGCAATAGCTCTTTCTAAGAATCCTGCTGGTGCTTCAATATTATACACTTCTTTCATTGTTTCTGCTAAAGCAAAAAGTCCTGCAGAAATATCTGCCCAGTCAACATAACCCATATGGCCTATACGAAGCATTTCAGCTGCAAGTGGTGCTTGCCCTTGGGTTACAATAATTCCATATTTTTCATACATCAACTTTACAACTGGCTTTGAATCAAGCCCTTTTGGCATATAAAGACCTGTAACTCCCCACGCAAAATGCTCTTCTGCTGCCAGCGTAAAACCAAGTTCTATAGCTGCACTTCGTGCCATTTGAGTAAGCGCCCATTGCTTTTTATACACAGCTTCTAAGCCATCTTCTAAGAGCATTGTTAAAGCTTCATGCAAGCCAAGAATTAAAGTAATAGGTGAAGTAAATAATGTTTGATTTTTTAGGCAATTTTCTCTTTCTTGGAGAAGATTAAAATAGAAACAATCTGTTTTTATTTTTTCTGCTTTTGCCCATGCTTTTTTTGACAAAGAAATAAGAGCAAGCCCAGGAGGAAGCATTAATCCTTTCTGTGAACCTGTAAGCAAGGCATCAATCCCCCACTCATCCATTGGGCAAGGTGAAATACCTACAGATGAAATACCATCTGCAACAAATAAAATATCTTTATTGCGAACAACAGCTGCTAGCTCTTTTACTGGCATTTGTGCGCCTGTGCTTGTTTCGCTAATTTGAAGCAAAACGCCTTTTATATCTTTATTTTCATCAATTAGTTTTTCAAGCTCGTTTGCTGTAATTGCCTTTCCCCAATCAATGACATGCTCTACAACTTCAAGGCCATGAGTCTTTGCAATTTTACCCCATCTTTCGCCAAATTTACCGGCATTAATTACGAGAACTTTTTCACCTGCTGTAAATAATGTGTGCACAGAAGCAGTCATTGCTCCTGTTCCAGAACAAGCAAGCGGAAGAACAACTTCTTTTGTTCCAAAAAGTTCTTGCAAAAGAATTTGAGTTTCTTTTAATGCTTCAACAAATTCAGGTTTTCTATGATGAATCATTGGCTGAGCCATTGCAAGGCGCACTCTATCAGGAGTTTCAGTTGGCCCTGGTGTGAGTAATCTTACTTTATTAAATATTTTAGCCATCTTGCTTTCTTCCTTGTAAATAAATTAAAATGAGCTTCTTTTCCTATTCACTGCCTTTCAAATTCCTATATCTATTTATAAGATTAGTCAACTTAAGGCACTGCGTTTTGATAACATAGTTTTATTTCATAAATTTATTTTCTTTATAAAGGCGTTAAAACAAAAAAAAGCTCCTTCGAAAAGGAGCTAAAAATTACATTATCAATATAGTTTTTATTAGAAACGTGCTGGACGAGGTGCTCTCGGTTTAGCTTCGTTTACTTTCAATGTTCTACCACCGAAAGAAGAGTTGTCTAATGCTTCAACAGCTGCTGATGCACCAGGTTCTTCCATTTCAACAAAACCAAAACCGCGAGCTCTACCGGTTTCACGGTCGCTCACCAATTTTACAGAAACAACTGAACCAAATTCAGAAAATAAACTTTGAACTTGTTCATTTGTTGCAGACCATGGCAAATTGCCAACATACAAAGACTTAGTCATAAAAAACCTCACAGAATAGATTATAAGCAAACAAAAAGAACAGCCGAACGTTACTAAGAACAAAACCCCACGTTCGAGTTCATGAATACTCGTTACCGTTTAATATGACAACAATATCAAACTTTGTCAAGAAAAATTTAAAATTTTATCTTTTTACTTTATTTGTAAAGCATAAAAAATAAAGTCAATTTTTTCAATAATTTTGAGTTTCAAGATAAAACTCTTTATATTGCCATATAATTTTATATTTTTTTTAAAATCATTGAAGAGTTAAGGCTATTTAGTCTGCTCTCTACTTTTCACAAAAACCTTCAACTCAACTTGTGTTTTTGCCCAATCAGGCTCAGCATAAGAAGTGTTTCGCTTTGGTATAACTTTGAGAATTTCTTTATTCTCCCCTCTCATGCACAATATTTCTACTTCTTTATTTTCACTTTCATAAAAAGCAACAGCTTTTGGTGAGTAAGACGCAAGCAAGGAAGCAGCCTCTAAAAGAGCCTCTTGTGAGCATTCAATATTGTTATTTTGACGAACAAGCGAAAGAGGTGAAGGGAAACCATTCACACGCATAGCGATGTCATTATTTTTTTTGATAGCTTCAAGGTTTTTATTATCTGCCTGATTTCTACCAATGACAAGCCAAGTATTCTCTTCTTTATGCCAAAACTGTCTACCAGTATTTGAAAGAATAAAATTTTCAGCGCTTGCTTCATGCTTGCTAAGCACTTGCCAGTATCTTGCTGAAGTATCTTTTTCAGTAAGTTTACAACCGCCTGCTGGAGTTGGAATTTCAGTTATTCCCATTTCTTTTGCTAAAGAAAGTTGCGCTTGCCTTCCTCTGCCTGAAAAATTGTGTAAAAGTTCTCTGTTTACGAGTCCATCAAGTTCAGCTTGTGTTGGATCCATATGTTTTGCACACAATGGTCTGAGAAGAACATCTTTAATATCAGCATCTCTTTTGATTACATTTAAAGTATCACGACGTTGAGACATTGGCCTTTGTCCGAGCACCTCGCCTGAAATAATAAAAGATGCGCCATAATATTCAAGCAATTCACGACTTTTGTTCATCATAAGAATTTTGCAATCAACACAAGGATTGAGAGTTGAACCAAAGCCATATTTTGGAAAATCTTTCAATAATGCAGCATAATCATCGCTAATATCAACAGCTTCAATATCTAATTGATATACTTTTTTCCAATGTTCAATTTTTTCAGGATATCCGAAAAATGGTGATACATAGTGGAGACATTTTACATCTAAACCTTGATTTTGCACAGTTTTTGCAGCTAAAATGCTATCTAAACCACCTGAAAAAAGTGCTATTGCATGATATTTTTTATTCATAATATTTCTTTTGTTCTAAAATTATTTAATTTCTTCGGCCACTAGTGAATAAGGGAAAGCCTCAACTACTTTTGCCATGATAAATTCACCAACTTTTGCCTTTGTTGCAACATGAACAGCATTTCCATGAATATCACGAGCCTGCGCTGTTGGTGTGTTTTTACTTTCGCCCTCAATTAAAAGCTCCACTTCTTTTCCTACAAAAGATGCCATAAAATCTCTGCTGATTTCTCTTTGCAAATCTTGCAAGCGTTCTAGTCTTTCAAGTTGAACTTTTTGAGGAATTTTATCTGGCATAATTGAAGCTTTTGTGCCTGGTCTATCCGAATATGCGAATGCGAAAGAGAAAACAATTGGAGCTTTTCTCATCATATCGAGCGTATCTTCAAATTCTTCTTCTGTTTCACCAGGAAAACCTACAATAATGTCAGACCCTATTGAAATATCTGGGCGAACTTTTCTTAGCTTTTCCACCAAAGTCAAATAATCCGAACGAGTATACTTTCTATTCATACGCTCTAAAGTTCTGTCAGCGCCAGCTTGTAGTGGAAGATGAACACGAGGACATAAAGTTTTTAATTCGCCAAACAAAGCAATGGTATCATCAGATAAATCTTTTGGATGTGGAGTCATAAAACGTAATCTTTTCACACCTTCAAGTGCGTCAATTTTTCTTAATAAATCAGCAAAGGACGAGCCATCGTTTAATCTATCAAGTCCAAAAGCGTTAACGTTTTGTCCAAGAAGTTGAATTTCTTTTGCGCCTTTATCGAGCCATGCTTGGCATTCATCTAAAATAGACTGTGTTGAACGCGATTTTGGCACACCACGAGTATAAGGAACTATGCAATATGCGCAATAATTATCGCAACCTTGCATAATATTTACATAAGCAGTTGGGCTATTTCCCTCTTCTTCTTTTAGATAGTGATATCTATCAGGGAAAACTTCGCTAAATTCTGTAAAAACTTCTTTTTTCTTTTTCTTATAATTTAAGCTTTCACGCGCTAATATTTCTTCAATATATTCAGGCGCATTATAAAGAGTGTCAGTCCCTATAACAAGGCGAAGATTTGTATGACGCTTAAATAAATCTTTACCATGCTGTTGTGCCACACAACCCATAACAAGACCCCACATAGCAGGATTTTGTTTTTTGAAACGCCCAATTGTGCTGTGCACATTTTTTTCAGGTTTGTCACGAACTGAACAAGTATTGAGAATAAAAAAATCTGCTTCTTTTACATCTGCTTCAACATGCCCATTTGCAACTAAAGCTCTTGTAAGCCACAAAGAGTCGTTCACATTCATCTGACAACCAAATGTAGCGACATGAAATTTTGCCATATATTACCTTGACTTATCTAATAATTTATATTTTATACTTTCACTTTAAAAATTGGAAAGGATTTATCTATTTAATGTTCTCTTACATAAGGGCTTTTGAAGCATTTGTCAAAGTTAATTAAAAGTCATTTTTTCAAATAGATATGCTCATCAGAAGCAAATAATAAATTTATTTAAAGCTAAAAAATGCTTGCAAAATAAACAAAATAGCTATATTATCACGAAAAGTTCTATATGTTTATTTTGGAGAAAATTATGCCTATCGACAAACCAGGTTTCTGGCGAAATCTAAACTTAGCAAATAAAATTACACTTTTGCGAGTAGTGGCTATTTTCCCTGTACTTGTATTGCTTGCATTCCCAACAGAAATCAATTGCCTTTTGGCTACCATTATTTTTGCTATTGCTTGTTTGAGTGATATGCTTGATGGCTATATTGCAAGACGATACGAATCCGTTACAAATTTTGGTAAATTTCTTGATCCATTAGCAGATAAACTACTTATATGCTCAGTTTTTATTATGCTTGTTGAACTAGGCTGGATTCCAGCTTGGATAAGTATTATCGTTATTATGCGTGAAATGGCAGTGACTGGCCTTAGAGCAGTTGCAGCGGATGATGGCATTGTTATTGCCGCAGATAGGTATGGAAAACTTAAAACTATCTTCCAATCAGTTGCGCTTGGCCCGCTTATCTATCATTACCCTGTTATGGGCATTGATGTTACTATAATAGGCAATATCTTACTTGCTATTGCCGTTTTACTTACCATTTATTCAGGCTATAGATATTTCTATAATTTCTATGATTCATGGAAAGAAACAAATAATAACAAAAATCAAACAAATAACGAAGCAAAGGAAAATTCATAATGCATATTAAAAATGACATGAGTATTGTTATTAAATGCACTGTGCTTGGCATTTGCCTTTGCTTCAATGCTTTTGCGCTTGTTACATTAACTTTTGGTGACCAAAGTGTTAGCCAATGGCAAAAGGCAAAAAAGCAGTCCATTGATATAAAACAAGAAATAGAAGACACTGATCAAAGAAATATGCGATTATCAGAAGAAATTCGTTTATTGCAATCTGATAATACTTACCTTGAAAAAGTAATCCGTCAACAGCTTAAATATGTAAAAGATGAAGAAATCCTTTATGTTTTTGAGCAAAAACAGGCGAAATCTGAACTTTCGGGAGCACATGTTGATGAATGATAAACTAGAATTATATCGTGAAATAGTTGAGATTGACCCCTCATCTAGAGTCTTTTTTCTCTATGCTCAGCTTCTTGAAAAAGAAGGTAAAATTGATGAAACGCTTAATGTGCTTGCGCTTGGACTTGAAAAACAGCCTGACTATCTTGAAGCACGCCTCTACTACATTGACTTACTTGCAAAACACGATAAAATTGAAAGTGCTCAAATTCAATTACACAAATTTACTGATATATTAAAAAAATATCCTGGCTTTTGGTCTGTTTGGAGCAGACTCACTGCTGAAGAAAATTCTACAATATCTTCAACCCTTGCGCTTTTATCAGCATTTTTTACCAATCCATCACTCACACTTATGGAAGTAATTCAAGCGGGGCTTCAGCATTATAATTCATCAACTATTCCTTTTGGGAATGCTTCATTTCTTACAAATACACCTGCTGACAAAAATGATGACAAGAAAGATGAAGCTTCAAAAGTTATTGAAACTACCCACGACTTCACTGAAGATGAGGCTGAGCTAAAAGCTAATATTGAAAATATTGTTCATTTGCAAGACGCGCCTTTTAGTGCAAACGCTCTTGCTGAACCACAAGAAATTTTTGAAGAAAAAACTTTTACTGAAGAAAGTTTTTCTATAGATGACTTCAAAAAAGAAGAAGAAGTTACTTCAAATCAAGAAATAATAGCCGAGGTAAGAGTTTCTTCTGCAAAAACCTCAACACACACCCGCTCAATGGCTGACTTGCTTGCAACACAAGGTGATGTAGAGGGTGCAATTGCAATTTATTCTGAATTATTGGAAAATGCAGACGAAAGTCAAATTGAAAGTTTAAAACAAAGGATTATCGAACTAGAAGCACAACAAAACTCTTTAGGAGATAATTCTTCTGAAGGACAAAATAATTTCAAAGCTATTGAAAGTCAAAGTAGAACAAAAAACTCTAAAGGGCTTTCACCTAAAATGCAATCAATGCTCGAACAACTTGCAACACGTCTTGAAAAAAGAGCAACAATTTAAATTATAAGGATATAACGTGAAAAAAATATTACTATTACTTATTTTAGCTATCTCAACAATGAGTCTTCCAGCATGTAGCACAATGCAAGATTCTGAAACATGGTATGAAACTCGTAAGCTTTATTTCACTTATGTGAATAAACCTGCAACTGTAAAGTATGATGATATTGCTAATATTTCTGAAATTGAATATATTCTTTCTTCAAGTCTTATGAAGGTTGATAGTCAGTTGACTGCTTTTCAAAATAATTTAGCGCAACTTTCACTTCCACCACATGATGCTGAACTTCAAAATTTCTTCCGTAACTTCCCTTGGATTTCAGGAATTGCACTTATCAACCCAGAAGGAACTGTAACTGGTGCTTTCCCAGAGCAATATGGAAAAAATATTGACTTCTCTGCTCTTCTTATAACTCCAGAAGGAAGAAGTGAACGCGACACTAGAGTTGCTGTGCACGAAGATCCAAACGGCCCTGAAATTTTAGTGGGTAGACCTGCTTTTGATAATGATGGAAACTTTGTTGGCGTATTTATTGTTTACTTTGATATTAGATCACTTTTCGCTTATGTAGAGCTTGATCCATCAATTTTTGCTTTTGCAGGCAACACTCCTTTATGGCTTGGCGATTACTTAATCAGTGAAACTCCTGTTGCAGAAGCTAATTTTGATGAACTCACAAGTTCAGACACAAGCGGTACGCTGAGAAACTCATACGGCGAAGCTCTTTGGATTAACCGTTATCTCTACAACCAGCCATTAATATTTGCAATAATGTCTCACTAAAAAACATATTTAATTAAAAGATTAAGGCGATGAAGTTCATCGCCTTTTTTTATATCATCAATAGGATATTACCGTGAAGAATTATTTACTAATGTGCTTGCAGCCAGTTTTGTGCGCTTGCATATTCAACTTTTAATGGAACAGCAAATTCAGTTGTGTCATTAACTTTTATAGAAGACATGAGAGAAGATAATCTTTCCCCCGCTTTTTCTGCATTTTCTTGTGGCACTGAAATTATAAGTTCATCGTGCACTTGTAAAAGCAGTTTTGCATCATAGCTTTTAAGCTCGGCATCATCTGAAACAAGAAGCATAGCAAGCTTAATTATATCGGCGGCAGTTCCTTGAATAAGAGTATTAATAGCTTGACGCTCAGCTAAAGTTTGCGCTTGACGGCTTGGGCTGAATAAGTCTGGCAATGCTCTTCTTCTTCCTACAAGTGTTGTAACATAGCCTTTTTCTTGGGCATCTTGCAATGCTTTATCGTAAAAAGCTTTAATTCCTTTAAATCTTTCAAAATATCTTTTAATAAATTCTTGTGCTTCTTTTTGTGAAACTTTAATATCTTGCGCTAGTTTTCTTGCACCCATTCCATAGAGCAAACCAAAGTTAATTGTTTTTGCAGCTTGCCTTTGTTCAACTGTAACTTCATTTAAGGAAACACTGTTCAACAATGCAGCTGTTGATTTGTGAATATCTTCATCTCTTCTGAATGCTTCAAGCAAGGTAGATTCCATGGAATAGTGCGCAAGCACGCGAAGTTCAATTTGTGAATAATCAGCAGAAATAAGGCTTCTTCCTTCTTCCGCAATAAAGCATGAGCGCACTCTTTGCCCTAGCGCACCTCTAATAGGAATATTTTGCAAATTAGGGTTTGATGAAGAAAGCCTGCCAGTTGCAGTTGCCATTTGGTTGAATGTTGTATGAATTCTTCCATTATTATCAACAAGTTTAGGCAATGGTTCAAGATAAGTTGAACGTAACTTCTCAGATTTCCTATATTCAAGCAAAGCGTCAATAATAGGATGTGAGCCAATTAGTTTTTCTAATGTTTCTTGCGAAGTTGAACTTTGTCCGCCTTTTGTTTTTGATGCAATAGGCAATTGCAAATGATTATAAAGAATATCACCTGTTTGCTGAGCAGAACGAATATTGAATTCTTTTCCAGCAAGTGAATAAATTTCTTTTGTATTTTTTTCTAATTCATTTTGAATTTCAACAAGGAAATTTTCAGTCGCTTTAATATCAAGTAAGATTCCTTCTTCTTCCATATTCGCAAGAACAGGCACAAGAGGAAGTTCTAACTTTTGATACAGCTTTAAAGTTTCAGTTTTTTCCATTTCTTCAACAAATAATTTCTTTAAAGCTAAAAGAAGCGAACCTGCTTTTTCAAATGGAATTGTGCGTGTTTTTTCTCTGAATTGGTTAGAAACTTTGCCCCATGAATAATCTCTTTGTTCTGGGTTTAGCAAATAAGAAATGAGAGCTAAATCAAAAACATTTTTCTTCTCAAAATTTGCATGAAGTGCTACTTCAGAATATTTTCTCAAAATTTCTTTATAATTGAAACAAACTATACTTTCAAAGTTATTAAGGAAGCGTGAAAACTCTTCCATATTCCCATCATAATGAAATTCTTCATCATCAAAAGCCACATAAAAGCCTTCTTGATTTCTGCTTACAAAAGATGCTTGAATAAACGCAATTTCTTTTTCTTTTATTGACGAAATTTCTGGTAAAGTTTTTCTACTATCAATTGTAATTTCTTCACTGCTTTGACTAAAATCATCAAAAAGACTCATCTGCATACTTGCATGAGATTGTTTATTTGAAGTTCTTTTACCTGACTGCGCACTTGGAATATTTTCAATTATAGTATCATTTGAATTTTCATCTTCCTCTGAAAGAAGAATAAGTCCTTTATTTTTTAAATCGTAAAGTTCTTTTTGCAAAGATGGCATTTCATATACTCTAAAAAATTCCATACATTTTTCAAAATTCAATGGAGATAATTTCAAATCGTCTTTTTTGATATGTTCGCAACATTTTGTATCAAGCGTTGTAAGTTGACGATACATAAACATTGCTTCAAGATTTCCTTCAAATTTAGCTTTCACTGTTTTTGAAAGATTTTCATAGTTATCACGAATATCCTCAAGAGATGGATATTCTTTAAATAGTTTTTGCGCTGTTACATTACCAATGCCTTTAACGCCAGGAATATTATCACTCGAATCGCCAATAATAGCTTGTATATCAGCCCATTGACTTGGCTCAAGCCCTGTTTCTTCTCTAAAAGTATCAAGAGTAACAATTTTTCCTTCTTTTACAATCATACTGCCAACAGAAGGCGATGCAGAAGCTTTATTCCCTTTTACGGAAGGATCCCACATAAAAACATTTTCATGCAAGCATTGTTTTAAGTCTTTATCAATGCCAACTATTACAACATTTCTTTCATTTCTATAGTGATGCGCAAGTGATGCAATGCAATCATCCGCCTCACAATTATTTGAAATTTCAAGATGAAGCCCGAAAGCTTTTACCATTTCTTCAATTGGCTCAAATTGCATGACAAGCTCTTCAGGTGTAGTATCTCTATTTGCTTTATAGAGCGGATAAATTTCATGCCTAAAGTTTTTGCCTCGTCCATCTTTTACAAAAGAAAAATATTTTGGTTGTTCCTCTTTAAGAAGTTTTAGAAGTATGCGAGCAACAGTATAAATTGCACCTGTTGGAAAGCCATCGGCTCTTGTCATTTTCATATTTCCGTAGTAGCCTTTAAAAATAAAGGCAGAGGCATCCATTAAATATAAAGGTGGTGCATCGAAGTTGAAAATATCTTTTAAAGCCATAGCTATCCTCACAATAAAAAGAATACTCTTAAAGAGCGGTTAATTGAATTTATAGGAAAGCAAAAAACTAAGCAAGCATAATTTATTCTCATTTATTTTTGAGCGATTTACTTGTATAACTTTTTAGGCTTGACTTTTTGCCTCATCCACATACACTTTAGCAAGAATATTTAATATAAGATAGTTTGTTAATATTTTCATTCTATTAGATAGGAGTTAGCATGAAAAGAAATATATATTTAAAAACATTAGAAATAGATGAAGCTTTAGAAATTGCAAGAAAAAGCTTTAAAAAAGATGAATATCTGCAAAAGGAAATTATTCCTTCGCACCAAGCTCTCCATAGAGTGCTTTCAAAACCAGTATATGCAAAACACTCTTCTCCACCTTACCACTGCGCCGCAATGGATGGCTTTGCTGTTCTTGCCGAATCAACTTTCATGGCAAGAGAAGGTGAACCTTTATTTTTGGAAATGGATACACAATGCCAGGCTGTGAATACAGGAAACCCTCTCAAAAGCGATTTCAACGCAGTTATTATGATTGAAAATGTTGTGCAAAAAGAAGGAAAAAATGGAATATATATAGAAAATCCTGTTTTCCCTTATCAACATGTGCGCAGAATTGGCGAAGATATTGTTGCAACTGAACTTCTTTTCCCACAGAATACTTTAGTAAAACCATGGGATATTGGCGCATTACTTTCAGCTGGTATTTGGGATGTTGAAGTATATGAGCAATTAAAAGTTTGCATTATTCCTAGCGGTGATGAAATTCTTGATTTTATGGATAAACCAGAACCAAAAGCAGGTGAAGTTATTGAATCAAATTCACAGCTTATCTCTGCTCTTCTCTCAGAAATTGGTTGCCAATCTACAAGAGTAAAGCCAGTTAAAGACAATCAAGAAGCTTTAGAAAATGCACTTCAACAAGCGCTAGATGATGGGTATCATGCAATAATTTTTTGTGCTGGTTCTTCTGCAGGTTCAAAAGATTACACAAAAAGTGTTATCGCTGCAAAAGGCGAAGTGCTTATACATGGCATAGCAGCAATGCCAGGTAAACCTTCTTTACTTGGCAAATGTAAAGGAATTAATGGCGATAGATTGATAGTTGGTGCTCCAGGTTATCCTGTTTCCACTTTGGTTTGTATTGAAGAGCTTGTTATTCCTTTACTTTGCGAATTTATGCAAAAAAAAGCGCCTGAAAAAAATTATTATGATGTTGAACTCACAAGAAATACTGTTTCTAAACTTGGAACAAAAGAATTTATACGCTTAGCAGTGGGCGAAGTTGATAGTCGCCTTGTTGCAACCCCTCTATCTAAGGGTGCTGGTAACATTACATCTGTTTGCCGTGCACAAGCTGTTGCAGCTATTCCTTTAAATGTTGAGGGTGTGCAAGCTGGTCAAAAAATAAGTGCTAAACTTACAACACATAGCGAACTTCTTGAGAATACAATTGTTTGCGTTGGCAGTCATGACAATGTTTTAGATTTATTACATGACGAGCTTATGAAAGAGGGATATGCTTTTACTTCAAGCCACGTAGGTAGCACTGGCGGTATTACAGCTCTAAAAAATAAAGCATGCCATTTTGCTGGAATGCACTTATTTGACCCTGAAACTAAAACTTTCAACTTTCCTTTTCTGAATTCCATGCTACCTGAACATAACCTTACTGTAATAAATCTTGTTTCACGCTATCAAGGTTTAATTGTAGCAAAAGGTAATCCGCTAAAAATTAATTTTATTGAAGATTTGAAGCGAGTGAGCTTTATCAACAGGCAAAAAGGTTCTGGAACAAGAATTTTATTTGATCATAAACTAGAAGAAGCTGGTATGAAACCATCTGATATAGATGGATATTCAAAAGAAGAATTCACACATATGGCTGTTGCTGCAAACGTTCTTACAAATAATGTTGATTGCGGTATGGGCATTCAAGCTGCTGCAAAAGCACTTAATTTAGATTTTATTCCACTCGCATTAGAAAGATATGATATTGTAATTCCAACTGCATATATGGATGATCATCGCATTCAAAAAGCTTTAGAAATTATAAGACGCCCAGAATTTAGCGCAAGAATTAATTCATTAGGCGGTTATGAAACTGACTTTACAGGTCAAATCATGCAAAAATAATTTTCTCCAAACAATAAAAAGCAATTAAATAAAAAAGCCATCGCAAATAAGTGATGGCTTTATTTTTTATATTTTAGATAATTAGTCTAACTGTAGTGGATCTTTTTTCATTACTATTGAATCACGTATTGCAAATTTCTTTAATGATTCGCGCATTTCATCGAATGAGCTTTCTGTTCCTAAAAAATTCACATTAACAAAATACCATGCACCGCTTTTTGCAACATCCGCACGTAATTGACTTCCTTCAAGTCTTGCTTCAAGTGTTTTTGCATCTTTTTCGCTTTTGAATGAGGCAACACGTAAGACATATTGGTAAATTTCAATTGCTGCTGGTTGATTTCCGCTTGCTTGTTGTACATTCGTTGCAGCTTGATTCCCTTCCCCTATAGGATATGGAACAACACCGCCTTGTGAACCTTGTGAAGCTTGTCCAGAAGCTGCTTGCGGATTATTAGAATCAACAAGAGGCGCATTCGGGTCAACAGGTTTTTGACTTTCATCACTTTTCTTTAAAGCTGTTGAGTATTCTAATTGTTCTGCAGTTAAAATTTCTACATCTTTAGTAAGTAAACTTTCTTCTTCAGTAGGTACAATTGAAGTAAGTTCAACAGGTTCAGTCGTTGGAGTAAAGCCTCTGCCCACGATCAGACCAAAAGTGAAGAAAAAGCCAAGTGTTATACATAACACTAAAAGACCAGTAATAACAGAAGCTGGGCGCAAAGTAAAAGTCCATTGCCATGCAGAAGAATGCGCATAACTTTTATCTTGTGCACGCAATAATCTTTCTTCGCGTGATAAACTTGCTTCATCAACTTGAGGTGAATGAAGTTTATTATTTTTGTCTTTTATAATAACAAAAGTATTTTTCTTTGCTTCTTCTGAATCATATAATGATTGCTTCAAGGCATTTAGCTTTTCATCACTCTCTTTAGAGAGCATGCTTGAAGACACTTCATTTCTTTCTTCAAAATTATCTTCTTCAGAAGGAATTTCAGTATCTATCTGAATTTTTTCTGTTTTAGATATTTTATTTTTTTTAACAGTATTTAGACGTAAACTTTTCAATTCATCATTTTCACTTTGAATGGGCGCTTGAGGAGCTTGAAGAAGTGGAGAATTAGGATTAACTTCTAATTCTTTAGAAACATCTTCATGAGCTTTTTCAAGTATTCTAATGTCTTCACTTGTTGCTTTACGTATATTTGGACGAATATTTGGACGTGCTTCAGCTTTTTCACTAGAAATTGCAGAATTTTGTGATTTTCTAGCTGTAGATGAAGATCTTGATTTAACAGGATATTTGTTCTGAATACGCATATTTATCCTCTTTTTGTCTTAAATACTATTTTTCATTCCAAAATTCTTGAAAACTTACATGCTTTCTGGTGCTTCAACGCCAAGTAAGTCAAGTCCGTTTCTAATAACTTGTGCACAGTTTTTCAAAAGCAATAAACGTGCATTAGCAAGTTTAACTTCAACATTCAATACTTGATTTTTTGCATAGTAAGAATGAACTTTACCTGCTAAGTCTTGTAAATAATGTGAAATTGTATGCACTGCAAGGTTACGTGATGCAAGTGAAACAGTATCTTCAAACTGGTCAAGAGCTTGTAAAAGTTCCATATCATCATCAGTTGTGAGGCATGCAAGAACTTCATCATTCATAGCTTCAAATGCAAAGTTTGCTTCTTGTGCCCTTCTGATTAAACCATAAATTCTAGCATGTGCATATTGAACATAGTATACTGGATTTTCTAAATTTCTTTGTTTAACTAGCTCTAAATCAAAGTCAAGAGAAGTATCAGATTTACGTGATAAGAACATAAACCTTGCTGCATCAACGCCAACTTCTTTCACAACGTCAGATAAAGTATCAAACTCACCAGAACGTGTTGACATTGCAACAGGTTGACCATTTCTTAGAAGATTTACAAGTTGAATTAAAACAACGTGAAAATCGTCTTCAGGGTTTCTGCCTAAAGCAGTAATAGCTGCTTTCATACGTGGAATATATCCGTGATGGTCGGCACCCCAAACATCAATTAAATAATCATATCCACGATTATATTTATTGTTGTGATAAGCAATATCAGAAGCAAAATATGTTAACGCGCCATCACTTTTAATAAGAACTCTGTCTTTGTCATCACCAAATTGAGTGGTGTTAAACCAAAGTGCATCGTCTTGATCAAAAGCTAAGCCTTTTTCTTTTAATAAAGCAAAACATTCTTGAACTTCATTACTTTCAACCAATGATTTTTCTGAAAACCAACGGTCATGATGCACACGAAATTCTTTCAAATCTTCACGAATACCATCAGAAATAACTTTCATGCCATATTCATAACAAGCATCAATGCCTTCTTGTTCTGGCATATCAGTAAGATTTGGATTTTGATTAAGCATCTCTTGTGCTATATCAATTATATATTCGCCTTTATAGTAACTTTCTGGGAAAGTTGGGTTTTTATCTTTTAGTTCTAAAGCACGAAGCCAAACTGAAAGCCCCAAAGTTCTCATCTGATTACCAGCATCATTAATATAATATTCTGAGGAAATAGTATGCCCAGCTTTTTTAAGAATACGTAAAAGGCTATCGCCCACAGCAGCACCACGACCATGACCAATATGCAATGGCCCTGTTGGATTTGCCGAAACATATTCAACTAAAATTGAACGCGGTTTTTCTTGCAGAAGTGAACCAAAATCATCTTTTTGATTTTCGACCATTTTCAAGGTTTCCCACCAAAAAGATTGTTCAAAGGTGCAGTTTAAAAATCCTGCGCCTGCAATTTCAATGCGTGCATTTGGTAAATAGCTTTTTAATGACTCAAGAAAATCACTTGCAATTTCACGAGGATTTTTGCCTAATTCTTTTGCTAAAACCATTGCAACGTTTGTTGCAATATCACCATGTTTTTTATCTTTTGGAGGTTCAATTGTTGTTTTTGCAGGATAAGAAATTTCTTTATCTGCCAATACTTTAACTAAAGCCTCTTTAAAAACTATTGCTGCACGCATCTATACACTCCACAACTATATTTATTATATATAAAAATAATCTAGAAAATTTCTTTAAAAATGTAAAGTAAAAATTACTTTTTTTGCTTTGCTAAGCCAATTTCAACAGCTTTAAACTATTCTGCTGAAAGGTCGCTATCATTATCAAGTTCAAGTCTTGCTCTTCTTGCTGCCTCTTGCTTACGCTCACGAGTGCCAAGTTTCAAAGAACCATCCCAAATTTCTGTTCTTTTTTGATGGCGTGTAAACACTAAAAAGCCAGTGTGCGCTGCCATTCTATCTGCTGGACGCAATCTATCAGGAACAGGTTTCCACGGACGAACTAAAACTTCACAAACTTCTGTTTCTTCAAATTCTTTTTTCTCTAAAGCAAATAAAAGAGTTGATACTTGATCAACAGTTGGAAGTAAAAATGCAATTGGTGCGCCAGGTTTTAATGCTTCAAGCGCATGATCAAGATAATCTTGCGGAGTTCTTACATCTAAGAAAAGAGCATCAGCTTTTTCACCATTTAATATAGCAGGGTCGTTCAAACCAAAGCCATTTGCAATATCTCTATGATGGAAAGTAACATTTTCACCAACGCCCGCCCAAGCTACGTTTCTTTTTGCTAATTTATGGAACTCTTCACGAGCTTCAAAACTATGAATGCGCCCTGTTTTTCCTGAAGTCCATGATAAAGCGATGGTAAATCCACCAGAACCAGAACCAGCTTCCAAAATTGTTCTGCCTTCACCAGCTGATAATTTCATCAAGATGTAAGCCATATCTTTAGGATACATGATTTGTGTTTGGCGTTTAATTCCCATAATTAAATCATATAATTGTGGTTTTTGTAAGCGGAAGGGATAATTTAAATTTGTGTAAACTTCATCACCAAAGTTTGCATTCAAAAGGTCATCTGATAAAAGATAACCATCTTGACTTTCATGTCTTTTCCCTTCTTCTAAACGAAAAAGTTTACGCTTTCCGCGTGGAGATAAAAGAATAACAAGGTCATTAAATTTTAGCATATTTTATTTCCTTTTTGCTTTTATTATTAAAGCAGATGATTAAAGAAAAATGTATAGTTAGAGCGAAGAAGCAAGGCAAGTTTCAAAGTGGAAGCTTTTTCTTTTGCTTCATCGAAGTTACAAAATGAAAGGATGTGGCGAGCTATCAAAGTGAAGTCGTCCACACCTCTTTCATGAAGTTTTTCAAAATAATGCGCTGCATATGAGACAATATAGTCTTTTTCACTTTTCTTCCAAAACCAGTCAGAATTGAGAAGATTTTCATAAATCTCATTATGATTATTCGGAAATGAGCGCACAAGCGCAAAGTGCCAAAGCGCAAGGTGAAGGGCTTTATACTCCTTCACGATGCGAGATTTTTTATACAAATCAAAAAAACGAAACCCAAGAACTTCAATTTCCTCAAGAAAATTCAAGTCTTTTAGCATTGATCTGCCATTATTTACAGCAGCTTCAAGCAGTTCTTTATCAATTTCTGATTGCATTATCTACCTTTCTTTGTGCGACCTTTAGGCTTTTTATTATGTGGTTTTTTTCTTGAGAAATTATCTGTGTAAATGTCATCACTATCAAAGTTATTATCTTTGAAAGCAGGTTTTTTACCATTATTTCTGTCAAAATTACGACTATTATTATCATTTCTAAAAGGTGCGCGTCCACCATCTCTTGAATTTCTGCCTCTGTCATCGTCTTTACCAAAGAAAGGTTTTCTTTCGCTAGAACGAAGTGGAGTCATGAATTCATCATCTTGGAATTTTCTAAAACCGCGTTGTTCGCCTTCATTTCTTTCCCCGCCTCTTGAAGGAAGGAAAGACTTTCTTTTGAATACATCATTTTCACTTGAAAAGCTATTTCTTTCTTCACGTGAATCAAAGCGTGAACTAGAGCCAGCAAAACGGCCTCTAGCACTTCTGCGGTTGAAATCGCCGTTAGAATCATTGTCAAAACCTTCTTCTCTTCTTGGGCGACGGTTTCTATCACCATAGCCTTTATCAAAGGTATTTTTAGATGCAAATTCAGAGAAAGATGATCTTTCACCACGTTCTCTTACTGGTTTGCCGCTAAATTCTGAGAAGTTTTTGTCAGAATCGCGAAACACGTCGTTATCATTGTTGCTTCTTTCTCTAAAAGGTCTATTCCCTCTATCAAAAGAACCTCTATCGCGTCTTTCGTCGTTTCTAAAGCCTTTTTCTTCAAAGCGTCTAGGGCGTTCGCCTCTATTATCGCCAAAATTTCTATCACGGCCTCTATCGTTTCTGTCGCCTCTATCACTTCTCTCACTTCTAGAGCCTTTGTCAGCCCAAGATTTTCTTGAGCCTCCATCTCTATCGCCGTAAGAGTCGTTATTTTTATGGCGCCATGCAGCATTTCTATCGCCGCCACGTTTGTTGCCATATTTTGAACGCATTTCATCATGGAAAGCATCACGCAACGAATCTAAAGTATCGTCTTGCTCGATTTGTTTTTCTTGCAATTCTTTTTTAGATTTTGGATAGCTTCTTCTGCTATCACGGCCACCTGGCTTACTTCCACGATGTGAATATTCAGGTGTAGGATTGAGAGATTTTTGATATACTTGATCTAAAAGCATAGCAATGAAGAAATCAAAATCTTCATTTTTTTCGCCATCTTCACTAACAGCTAATTCTTTAGCTAAAGCTTGGAAGCGTTCAATTCTTTCTTTTTGTAAACCGTTAAGAGCGCGTTTTTCTTGCTCTAATAAAGCCATAACTCTTTGTGAAACAGCGTTTGCCACTGCTTCATCACTAGGTGCATCTATTTGCATTAAATCTATCTCGTAAAATTCTGCTATACTGTTTAATTCTCTTTTTTCCATAGAATCAACTAAGGAAATAACTGTTCCCGCTGCGTTTGCACGTGCTGTTCTGCCGGCACGGTGAATGTAGCTTTCTCTATCTTCTGGTGGTTCGTATAAAAATACGTGTGATAATAAAGGAACGTCAATACCACGCGCTGCAACATCTGTTGCAACTAAGAAGCGAGTTTCGCCTTTACGCAAGCGATTAAGAACATATTCACGCTTTGCTTGTGTTAGCTCAGATGATAATTCTTCTGCGCCATAGCCAAAGCCTTTAAGAACTTGAGCAACATAATGAACTGTTGCTTTTGTATTACAGAATATAATTGAAGAAGATGGATTTTCTGTTTCAAGAAGTTTCATCAAAACTCTATCTTTATCCATTCTTGTGCATGCAACGAAACTGTGTTCCATTTTAGCAATATGCACTTGACCTTGTGATAATGATAAAAGTTCAGGATTTTTCAAAAATTGTTTTGCAAGTTCTAAAACTTTTGCAGGGTAAGTTGCTGAAAATAATGTAACAAGCAAGTCATCATTTTCAGGAAGATATTCTTGAAGAGCTTTCATATCTGGGTAAAAACCAATAGAAAGCATTCTATCTGCTTCATCAAAAATTAAAGCAGATAAATCATCTAATTTTAATGTTCCTCTTTGTAAATGATCGAGGATACGACCTGGTGTACCAATAATAATTTGCACACCTTTTCTAAGAGCATCAAGCTGTTTATAATATGGAACACCACCATATAAAGTGAGTGTTGACAAGTTGTTACCAAAAAGATTTTGAGCTTCTTTTTCAACTTGAACTGCAAGTTCACGAGTTGGAACAAGCACTAAAGCTTGAGTTTTTCTTTCTTCAATATTGAGTTTTTCAATAAGTGGAACAAGGTAAGCACCAGTTTTACCACTACCCGTACGAGATTGCACCATCATGTGTCTTCCCGCTAAAAGATATGGAATTGAATGTGCTTGAACAGGCATAATTTCAGCCCAACCTGCACGCTGGTAAGCACCCTGAATTGCTTCAGAAACATTTTCCATGCTTACAGGTTCTAAAGGATTTTCGATTGGTTTGTTAAGTATTGCTTGATTTTCATCAGAATGTTTTTTACCTGATGATGGACGTGAGAAATTATTATTTCTTCTTCTAAAAGCCATGATTTTTTTCCTTAAATATTGGTAAACATAGCTCTTTTCCTTCCTCACAAATCTTCATTCACACACTGAAAAAAAGCTATACATACAATGCTCACAACCTCATAGTGAGCACATAAGAAGCGCATTGCGCCTTCTATTTACCTTTTAAAAGTCTTTTTACTTTAGTGGTAATTTTACTATTGTGTTGCTTTTCAAGTTTTTCGTATTTACGTAAAAGCTCTTCTTGTTCTTTTGAGATATCCTTAGGTATTTCAACGTGGATATAAAGAAGCAAATCACCTATGCGTGAGTCATTAGGGTAAGGTAAGCCCTTTTCTTTTATACTTAAAACAGTTTCAGTTTGCGTTCCGGCTGGGATTTCAAATTCAATTTCTTCGTCAAGTGTAGGAACTTTAACTTTAGCACCTAGTGTAGCATTCACAAATGAAATATCTACACGATAGATAAGATCTTGCCCTTGGCGTTCGAAAACTTTATCGTCTTCAACGTCAATAACAACATACAAATCACCATTTGGCCCACCATTTGAGCCACTATCGCCTTCGCCACGCAAACGCATTCTTGCACCCGTAAAAACACCGGCTGGAATTTTTACATCTAGTGTGCGTTCTTCTTCAATTTGCCCTACGCCACGGCATTTTGGACACGGCTTAGAAATAACTTTGCCACGTCCTCCACAAGCAGTACATGGTGTACTAACTTGAAAAAAGCCTGCTGATTGACGAACTTGCCCTGTGCCTTGACAGCGCGAACAAGTTACGGGTTCAGAACCGGGTGCTGCACCGTTTCCACCGCAATCATCACAAGTTGCAGTGCGAGGAACGCGCAAATTCTTTTGCACGCCTTTTGCTGCTTCCCTAAAACTTAATGTGAGATTGTAACGTAAATCGGAGCCTTGTCTTGGACGATTGCTTGATGCGCCTCTTGCGCCAAAACCAAACAAGTCGCCAAAAATATCACCAAAGTTTGAGAATATGTCTTCTGTAGAGTTAAATCCACCAAAGCCACCTGTGCCAAATGGATCAGCACTGCCATATTTATCGTAATTGGCGCGCTTTTCAGAATCTCTCAATACTTCGTATGCTTCAGCTGCTTCTTTAAATTTTTCTTCAGCTTCAGCATCACCAGGATTTCTATCTGGGTGATATTTTAGAGCTTTTGCTCTATAAGCTTTTTTAATTTCTTCTTCACTGGCATTTGTGTCGAGGTCTAAAACCTCATAAAAACTGCGTTTGCTCATAATTCTTTTTTAAATTAAAATACTCCTCATACGAAAAAATATGAAGAGTAAGGTTAAAAAGATTAACGTACTTCTTCGTTAGAAGTGTTGTAATAGCTCATATCTTCAGGGAAAATTTTACCTTGAGCAATTTCACGTAAAGCTGTTACTGCTTCTTTGTTACGTGATTCGATTAATGGTTCGTAGCCGTCACGGTATTGTTTAACGCGTTTAATAGCCATTTGCACTAATAAAAAACGATTGTTTACACGTTGTTGACAGTCTTCTACGGTAATTCTTGCCATGCTAACCTCATAAAAATGGTTAAAAATATACTTTTATACTTAAAAGTTTGTCGCTCAATATAAACGCCTTTGTGTCACTTGTCAAGCTTAAGAAATATACCCTTCTACTTTAAATATTTAGCTTTATCTCATTATTTTTCATAGATTTTTTAACTATTTTCCCACACTTTTTGAATCTATGCAAAAAAAGTTTTTTGTCTTTTCTCTTTTATTTTATTTTTATTCTTTATATTCAGGTAG
Organism: uncultured Desulfovibrionaceae bacterium; assembly: GCA_964370245.1. Classification (GTDB taxonomy): domain Bacteria; phylum Desulfobacterota; class Desulfovibrionia; order Desulfovibrionales; family Desulfovibrionaceae; genus CAYJAZ01. The sequence continues at coordinate 26,793 of CAYJIN010000007.1, forward strand.
TTAACTTTTATTTTATTTTAAAAAACGTGATTCCTCAAAAGTAAAAAGCTTGCATAAATTCATTATTTTTAGTATTCTTCAGCTTGCTATAAATAACCAAAGAGAAAATTTATGAAAAAAATAGTTACTCTATGCCTTTCAATATTCATACTCACAGCGTGTTCTAGTAAAAAAGTAACCGAAGAAGTGCAACTTATTCATTCAGAAATAAATACACTTCAAGGTGCAGTTTTAGAAAATAGCATTCGCCTTGATAAACTTGAGCAAAGCTTAAATCCTAAAGAAATTGTTATTCCTGAAAAGGAAGTTGTTTATGGCGGAGCAGAAGAAAATGGTGATGACCTTCCACTTATCACGATGCCTGATGATCCTACGGCTGAAGAAGATGTTCCTGTAGCCCCAACTGCAGCAGAAGAGCATGCACTCATAACTCCAACAATTGAAACTGCAGAAGTTGTTCCACCTGTAACACCAGAAACAGTTCAACCGACTACTCCTGAATTACCTGTTGAACCAAGCGTTGAATCAAAACCAGTCCAGCAAGTTAAAACAATAGCAGGTCTTACTGAAGAGGAAGCTTATCAGGCTTCGCTAAACCTTTATAGAACAAGAAGATATTCTGACTCTATAAATGCTTTTAATACTTTTATGCAAACCTATCCATCTTCAAAATTTAGCTCAAACGCTTTATATTGGAAAGGCGAATCATATTATGCTAAAGAAAACTTTTCTGAAGCAATCCTTACTTTTAAAGACATTTTAGCTCGCTTCCCTAGCAGCTCAAAAAGTGCAGATGCATTACTTAAAATCGCTCTTGCTTATAACAAACTTGGTGATGAGCAAAATTCCAAACTGCACACAACAGTTCTTTATGAAGACTGGCCAAGTTCAGAAGCTGCGAAAAAAGCAAAACAACTCAACCTCTAACCTTTTCAATCCTCCTCATTGGAGGATGTTAAGTTTATATAGATAGACTATGAAACAAATTATTGGTATTCAGTCCCATCAATATGGGCAAATTATTCCGTGCATTTACGAATCTGAGAACGAACCTTTAGCTTATAATGCAATTGTTCTTGCTGAAACAGAAGAAGAAAAATTCTTCGCACGTGTTTCTTGGCAAAGACCTTATTGCGGTGAAGTATTACCTGCTTCAAGCCCAAAAGTTTCAATACCAAATTCTGCAGAAGAAGCTGAAGCTTTAGAAAATGAAAGAATCATTTCACAGGCAAAAAAATATTGCAGTAGATGTATTAGAGAAAGAGATTTAGACATGAAAATTGTTGACATTTCTCTTTTATGCGATAGATCAAAACTTATCTTCTATTTCACTGCGCCAACTCGTATCGACTTTAGAGATTTAGTAAAAGATCTTGTTCGTGAATATCGCACTCGTATCGAATT
>CAYJIN010000007.1:28296-41787 GCA_964370245.1 uncultured Desulfovibrionaceae bacterium
CAATTAAAATGGCAAAAGAGCAAAATCTCTTTTTGAACCCTACTAAAATTTCAGGAATCTGTGGAAGATTGCTCTGTTGTCTTTCCTTCGAACAAGAAGGCTATGAAATTTTCCATAAATCTTGCCCAAAACTTGGGAAGAGATATCAAACTGATATCGGCTATTTGCGTGTGTTGCGTGCAAATATGTTTAGAAACACTATTGCAGTTTTACCTGAAAGCGAACCTGAATATGAAATGACTTTAGACGAATGGGCAGCGCTGAATCCGCAAAGGCCTGAATCACAGCAAAACAATCAAAACAATCAGCAAGCTCAACCAAAACAAAATACACCTTACAAGCCTGAACCTTACATCAATTGTTCAGTTGACCCTGAAATGATTGAAAATGACCCTGAACTCAGTATGTTTGATGATGAATTTGCAAAAAATTTAGAAGATAATTAATTTAGTTTGAAATAAATAGATATATAAAGGTTTTTACTAATGAAGAATTTTTCACTTACAACCCCAATTTATTATGTTAATGCAAAACCACACTTAGGGCATGCATACACAACTTTTCTTGCTGATACGCTAAAGCGTTATCATTCTATGCTAGGAAAAGAAACATTTTTCCTTACAGGAACTGATGAACACGGCGATAAAATCGTAAAAGCAGCACAACAAGCAGAGAAAAATCCGCAAGAATTTACTGATATGATTTCAGCACTTTTTTCTGATATGTGGAAAGAACTTGATATTAATAACGACGCTTTTATCAGAACATCTTCACAAGAACATAAAGAAGTTGTTCAATCAATTCTTCAAAAAGTGTATGATAAAGGTGATATTTATTTTGCTGAATATGGTGGTCACTACTGTTTTGGTTGTGAACGCTTCTATACTGAAAAAGAATTAGAAGAAGGCGGCCTTTGCCCACAACACCAAACAAAGCCTGAATATATTTCTGAGAAAAACTATTTCTTCAAAATGACAAAATATCAAGATTGGTTAAAGCAATATATTCAAGATAACCCTGATTTTATTCGTCCTGAACGTTACAGAAATGAAACTCTTGCAATGCTAGAAGCTGGTGTTTTAGAAGATTTATGTATTTCACGCCCAAAATCACGCCTTGAATGGGGTGTTGAACTTCCTTTTGATAAAGATTATGTGTGCTATGTTTGGTTTGATGCACTTACAAGCTATCTTACAGGTATGGGTTACACTGCTGACCCTAATTCAGAAAGCATGCAAAAATTCAACGAGCGTTGGGCTGGTGCAGAACATCTTATAGCAAAAGATATTCTAAAACCACACGGAATTTTCTGGCCAACTATGTTGAAGTCAGCTGAAATACCAATGTTTAATCATTTAAATGTACATGGCTATTGGCTTGTAAAAGACACGAAAATGTCAAAATCTTTAGGCAATGTTGTTGATCCTCTTCATGTTTGCCAAACAATTGGTATTGATCAATTCCGTTATTTCTTATTACGTGAAATGAATTTTGGTTCTGATGCATCTTTCACCGATGAAGCTTTCATCACAAGAATCAATGCCGATTTATCAAACGATTTAGGCAATTTATTCTCACGTGTATTATCAATGGCAAAGCAATATTTTGGTTCAAAAGTTCCAGCTTTTGGTGAACTTACCCAAGACGACAAAGAACTTATTGAACTTACAAAAAATGCATCACAAAACTATATCAATATATTCAAAGAAGTGCGTTTCTCACAAGCTTTAGATGCTTTATGGGATAGCGTGCGTGCAATGAATAAATATGTTGATTCACAAGCACCTTGGGCTTTATACAAAGCAAATGATATTGCTCGCTTAGAAACTGTTATGCGTGTATTACTTGAAAATATGTATAAGGTTGCTTTATTGCTCTATCCTGTTATGCCAAAAGCATCTACTACCCTACAAGAGCAACTTGCAAAACCTTTTAGTGAAATTTCTTTCAATGAAGAAACTTTAGCAGAAATTATTGCAAGAGATTCTAATCTTTCTGACAATGCTGAAATTGCTCCCGCTTCTAATCTCTTCCCACGTCAAGAAGTGCAAAAGAAAGAAGCTCCAAAACAAGAGAAAAAAGAAAAACAGCCTAAAGCTGAAAAAGCACCTAAAGGGAATTATCTTGAATTTGACGATTTCTTAAAGGTTGACATGAAAGTTGGCACTGTGCTAGTTGCTGAACAACATCCAAATGCTGATAAACTTTTACGCCTTGAAATTGATTTAGGTGAAGAAAAACCACGCCAAATTTGTTCAGGGATTGCAGAACATGTAAAACCTGAAGATTTAGTTGGTAAACAATTAGTTGTTGTTACAAACTTAGCACCGCGTAAAATTCGTGGTTTAGAATCACAAGGTATGATTTTAACTGCCGGTGATGACAATAACCTTGGTTTACTTACAACTTTGAAAACTGTCGATAATGGTGGAAAAGTTTCTTAGTTATAACTTCTAAATAAAACAATAAAAGGTTAGCTCCATTTTTTGAAGCTAACCTTTTTATTTTTAATCATTTATAAGTTGATAATTCTAGTTGAGAACTTTATCTTCGTTTTTCACATTTTCAAACATGTTCACAGCAATATAAATAAAAGCTGAACAGAATACGCCAACGATAAAAGGCGGAAATTGTTCTAATATACTTGAAACATTTACAACTTCAAACAAACGTGTTTGCGGTGTGATAAATACATAATAAGCCATACAAGTTATAAATCCACCCATTGCAGAACTAAAACCTGCTTTTTTGCTTGAATTTTTCCATAAAATCAGCGAGAAATATGGAACAAAAGCAGTTGCACCAATTACACTCCAGCTTGTTGTATGAATAAGAGCAATAAATTGACTTTCTATCATTGCTGTTCCTCCACTGATAAGCATGCAAACAGCTATTGCGATAAACCATGTTATTTTAGAAGTTTTTGATTGAGTCAAATCTTCTGCTATTGATGAAGCTGAAATATGGAAGAGAGCTGTACACGTTGAAAGAGAAGCTGAAACAATAGCAAGCGTGAATAATTGCTTTGCTATTTCAGGTAAAAACATATTTACAAGTGTAGGTACAACTAAATCTGGCTTACTAATTTCAGGTAAAATCAAGCGTGAAAGAGCTGCAATAAAGTACATCCCTCCAACAAGAAAGAATGATACTGAAACTGCTAAAATCATAGCTTTTCTAATATCTTTTTTTGAAGATAAAGAAAAATGCCTTTGAATCATTTGAGGTTGTGACCATACAGCAATTGACGTAACCACAGTTAATGAAAATATAAAGATTGCATTACTTCCACTTGAAAGTTTTGTGAATCCATTATTTGCAAGTTTGCTTGCTTCAAGTTCTGCTAATGCAAGGTAACCATCTATTGGCCCCCCTACTTTTTGTAATACTATGTAAATTAAACAAAGAATACCAATCAGCATAACGCAACCTTGCATAGCTTCAGTGAGAAGCACACCCCTCAATCCACCCCAAACAACTGCAATTCCAACTAATAGTATAATTCCCCAAATAAGCACTTCTAATGAATAAGGAACAATACTTTGAAGCATAATAGCAGCACCTTTTACAACTGCTGCAGCATATACTGATAAAAAGAATGCAAAAATTAATGCAAGCAAAACTCTTAATAATTTAGAATTATGCCCTTTCCCTATTAGTTCTGCCGGAGTGCGCGCTTCAAGAAAAACTTGGAGCTTTTTTGTTTTCCATGCAAAGAAAATGTATGTAAAACAAATCCCGAAAATAATATTACCAAAAGCAACAAGCATCATCTGCAGCCCGTACATATATGCTAAACCGCTAAAACCAACTAAAGCTACCGCAGAAAAATATGTTGCTACATAGGCAAATGATTGAACAAAAAAACCTACACCACCGCCAATAACCGAATCTGACGAACTTCCCTTTCGTGCTAAAAAGAAAAATAAAGCAACATACAAAATCCAAATTCCGACTTCTAACATATACATACTCCTTAAAATAAAAAAAACCACTATCTTTACGGATAGTGGTTATGTTGGCAAAAAATAATTTGATACTACAAAAGAGCCTATCCGTGATGATCACCTAGGTTATAATAGTAATAATATGAATAAGAAAATAAATTCATTTTTCTCTCGTGTAGTTTTGAAATATTTGGCTTATTAGTCTTTTGTTGAAATATTGAAAGTTAGTGCATAAAGTTGGTGGAAGAAATCGATGTATTCTACACAAACATGGTCTGGAACTGTGATGCGAGCAGAAGAAAAGTTAAGAATGCCTTTTATTCCAGCTTCTACTAGCTGCATTGCTGCGCGCTGTGCACGTTCAGGCGGTGTAGTGATAATACCAATTTCAATATTTTCATCTAAAACACGTTCACCCATTGTTTTAGTGCACCCAATCTCTAAACCATAAACATTTTCACCAATTTTGAAAGGATCGCAGTCAAAAGCAGCAATAACGTTTATGCCTCTTGCTCTAAACTCTTGGTGATGAATGAGGGCACGCCCCATATTACCTACACCAATAAGGCAAGCATTCCAAGATCTATTTGCGTGAAGGCAAGCTTTAATAGCGTCAAGTAAAAAAGAAACATAATAACCAACGCCACGAACGCCAAATTCACCAAAATATGCTAAATCTTTACGAACTTGAGAAGCATTTACTTCACAAGCTTGTGCTAGTGGATCAGACGCAATAATTTGCACACCTTCTTTTTGCATATGTTCTAAAACTTGCAAATAAGTAGCAAGACGAAGAAGTGTTGCGCGCGGGATACGCTCATTTTTCAAAGTATTTGTCATATTCATCCACCTAAAGTATTTTAAAAAGCTTTTTTGGAAGGGCAAAAATACCCTTCCAAAAAAATATATTCTAAACCAAAAATACTATGCTAAGAATGGGTTAGCGAAAAGTAAGATAAGGTTTACAAGTAAAGCGTAGATACAAAGTGATTCGATAAACGCAAGACCAAGAATAAGTGATTGTGAGATTTGAGCGCTAGCGTCAGGGTTACGTGATGTACCTTCACAAGCTGCTTTAATAGCAACACTTTGTGCAAGACCACAACCAGCAGCAGCTAAAGCCATACCTACTGTCATACCGATTGTTGAAAGACCTACTGCAGTACCATCAAGGTCAGCAGCAAAAGCAATGCTAGCAACAGCTACGAAAGCAACAGTGTTAAGAACGATAAGAACCAATTTACGCATAAGAGTAACTCCTAAAAAAGTAATTTATTTTTTTGACCAGATGGCCATTCCCCATAAAGTGAGTGTGCACGGTTTAGTGTGCGTGCTCGAGTGAACCTTTGATGTAAACCATTGTAAGAATAAAGAAGATGAACGCTTGCAATGATTTAGCTAACATAAACAAGAAGTATAAAGGCACTGTTCCAACTAAAGCAGCAACATAAATTGAAGCACCAAAGCTAAAGAAAATGATTAATGTAATCTCTTCACCAAAGATGTTACCAAATAAACGTAGTGTTAATGAAAGTGGACGTGCTAAGTGTGAAATAATTTCAAGAGGTAACATTAAAGGCATTAAAGCTTTATTTGTGCCTGTGAAGTGTTGAATGTAATGAAAACCGTGAGTTTTGATACCAACAATATTGTAATAGAAGAATACAAAAATAGCCATTGCAGCTGTTGTATTTAAGTTTGCAGTTGGTGCATCACAACCAGGCATTAAACCTAAGAAGTTCATTGTAATAATAAAGATGAAAATACCGCAAAGTAAAGGTACAAACTTTCGCCCTTTTTCGCCGACGTTCTCGACGGTAAAGTTCTCCAGCGTTTCGACAAGATATTCAAACATTGCCTGCAATTTTCCAGGAATCATTTGAACATTCTTTTTAACTAAAAAACCAACACCTAACAAAATAAGAAGGCCCATCCATGTATAAAAAACATGGCCAAAAGCCAATTCTTCGCCAGTGAAGTTCAATTTGTACATGTTTGCCATCTTAGCAAACAGGACGGTTTCTGGTAAACCTGCAGCCATTGCATCCCCCAATTATTAGCAGTTTCATTCTTGAATAAGCCTTATTAGCTTAATTCCTATTTTAAAGCAAGATTTATTTTTTTTTTAGAAAATCATAAAATTCAATAATTTCAGCTTAGTAATCTTTTTAGCACTAAGTTTTAAAAATCACAAAATAGTCTACTTTTTCACTTCTTGCTCTTTTTTCTTTGTCGTGCTATTCACTTTGTACTGTAGGAAGTTTTGTTTACAGCTAAACAAATATTTTAACATAAATGGAGAATATATGGAATATCGTATGTCGCCTTATAGATTTGTAATTCTTGCATTAGCGATTTTTGCTTATGCAATTGTCTTTTTACACCGTATGAGCCCAACTGTTATGGCAAACCCTATCATGCTTGATTTGGGCGTAAGCGCATCTTTTATGGGTTTACTTTCAGCCGCTTATTTTTACCCTTATGCTGTAATGCAAGTTCCAAGTGGTGTTTTTTCTGATAAAATTTCTGCTAATAAACTAATGACTTTGGCTTTAGCTGCAATGTCAATCGGTGGTTTTATTTTTGCTTTTGCTCCTAGTGGAGCACTTGCTTTTATAGGCAGATTAGCAATCGGTGTTGGTGCATCTTTAGTTTTAATGCCTGCGTATAAAGCTTTATCTTATTGGTTTACAAAAAAAGTTTATCTTATTGTTGCATCCACAGTGCTTGCAATTGCTGGTGGTTTAGGCTCTGTATTAGCAGGTATGCCTCTTTCTTTTGCTTTAGAAAACTTTGGCTGGCGCTCTTCTATTATGGCTATTTCTGTTGTTTCACTTATTGTTACAGCTTTAGCATTCTTCTTTTTCAAAGATAAACCACAAGATATGGGTTTACCTGCAGTTGAAGCACCTGTTGAACATGCGCATACAAACAATGAGCAAGTTGCTGAAAAACTTACAATTCTTGAAGCAGTTAAAATTATTGTAAAAAACTCTAACTTCTGGGTAGTTTCTATTGCATTTTTTGTTAACTCTGCAATTATATTTAGCTTTGTAGGTTTATGGGCTGGGCTTTATTATTCTGACGTAATTGGTCTTTCAAAAGCTGAAATTGGAACACTACTTAGTGCTGCAGCAGGTATTGCAATTTTTACACCTATTATATTTGCTTCTTTTGCAACAAAAGCAAAATCTCGTAAAAATGTTCTAATTTTTGCAAATATAGCTTTATTTGCTGTTATGCTTTATCTTTACTTGATGAATGGCTCTATGAGTAAATGGGAAACATATATTTGGGGAGCAACAATGACAACTGTTGCAATGTCACCAGCTGGACTTTATATGGCAACTGCTCGTGGGCTTTTCCCTGAAAATATTGCCGGCACTGCAAATGGCTTGGCTTATTCATTCTGCATGTTAGGCGCTGCCATTTTCCAACCTCTCATTGGTGTTATTATTAATAGCGCAGGGTATACTGATAAACTTTCTGCTGAAATGTTTTCACCTGTAGCTCTTCTTTATTTAGTTGCAACAATTATCGCAACAATTGCTTGTTTCCTCTTCAAAGAAAAGAAATAAATTTACTGTAACTTAAAATTATAAAGCTCATAGCCTTTCGTAGAAATGAAAGATTATGAGCTTTTCTTATTTAATTTTATTTTTTAGCTTATGCTGATTTCTTTTTGAACTTTTGAAGAACTATTGTTCCGCCAACTATAAAGAATAATCCTATAAATGTTGTAATGACAATTGGCTCAGCAAGCACAAGCGAAATCCAAAATAAGGATAAAAATGGTGTAAAGAAAGAAAGAGCTGAAATTGTAGGAATTGAATTGGTAAGTTTTAATGCTAAGGTCCAGGTAGTGAAAGGAATTGTCCATTCAAAAAAGGCTAGATAAAGAGTTGCACCAATCGAAATAAGTGTGGCATTTTCCCAACTTGGGTTAAGTATTATGAGTGCGCCTGTTGACCATAAGGCTGCAAAAACAAAACCAAGAAAAAGAGAAACTCTATGGCTAAGTTCACATCTATTATTGATAATCCAATATGCTGCCATAAACACAGTGCTTATAACTGCATAAAAAACGCCTTCAAAATTGATACTGTGACTAAGCTCTTCCGACTTTGCTCCGCCTAAAGCAATAACAACAACACCAATATAAGCAAGGAACATACCAGCAATTTCATTTTTGCCAAGTTTTTCTTTTAAAAGCCATGCATTTGCAAAAACAAGAACAAAAGCCCACGTTGCATTTACAGGTTGAGTAATTTGAGCTGGCAACAAAGCATAAGAAGAAAACAGAAAGAAATAATAAGCAAAAAGTGAGCTACCCTGCCCAAAAACATTTAGCCAATCTTTTTTTCGAATATTTCTTGCTTCTTTCCATTCTCCGCTAATTAGAAGATACACACCAAGAATAAGGGCTGAAAATGAAAAACCTAAAGGCATTAATTGTATTGGTTCTAAGCCTTCTAGCGAAATTTCAGAAGCAGTTGACATGCTAGACCACATAAGAATAGTTGCAATACCTAGCAGTAAAGCTTTACGCGGATTTTTTTGAAACATTTAAAATCCAAAAAAACTCATAAGTTTTATGTAGAGGGTAAAAAAAAGAAATTTTATAAAATAGTAGCGTTATAAAGTAGAAAATAGAGCATTAAAAAAGAATACTACAAAATTATTCTATAAAGCTTCGCGCCATGAACGGTAAGCTGCAAGCCATTGTTGGAATGGAATACGGATGCTGTAATCTTGTGTTTCATCCATTTCTTGAACCCAGCTATGAAACTCCAACAATTCATCTTGAAAAAATTCACTTACAGAAACTTCTGCAACCATTTTTTTATAGGCATGGTTTTGTGGATCTACACCCATTAGATATGCTGCTTCTTCAATAACTGCTGAACGTGATTGTTCAAATGTTATTGCTTTTCCTTGTAATGCATCTAAAAGCGGCATCAACTTTGGGCTATCTTTTTGAATTTCGTTAACAGTTTCTTGCGGTACATTCATAATAGCAGGTTCATCAAAGTCAGCATCATCAGCTATATCCAAGAAAAAGAAACGTAGATATTGCTCAAAACAAAGAGCTACTAACAATTCTTTTGCAAATTCAACTGGATTAGCTAAAACTTCTTGCGACATTTTTATAACTCCTTATGCTTTAATAAGCATATTAGCCTTAATTTTTCTCTACATTGCGCTATCTTTTGTCAATTGTCAACAGAATGAAGAGAGCAAAAATAAAGATTTTTTTTCACAAAGTATTCAAGTCTTTATTTTTAAGACAAAATCCCTTATTTACAAAAATGTAATTTTCAAAAATTACTTGCATTATTATTTACTATATTGTATTTTGTTTAGAAGATTTATTTACAAAAATGTAAAAGGGGACTTTTTATATGGCTCAATGGTTAAAATCAAACGATGTTTTGGCTACTACAAACCGTGGTACTCCATGCGAATCAGGACTTTGTACACTTTGTCGTGCTGATTGTGCTGGTAAATGTGAAACTTGGTTAGGCTCAATGCTTGGCAGACAACTTCTCTACCCTAGAGATTTTGGTTTAACAACAGCTGGTGCAGTAAGCACAATTGCTGAAGGTGTGTCATACGATTCTTTACGTATCGACGGCAACCTTTACGGTGCGAAAGGTGCTGATGCGGCTAAAGCTGCAGCTGGTAACTCACTTTTCACAGACGTTTCAATTGAAACAAGCTTTGGTAACGAAGTTATCACAAAATCACGCTACCCTGTTATGACAGGTGCTCTTGGCTCAACATTCGTTGCTGCAAAATACTGGAGTTCATTCGCAACTGGTTGTGCTATTGCTGGTGTGCCTGTTGTTATTGGTGAAAACGTTGTTGGTGTTGACAAACAAGCTGTTTTAGAAAATGGCCGTATTGTTAAAGCTCCTGAATTAGAACGTCGTATTGAAGGTTACCTCCGTTATTATGATGGTTATGGTGCTCTTATTGTTCAAATGAACGTTGAAGATACACGTAACGGTGTTGCTGAATATTTAGCTTCTAAATACGCTGATAAAATTATTATCGAACTTAAATGGGGTCAAGGTGCTAAAAACATCGGTGGCGAAATTCAAGTTTCTGATATCGAATATGCAAAATTCTTACACGGCCGTGGTTACCTTGTTGACCCAGATCCAACACTTGCTGAAACTGAAGCAGCTTACAAAGCTGGCGCAATTCACCACTTTGCACGTCACTCACGTTTAGGTTACACAGGTCTTACATCAGTTGAAGAAGTTGAAAAAGATTTCGTTGCTCAAGTTGCTTACTTACGTGGCCTTGGCTTCAAACGTATTTCACTCAAAACTGGTTCATACGGTATGGAACCACTTGCACTTGCAATTAAACTTGCTAGTGAACAAAACCTTGACCTTCTTACAATTGATGGTTCAGGTGGTGGTACAGGTATGTCACCTTGGGATATGATGGAAACTTGGGGTGTTCCTTCAATTCTTCTTCACGCTAAAGTTGCTGAATATTGTGCACTTCTTGCTTCACAAGGTAAAAAAGTTGTTGATATTTCACTTGGTGGCGGTATGGCTAAATCAAGCCAAATCTTCAAAGGTTTAGCACTTGCAGCACCTTATGCAAAACTTATTTGCATGGGTCGTTCAATGATGATTCCTGGTTTCTTAGGCGCTAACATTGAAGGTGCTTTACACCCTGAACGCCGTGAAGCATTATGCGGCAACTGGGATAAACTTCCTAAAACAGTTTCTGACATTGGCGAAACAGCTGAAAGCATTTTTGCTGGCTACCATGGCATTGCTGCTAAACTTGGTAAAGATGAAATGAAAAACATTCCTTATGGTGCTATTGCTATGTGGACAAACCTTGACCGCTTAGGTTCTGGTTTACAACAAATCATGGCTGGTGCACGTAAGTTTGCTCTTCCTGAAATTACTCGCCAAGATCTTATGGCTGGTAACCGTGAAACAGCACGTGAAACAGGCATTCCTTTCATCACTGATCAAAACGATGAAGTAGCTCGTAAAATTATTCTTGGATAATTTTATAAAAACTTTAGCGAACAAGGAAAAACCATGTTTTTTCCGCAGTGAGGATTTTGTGCTGAATAAGCCAAAATCTATATGCTAAAGTTAGAAGTAGCTCGTAAAATTATTCTTGGATAATTTTATAAATACCTTACTATTAGGTTCATTTTAAGGAGGTTCGCAAGAACCTCCTTTTTTATTTTAGGGGTAAAAAATTCCCTTTTTTTTAATGGAATAAATCTTGCAAAATATGCTTGCCTTCAATTGATTTGGAAGTAATTGCCTACTAATCTTTACTAAGGAGTGCAAGCCATGAGTATAACAGGCGTATCTTCAAACAGTCATCTTTATTCCATTTTTTCAACACAAGCAACAAAACAACAATCTTCTGAAGAAGATAAAGTTTCAGCACTTCCTTTTGAGTTTCCTGAGAATGATGTAAACACTCTCACTTATGAAGAGGAAAAAGCTTATTATGAAGCTTTTTTAGCGAAAAGTGAAGAAATGTTTAAGCAAAATTCTTCAATCGCTACAACGGAAAATGAAGCGAAAATGCAAGAATTTCATAATGAAATGAAAGCAATAATTGATGAAGAAAATTTATTGCAAGAAATGGAAGAAAAAGCCCAAAATGGTGATGCTCTTGCTAGTGATGTATTAGATAAAATCAAAAGTGGCATGAGTATAAAAGATGCTCTTATAGAAGCTAAAACTGAAAGATATGAAATGTATTTTGAAGAAGAATTAGCGAAAAATGGTGGCAATGTAAGAGAAGCTGCTGAAAAAGCTAAAGCTCGTTTAGAAGCTGAAACAGAAGTGACTGATGAAGAATATTTAGGCTTTATTCAAGGTTTATCAGATAAATATGAAAAACTAGCGCAAAATGGTTCAGATGAAATTAAAGAAATCGCTGAAGATTTAGAAGAATTAGCAGAAGAGCTTAGTAAACAAATAGAATTAACTGCTAATAGTAGTTCAGGAAAAGTTGAGAGCGAAAAAACTGGCAAACAAGGGCCTCCTCCACCTCCTCCACCAGCTGATAGCGATTCTGAAGAGGATGAAATTACTCTTCAACAACAATTTATTGATAATCTTCTAGCGGCAAGTGAAGAAAACAGCGAAAACCTAAGCTCTCAAGCTGAACAAAGAAGACAAACACAAGGGATTAGACAGTATGAAAAAGTTGCTGTATCCTACTAAATCAAACTAAATTTAGAAAGTCATAAAAAAGCTGTGAAATATTTCATGGCTTTTTTCTTTTTTTTGCAGTATTAAACTTGTATGACAAAGACTATTCCAATAATTAATGATATAGAACCTGCCGTATCAATTTTGAAAAATGGCGGAGTTATTGCCTACCCTACCGAAACTTTTTACGGGCTTGGCTGTTCTGCTTTTAATGAGGAAGCACTCAAAAGAATTTATGAAATTAAAGAGCGTTCACTCACTCAGCCATTGCCACTAATTGTGCGAGATTTTCAACAAGTTTTAGAAATTGCAGATATACCAGAGAAACTTTATCCGTCAATTAAAGAAATTACTGATAACTTTTGGGCTGGTTCTCTCTCAATTCTGCTTCAAGCGAAAAAGCATATAAGCCCAATTATTACAGCTCATACTGGCACTATAGTTGTTCGCCAAAGCCCGCATGCTCTTTGCCAAGAAATAACTACTCTGCTTGATGCTCCACTTATTTCAACGTCAGCCAATAAAAGCGGTGAAAAGCCAGCTCAATTTGCAAATGAACTAGATTCACGCCTTGCTATTGATGCCATTTTAGATTGTAAAAATAAAGCAGATTTTCCACAAGGCGGTTTACCATCAACTATAATTGATGTGCAAGGAAACAAAAAAATACGCCTATTAAGAAAAGGCGTATTTGATATTTCTTTATTAGAAAAATTGGGCTATTCAATTATTCATAATTAGAGCGAAAAAACTCTAAAATCTACTAACGATTGCATATCTTTTAATCGCTCATGCACTTCTTTTTCTTGGTGTGGCGAATAAAAAACTTTTAGAATTGCTTTGTATTTATCAAGCACAGTAAAAAGCGCAAGGTTATCATAAGCTTCTAGCAAAAAGCGAAACATTCCCACTTCTGAAGCTGGAATTTCCACATAAACAACAGAGGAAAATTCTGCTGTTTGGTGAACAATTTCTTTTCTACCTTTATACATAACTATATTTTCTTTAAGCATAATTGTTTAATAATTAAAAAGTTGCATGGAAAGGGGGAGAGAGTTTGAGAGAGGGGGAAGACCAAGCTTTCAAGCGCGGTTTTCCCCCTCTCTCAAGAAATTCTAATATTCCAAGCTAACTTGTTGGAAAACCTTTTGATTGCGCAAAACGTAAAATTTGCGACTGCGCATTTTTTAGCTCTTGAATACGCACACGGAAAAGCACTTCTTTATCCTGCACATATACATCAAAAGCCATAAGCATGATAGTATCTACTCTATCAGTCATACTTTTATATTCAAGAAAATTTTCTTTAGAATCTAAATCTTTTGAAAGAA
>CAYJIN010000007.1:41887-46267 GCA_964370245.1 uncultured Desulfovibrionaceae bacterium
GTCATACTTTTATATTCAAGAAAATTTTCTTTAGAATCTAAATCTTTTGAAAGAAGATTGTAAAGATGTTCTTTAATCATAATGAATGGAATATGCGCTTGAGCTGGGCTTAATTGCTGAATTGCTTGAATGCGCATAAGTTCATACACTTGCTGTTTCACTGCTTCTTGGTCAACATCTTCGCCAATAACTGCATCATAAATAATTGCAGTTGCTGCTTTTAATACGTAACCAACTGGATTCATAAATTGATCGTCAACAGTGCGCGAAACGCCTGCTGCATCAAGACCGTGATGCCTAAAAAAGTCGGCTAACCATTTATCAATAAGCTGTGGTTTAGCTTCTTTACATTTTTTTATAAGAGACATTATTTAACCTTATATTATATTTTGATTTATCAACTAAATATCTTCAATCTTGCCACATTCAGTGCAAATGCGTTGCTTTGATGAGCGTGATTGCTTGATGAAAGTTACTGGTGATTGACACACATCACATACAGTTGCTGTTGGTTCATTCCATGAAGCGTAATCGCATTTTGGATAGTTTGAACAACCATAGAAGATTTTCCCACGCTTGCTTGATTTTTCTACAAGTTCGCCTTCTGCACATTTCGGGCATTTAACATGTGTTGAATAAGAAGCTGTGTAATCGCATTTCGGATAGCCTGAACAAGCTTGGAAGCGTGAACCCGTACGAGATTTTTTCAACACAACATCACTGCCACATTTAGGGCATTCGCCTGTAACAGTTGGTTGAATTTTTTCTCTTTCTACAAGCTGAATTTTACCGTCTTCATCACGTGTAAAGTTTGAGGTAAAAGAACATTTAGGATAGCTTGTGCAAGCAATAAATTCGCCTGCTTTACCAAATTTAATCACAAGTGGTTGACCGCATTCAGGGCAAACTAAATCAGTTTCAATGCCTTGCTTCATTTGCGTCATAGTTTTTGTTGCCGCTTCTAATGCAGGATTGAAATCTTTAGAAAAATCTGTAAGAAGATTTACCCAACCAACGCCGCCTTCTGCTACTTTATCAAGATTTGATTCCATATCAGCAGTAAAACTTACGTCCATAAGTTTTGGGAAGTTAGTATTCAACTGTTCAACAACAACCATACCTAAATCAGTAGGACTGAATGATTTATCTTGTAAACGCACATATTCTCTATCTTGCAAAGTAGATATAATGGTTGCGTATGTAGATGGGCGCCCAATGCCAAGTTCTTCAAGTTCTTTTACTAAAGAAGCTTCAGAATATCTGCTTGGTGGTTGAGTGAATTTTTGATCTTTTGTAAGTTCTTTACAAAGAAGATTTTCATTTTCTGCAAGCGGTGGTAAAAGCGTATCATCATCACTAGAATTTTTAGGCACTAAAGCTAAGAAGCCAGGAAATAAAATACGCTGCCCTTTTGTTTTCCACTGTGTTGAACCACAATTAATTAATACATTTGTATCATGGAAAACTGCTGGTGCCATTTGTGATGAAACAAAACGTGACCAAATTAAATTATAAATTTTATATTGATCATCAGTTAAATCTTTACGAACCGATTCAGGAGTTATTGAAACATCAATAGGACGAATTGCTTCGTGGGCATCTTGCGCACTGTTTTTACTTTTGAAAACATTACCCTTGCCTTTTCCACCAAGATATTCTTGCCCATGATTTTTTTCAATAAATGATAAGGCATCCGCACGTGCTTCAGAAGCAATACGAACAGAGTCAGTACGCATATAAGTGATAAGAGCAGTTGTGCCCCTATCAGTCAAATCCATACCTTCATAAAGTTTTTGTGCTGCTTGCATTGTGCGTTTTGCTGCAAAGTTTAATCTTTGGTTAGCAATTTGTTGCAAAGTTGAAGTAATGAATGGAGGAGGCGCTGAACGTGAACGTTCTTTTTCTTCCACTTGCGCAACAGTCCAAGCATTTTGTTTTATTTCTTTTTCTAAAGCTTCAGCTGCTTCTTGATTTGGCACATGCGCTTTTTTATTATTGATTTTATGAAGTTCTGCTTTAAAAGGAGATGATTTATCTTCTTTTTGCAAAAGCGCTTTAAAGTTCCAATATTCTTCAGAAACAAAAGCCATGCGCTCTTCTTCTCTTGCAACAATAAGCTTTAATGCAACAGATTGCACACGCCCAGCTGAAATTCCTCTTTTTACAGTTTTCCATAATAAAGGAGAAATTTTATAGCCTACTAGCCTGTCCAATACACGGCGAGCTTGCTGAGCTTCAAATAAAGCTGTATTGATTTCGCGTGGCTTTTTGAGAGCATCTTTCACAGCTTTTGCTGTAATTTCGTTGAACTGGATACGGCGAATATCTTTCGCCTTACCTTTAATACTTTCTGCAATGTGCCAAGCAATAGCCTCACCCTCACGATCAGGATCGGGTGCGAGAAACACAACATCTGCTTTTGCTGCAGCTGTTTGTAAATCTTTTACAACTTTTTCTTTACCAACAATGGTTTCGTATTGCGGTTCAAAGTCATGACCTTCGTCAACACCTAAAGTTTTCTTAGGTAAATCACGTATATGGCCAACACTTGCTTGCACAACATACTCAGATCCTAAGAATTTTTTAATAGTCTTTACCTTTGCAGGAGACTCAACGATAATTAAATTTTTAGACATTGGTTTTCCATCTATATTTATCTGTTTAGGGCACTTAAGCTAGTGCATACTTTTTAATATGTCAAGTGTAGAATAATTATTTCAAGAATTTAATTTTAAAATTTTTTTTATTTAAATTTTTAAGCTATTTCAGCCCAAATTTACCTCTGAACTTTTTCTTATATTACATTGAAAAAACTACTTAAAAAATCAATTCATTGAGCGCTCAATCTAGTCGTAAGTAGTTATTTTTTTGAATAAATCAGAAAAAAGTGAAAAAAAGATACTAGACAAATTTTTAAAAATATGCTTAGTATACTTGTGATTTCTACATATGTTGGAAAAGTGCGTCCAATGTATTAAATTTATAATTGAGTTTAGGAAATATAAATCCCAATATTTATGAGGGACAAGGAGAAAAAACTATGGCAAAGAAATGGAAAACCATGGACGGAAACACAGCTACCGCTCACGTTGCATATGCGCTTAGTGATGTTAGCTCAATCTATCCTATTACACCATCTTCAACAATGGGTGAACTTGCTGACGAATGGGCAGCTCAAGGCAGAAAAAATGCTATGGGTCAAGTGCTTGCTATTCGTGAAATGCAATCAGAAGCTGGTGCAGCTGGTGCAGCACACGGCTCTTTATCTGCTGGTGCACTCACATCAACTTTCACAGCCTCACAAGGGCTTTTATTGATGATTCCAAACATGTATAAAATTGCTGGTGAACTTTTACCTGCAGTTTTCCACGTTTCTGCACGTGCAATTGCTGCGCATGCACTTTCAATTTTTGGTGATCATCAAGACGTTATGGCAGCTCGCCAAACTGGTTTTGCTTTCTTAGCATCAAACTCACCACAAGAAGCTATGGACTTAGCATTGGTTTCTCACCTTGCTGCTGTTGATTCATCAGTTCCTTTCTGCCACTTCTTTGATGGCTTCCGTACTTCACACGAAATTCAAAAAATTGAAGTTATCGATTATGAAGATATGGCAAAAGTTATGAACTGGGAACGCGTTCAAGAATTCCGCGATCGTGCTATGAATCCTGAACACCCACATCAACGTGGTACAGCTCAAAACCCTGATATTTACTTCCAAGGCCGTGAAAGAGCAAATCCTTTCTACGACCAAATCCCTGGTATTGTTGTTGACGCTATGAAACGCGTTGAATCAATCACAGGTCGTTCTTACAAATTATATGACTACTATGGTCATAAAGAAGCTGACAGAATCATCATTTGTATGGGTTCAGCATGTGAAACAATTGAAGAAGTTGTTGATTACTTAAACGCTCAAGGCGAAAAAGTAGGTTTAATCAAAGTACGTTTATATCGTCCATTCGCAGCTGAATATCTTCTTCAAGCAATTCCTGCAACAGCGCAAACAATCACAGTTCTTGACAGAACAAAAGAACCAGGCGCTCTTGGCGATCCATTATACTTAGATGTAGTTACAGCTTTTGCTGAAGCTAACACAATGCCTTCAATTGTTGCTGGCCGTTATGGTTTAGGTTCAAAAGAATTTACACCAGCTATGGCGAAAGCAGTTTTTGATAACATGCTTTCAATGTCACCTAAAAACCACTTTGTTGTTGGTATTGAAGATGACGTTACTAACAGCTCATTAGAATATGGTTGCACTTTACCAACAGTTCCTGAAGGTACAGTTCAATGTCAATTCTTTGGTTTAGGTGCTGACGGTACTGTTGGTGCTAACAAACAAGCTATCAAAATCATCGGTGATAACACTGATATGTA
>CAYJIN010000008.1:0-11362 GCA_964370245.1 uncultured Desulfovibrionaceae bacterium
GATACTGCACTGAAAAAGTCTTGCAATGATTCAAACTCTTTCATGTGGTTGATAAGTGCACCAGAGGAATCAGGCCTATCTTCAAGGCGCATTTCCATAATTTTTTGCATAAGGCGAGTTGTTACAACAGTATTGATGTTCTTATTTGCTCTATCTGTAAAATTAGAACGCAAAACTTTAAGAACAAATTCAAATATGTAACCAACTACAACACCAACTGCAAGAACCCATAAAGTATCATAAGCTAAGTTAGGCACAACTCTATCATATACGTTCATAAAGAAGAGTGGTCCTATAAGTGCTAACAAGTTAATCGCAATTGTCGCGTATATAACTTGACGATATAATGGGAAATAATGCCAAACAACATCCCAAAACCAATTCTTGGTTTCAATTTTTACTATACTATGGATGCGTTTATCGGCAGTAGGGTCAAGGGAAGCAAAAATTGCATACCCAGAATAAATTTCTTGTAATTCATCAAGCGGAATAAATGAAGCAGTATCTCCATGTTCCGGCATGATAACTTGCGCTTGTTCTCCTTGAATTTCAAGCAAAACACATGATTGTTGATTTTGCAAAATCAAAATACATGGTAAAACAGCTTTTAAAATTTCAGAGATTGTAGTTTTATGAACTATACGTGAATTTAAGCCTAACTGCTTAGCAGCACGTTGACAAGCTGCAGGTGAAGCAACACTATTACCTAGCGTTGAATTTATCGCATTACTCGACACCTTCTTTCCATAAAGAGAAAAAAGGGTCGAGTAACTTTGAATTATAGGCGCAAAGAAGTCAACTTCACGAGGCGCTAAACCAATATCTACTGAGGTCGGCTGTTTATTAGTTATTTGTTGTGCAGGTTTATTATTATTTGAACCAGCGATATTATTAATAATATCAACATCCTTTTCAGATTGATTTGTACTCGTTTGCATATTGACACTCTGATTGGTTATAATTAATCGTTAAATCCAAATGACTTTGGTGGAACTGGAGTTTGGTACGTTTGAGTTGTAATACCAATTTCGTCCAATAAAGTACCTTGTAATGCTAACAATTTCCAAGCATTAATAATTGAGTTAGCTTCAGCAGTTGCTAACTGAACTTGAGTTGTATACAATTCTGCTTCTGCATCTAAAACGTCAAGTAATGAACGTGTACCAAATGAGAATTGTGATAAGTAGTTATCTCTTGTAGCCAAGTTATAACCTAATGCTTCATCATAAGTCCCAGAAAGTTCACGAGCATTGATAAGATCGTTATATGTAGAAATAATATCTGTTTTCACACTGTCAATAGTTGTGATTGTTTCTTCACGAACCATTCTTGTTCTAGCTTGTGCTGCTAACACTGAGTTATCGGTAGCAAAACCATTGAAAAGATTCCATGACATACCAACAGTTGCTGTTTGATTGTATTCATATTGTGGGTTATCAGGATTAATATCTAATTCAGGGTCATCATAAGTAATACCGAAAGTAAGTGTTACTTGTGGGTGATAATCAGCTTTTGCTAAATCAACTTGTTCAGTTGAAGCTCTATAATCTGATTGATATGATTTAATTTTTGGGTTAGCAATCATAGCTTTTTGAATAATGCTTTCAGCTGTAAGGATTGCTTGTGAAGGCAATGAAGCTTCTAAAAGATGTGCTGGCAATTGTGAACCAGTAAGTTGCTGATAGTTGTTTACAGAGTTTTTGTAAGCATTTACAGCATTTTGTTGATCAGCAATAGCACGAATTAAACGAGCTTGAGCTTGAGTAAGATCAGCTTCAGTCATAATACCTGATAAGCTTAATTCTTCTTGTTGTGATAAAATATCTCTATGAGTTTCAACATAAGCTTCTGATAAAGCTAAAACTTCTCTACTTCTCATAACGTCGATATGCGCAATCAAACCTTCTAAAGCTAAGTAAGTTGCATTGTCATAAACGCGGCTATCAAGTGATTCTAAAACAAAGATATTATAGTCAACACTATTTGAAACCGCATTACCATTCCATAAAATTTGAGTTAAAGTTGCTTCAGCTGAACCACTTGCAGCAACCTTAGAATTGTTCGCATTAGCGCCACTGCTTCTAGAAGTTGTGTTATCATAAAGACCAACACCATAGCTTGCACTAATATCTAACGAAGGATAGTAGCCTGAGTAAGCTTTTTTAACTTCGTATTGTTGTGCAGTGCGGTTTTCACGAATAGTGCGAAGTGATGGTGAATAAGCAAGAACTGCATTCATTGTGTCATGTACAGATGCTTCTTCAACATTTGCTAATGGGTTAACAGTTGGTGCACTTTTGTTTACTAATGGCGCATTTACTAAATTATGATCACCATCTTTATCACCAACTACAACATTAGGCTCATAATTTTTCAATACGTAAGGCACATCTGCTTGTTCAGCAGCAGCGCTAATTGGAAGAGCAACCGCACCAAGACATGCAGCGCAGATTGATAAATTTTTAAAGTTCATAAGATTCTCCTTAATAGACATTCCCTTATATAAAACACATATATTTATATAATACTGTAAAAATATATTTTGTCAAGCTTATTAAAGGGGGTAAAAATGCAATAAAAGCAAGTTGTAACGCTAAAAAACTGTCTGTTTTCGAGGATTTATAAGAGTGGTTTTTTAGACTTTTTATAACAAGCACTAATGATTGAATATTTTCATATAAAAAAATATAAAAAAAATTCTATAAAAGACATAAAAAAAATAGAATATTTTCATATTCTACTTTTATTGTTTAGTGGCGCGCCCGAAGAGATTCGAACTCCTGACCAATAGCTTAGAAGGCTACTGCTCTATCCTACTGAGCTACGGGCGCTGAACGAATATTCTTATAGGACATTTTTTATTCCACGTCAAGAAAAAAATTGCACTTTCGAAATATTTCGTAAATATTTATTTTATCATGCTTATTACACCGCTAAAGGTGAATTATTAATAAGCTGCTTACTTATACCGATTGGTGATAATTTACTTTCTTTATGTGCAGAAGAGCGTGAAATTTCAAAAGCTTGTGATTCTAATAAAGCTCTCAAAAACATGTTATTATGCTTATGGCCTGAATATTTCACTTCAAAAGCACCTTGCAAAGGCAAACCTAACATTGCAATATCGCCCACAAAGTCTAAAATTTTATGACGAACAAACTCATCAGCAGCGCGAAGACCATTTGGGTTAACAACACCCTCTTCATCAAGCACGATTGCATTTGCTAAAGAACCGCCAAGTGCCAAATTTTTTGAATGCAGATATTCAATTTCTTTTAAGAAACCGAAGGTTCTTGCATAGGCAATTTCTGAAAATGTTTCTGGTGTAATTTCTAAAGCAAGGCGTTGCTTTCCAATTACGTGATGAGGAAAGTCAATTGTGTAGTCAACATAAAAACCGTCATAAGGACGAGCAACAATACTTTTATTACCATCCACATATGAAAAAGGTTTTACCACATGAGCCACTACTCTATCTTGATGTAAAACTTTTTTGCCTGCTTCTTGGAGTGCTTTTACAAATTCAATTGCTGAACCATCTAAGATAGGAATTTCTTTGCCGTTTACGTGTATTTCAATATTATCGATTTGCATAGCATTTATTGCAGCAAGAATATGTTCTACTGTAGAGAGTGAAGCGTTATTTGCTTGTAGTGTTGTTGCAAGTTCAGTTGTTGCAACAACTTCTGGGCTTGGGGAAATTTCAACCACATTTTTGCCTTGATGAAGAACAAAAACTATTCCTGCATCAGCTTGAGCTGGTGCAAGTTTAAGTTGCACTTCTTCACCTGAATGAAGTCCAATACCTTTGATATGTACTGTTTTAGCGATAGTAGATTGGTACACAATGCCCCCTGAGAATATGAAAACTACATAAAGTAGATTTATTGTATTTTATTTTCTTACAATTTGAGTAAGTTGTTTTTCTTTTGCAAAATTTATGCCAAGAAACAATTCCAAGAAAAACACCTTATACAGGGGGTATAGTTTTAATCTAAAAAGCAATTTTTGCATTAATAACACAACTGTGTTGTTTTAAAACAACAGTATGGATTATAAGTGTGTCTTTAAAAACATCTATAATTTTATAGCTTTGAATATTCGCCCATGGCCAGCATAGTCTTGGATATTTTCTTGTGTTTTCCAAATCCCTTGTGATCGAGCTATTTCTTGAACTTTTGAATCTTGGTTATATCCATGCTCAATAAGCAATAAACCGCCAGGTTTCAAAGTAAGCTTTGCATATTCTAACACCGCTTCTATAATTTCATAACCGCTTACACCAGAAGTGAGGGCTACTTGTGGCTCATAATCCTTTACGTTTTTTTCTAAAGCATTATATTCAACTTCGGGGATATAGGGTGGATTAGATACTATACAATCATAAAGAGGTGCTTGTCTTTCCATAGTTGAATTTTTTAACACTTCATTTCGTATATCATTATATATAAATTTAATTTTCTCTGAAACATTATGCAATGTGGCATTTCGATGCGAAACTTCAAGCGCATTTTCAGAAACATCAAAAGATGTGCAAGCTGAATTTTCAATTTCACAAAGAAGTGAAACTCCAATACAACCAGAACCAGAGCCAATATCGCAAAATTTAATTGGTTCACTTTGTGCGTTATTTTTAAAAAAAGCAATTGCTTCATCAATAATGAGTTCAGTTTCAGGGCGTGGAATAAGAACAGAGGGAGTGACAATAAAATCCCTAGCATAAAATTCTTTACTACCTATTATATAGGCAAGTGGTTCAAAGTTAAGATAACGCTCAAGAAAAGCATCAAGCTTAACTAAATCACTATCATTAATTAAAAGGTTGTCATTCGCACGAAAATACACACGAGGCTTTTTACAAACAAATTCTAATAAAATAACAGGAGCAGACTCCTCCACCCCTGTTATTCTACATTTTTGTTTTGCAACTTGAAGCCATTGTTTATAGCTTAGTTTTGTCATTAATTATGATCCATACATTTCAGTCTTGATCCATTCTTTAATATATTCAGGTGGCATTGAAACACCTTTTAACTTTCCAAATTCTTTGATGAATTCATCTTCTAATTCTTTTGGAAGTTCTGAAGAATAAAGATCAATAGCTTCTTCTGAATTACGCTTAACAAGTCTTAGTGTTGGTTTTTCAAGCCAATGATCAATAACAAAATATATTGCTACATCGTCTTTTGAACGCACTGGCGGATGTTCAGCGTGCCAATCGTTATTACCCCATTCTAAATACAAGGTTACTGCATCTTCAGGGCCTAAATTCCAATCTATAGTATAATCTGCAAAATCTTTAAGTTTCATAGTTATCTCCTTTGTCTACTTACTTATTAGCATTTATTACTAATAAGTGTCAAGGTAAAAGGAAAGTGCTGATAAAGAAATAATTTATCTACATATAAAATCAAGTATTTCAAGCGAATGAAAAATCTTCATAATAAAAAACTAGAAGCAAATACAGTTAGACTTTAGATACAACTAAAGACAATACTTTATTTTTATAAAGTAAAGCCCTTAGTTACAGCTGAATTTTAAAATTCTATGCTTCGCCGTTTAATTCAATACGGAATTTACGTGAAAGTCTAAACACAACAACTTTACGTGGAGGCAAAGTAATTGTTTCATCAGTTTGCGGGTTACGACCACGACGCGCATTTTTTTCATACGCTTCGAATTTGCCAAAACCACTAACAAGTAATGAATGGTCTTTTTTGATTGATTGTTTCATAAGCACAAGCAAATTTTCAATAATTTGTTTCACTTCTGAACGATTTCTTTCAGTTTTTTCATACACGGCTTCAACTATGTCAGCCTTAGTAAGAGCTTTGTTCATAACCACTCCATGCGTTAAAGGTTTAGAATTAATAAATTATTAAAAGATGTTTGCAATAATTTTTTGCGCAACATCACTTACATGCTCTTGATTGTTGTATTGCTTTTGCTTCCACAATGGAAATTCATTTACTGAAAAACGTGGAATAATGTGCCAATGCACATGCCCTACAACTTGACCAGAAGAAGGGAAATTATTTTGAATGCAATTGAAACCAGTTGCACCCAAACCAAGCATTAAAGCTTTAGCAATTTTTTGTTGAGCCATAAGAGCATCATGTGCATATTCTAAAGGTAAATCTAGAATAGTTTCAGCATGATACTTAGGAATAACTAATGCATGCCCATCATTCATAGGTGCTATATCTAAAAAAGCAATAACTTTATCAGTTTCAAAAAGCTTAGTTGAAGGTATAGACCCTTGAATTATTTTACAAAAAATACAATCGGACATAATTCCTGCCTTTTTTTGAACTAGACAAAAACGTCTTTTCACGCTAAATGTAATGCTGTTCGAATTTCAAATCTTAAGTAATTATTGCTTAAATTCAGTATAATGTCAATAAGATATTACAATTATTTTTCAGCTAAACTACTTTTTTCTTTCTCTAAAACAATTAATCTTATCAAATAAAACTAGAAAAACCATGCCTACAAGCCCTTTTTTATCATGTTATGCAAACACAAACAAAGCAGAAAAAATTTCTTTAATTCCTGTTTTTATTCCTTTTTTTGGTTGTCCTCAAATCTGTATTTTTTGCAATCAAAAACTGCAAACAGGCGTTTCCAATCAAAAATTCTCTTCTGATATTCGTCATTCTTCTGCTGTAAGTTCAAGTGATTTTTCAAATAATTACTCTAAAAATCTTACTCTTCTTTTAGAAAATGCAAAACAACAACTTATTATAAATAAAGAAAATGCTCTCAAGTCTGAAATAGCTTTTTATGGTGGAACTTTTTCCGCCTTGCCTGAAATTGATTTTCAGCTTTGCCTTGATTTTATTGAGGAATGCAAAAAAGAAAAGCTTCTTGCAAAAGCACGTTGCTCAACAAGACCTGATGCACTTACAGAAGAACGCTTGCAAAAAATGAAAAAAAAAGGAATTGACACTATTGAACTTGGCATTCAGTCATTTAATACGAAAATTCTTGAAGCTTCACATAGGTTTTACACAAAAGAAATTGCGATTAATGCTTGTAAACAAGTGAAAGAGTATGGATTCAAACTCTGCATTCAGCTTCTTCCAAATCTCCCCTTACAAGTGGGAACTGATTTTTTAGAAGACATTGACATCGCACTAGAACATGCCGATTATATGCGCTTTTACCCTTGTTTGGTAGTTGAAGGCACAAAACTAGCTCTCCTCTATAAAGAAGGAAAACATACCATTTGGAATTTTGACGATACAATCACATTGCTTGCCAAAGCTCTATACAAAAGTTGGCAAGCGCAAATTCCTGTTATACGTATTGGAGTTGCGTATGAAAAAGATTTTTACAAAGAAATATTAGCTGGTGTAAGCCATCCATCTCTTGGGCAACTCGTGCAAGAAAAAGCTATCGAGCTAGCAGTTGATACACTCTATCAAAAAAATATTTCCTCGTCTCATTTTGACAGTTCAAAAAAATATGTATGGGAATTTCCACTTTCTGCAAAGGGTTATCTTGCTTTTAAAAACAATAAGGATTTTTATTCAAAACGAAAGATAACAAAAGATAATCGAATTTGGCATGATGGAAACTCATTAAATCTTTATGAAAATAATCACATAGATGATAACGATTGATTTAAAGTGATTAATGTGTAATAGAAAACTTATGATAAACATGACAACTGATTTTAATATACTTTGCATTGTAAAGCATGAACATAATGAAGCATGGCAAACCGCTCATTCAATAAAAGAGTGGTTTGAAGCTCGTAATGTGCATTCTTTTCTCCTCTCTTCGCATGAAGAGAAAGAAAGCATTGTCAAACATGCTAATAAAAGCCATTTAGCTTTAGTTATTGGTGGTGATGGCACAATGCTTGCTACAGCAAGAGCCTTGCACAATCACACACTTCCAATATTTGGCATAAATTATGGAAAAGTTGGCTTTCTTACAGAAGCTGAACCTATTGATTGGGAATATTGGGCTGTAAAACTGTATATTACTTTGCATTCTCTCAATTCGCTTGAAATAAAAGAAGATTTTTCATCAATACTAAAAAAATATTCTGAAAAATTTCCACAAGAAATAAATCCTCTTTTTATCGAAGAGCATATGCTTTTTCACTGTACAGTAAGAAGGGAAAATGCAATTATTTATGAAGGTTATGCCTTAAATGATGCAGTTATTGCACGCTCAGAAGTCGTTCGTGCTGTTGCTTTATCACTTTTTGTAAATGATAATCATATGAGTAGTTTACGTTGTGATGGTCTTATTATTTCAACACCTCTTGGCGCAACTGCTTATGCAATTTCAGCGCATGGCCCACTTGCTTTACCAGGTTTAGATGCGCAAATTATTACACCAATTTGTCCTTTTGCTGGCGCTTTTCCACCTTGTGTTGTTTCAGGAACTTCAAAGGTAAGTATTAATGTTGACGATATGGCAACTCCTGTTGTATTAACTTTAGATGGGCAAGAAAGTTTTAGCTTAAAGCCGCAAGATAAAGTTGAAATTTCAGCACATAACAATAAAATGCATTTATTAATCAGCGATGAAGCTTGGTATATCAAAAGATTAGCCAAACGTGGCTACATTCAACCAGGCCCTGGTTCAAATACACCAAAAACAATTATTTAATTGAGGATTTATGACAGATAATATAAAAGAATATAGTGATTATGTTCCTGCTTTACCTATTTGTGTTCATCTCCAACCAGAAGAACAACATATTGAAATTCCACGTAAAGAAGCAAAAACAGTTAAACGTCTACTTCAACACTTAGGCATAAAAGAATGCACAGCATTAGTAGTGCGTGATAATATTTTACTTACTCCTGATTTAATGCTTTATGCAGGCGATAAATTACTTGTAAGAAAAGTGCAATCAACAGGTTAAAATCACTTTCAAACAGTCTTAAGGAGGTTTTTATGCAGTTCACACAGACAGAAGAAAAAATACTACATATAGTTCAAACTAATTTACCAGATTCACTCACTCCTTATGCAGATATTGCAAAAGAAGTTGGTTGCAGCGAAGAAGAAGTGCTTACTTTATTGCAAAAGCTCAAAGATGAAGGCGTTATTCGTCGTTTTGGTGCAAGCATTAAGCATCAAGAAGTAGGCTTTAAATATAATGCTATGGTAGCATGGGAAATTGACGATGCTTTAATTGATGAATGTGGTGCTGTTGCAGCTGAAAGTCAATTTATTTCACATTGTTATCATCGCCCTACTCCTAATAAAGCTGAATGGCCATATACTTTATTTACCATGATTCACGGCATGGAAGAAAATGATATTCAAAATGTAATTGAAGAGCTTATCAAAACAACTCAATTAGAAAAATATGCCATTCTAGACAGCATTAAAGAATTGAAGAAAACTTCTATGCTTTATTTTTAATTGAATTTCAATAAATTAAAGAAAAAGAGTAGCCATTTTGACTACTCTTTTTTATTTTAATTTCTTGTAACACTATTTTAGTCGTCTAAACTGTAGTTCAATTTTATTTCTATCTTTTTTATTTGTTTTATTCATCAGCTAAACTTACCCAAAAAGAACCTTCACTCTTTACAATTCTTACCATACCAGCGCCAGCGTTTCGCATAGGCTGAATATTCTTTGCAAAAGCATATTGAATAAGAGCTTTTTCATCATTCTTGAACGGACTTTTTTCAGCTACCATTATGCCAGCCTCTTCAAAAGTTGATTCTGGCACAACTTGCCCTTGATGATCACGCTTGATAATCGCATGGGCAGAAGCTCCATCAGCTGTATGTAGCCAATAATCATTTGGTGAAGCAAGTTTCAGCGCAAGGCCATTGCCTTTTGTATCTTTACCAAGCAAGATTGTAAAACCATCTTTTGATTCACGATAAAGCACTTGCTTTGGCAATTCGCCACCTTTTTTAGTTTTTATTGGCTTTTTCTGATTTGCTTTTTGCGAATTTGCTTTATCTTTGTTTTTATCTTTCGCACTATCTTGCACAGAGAATGATTTCGGCGCTTGTGAAAGTAAAAGAGCTGCCTGTAAGCTTTCTTTTGCTTTTTCGAGTTCTGCCTCAACTTCTTGTTTTCTTACAACTAAATGAACTAAACCTCTTTTACCTCTATGCGATTGATGAAAAAGATTTTCCATATTCTCTAAAAGCGTAAAGCGCCTATCAAGTGGATATGATTGTTCATCAATTTCAATTGATTCAGCCTTATGATCTTTGTCAAAAAGATAGAGATTTGACTGAATTCTTATCGCTAATTCTTTTCTATTAAACATTTCTTGAAGGCGATCTTCTTCAGTTTCAAGTTTATCACGCAAATTTTTCAGCTTTTTGATTTGTGCTAAAAATGGTTTTGCAACTTTTCTTTTTACATTATCAGTAAGAGAAGAAAACAAGGTTGATTTTCCATATTCATTCAAAGCAAAAATAGGATTATCAAATATTTCTTCTACTTTATTCTCTTGCATACTTTGCGGAAGTTGCCAAGCATACAGCTCTTTTTTGCCTTCATCATCAGTGTAAAGAAACAAGTCACCTTCGCCAGATTCTAAATCAATAACAAGTTGTTTTATATCAAGAAATGCTTCAAATTCATCATCTGATTGTTTAAGAATTTCACGCATTGTTTTACGTAAAGGTGGTGTAAAAAAAGGTGAGAAATCTTTATTCTCTTTATCAAGAATATGATTAATGTCGTCTATGCTTTCAAGCTCTTTCCATTCTGGCTCTTTATAATCTTCAAAAGGGCCATCACATAAAAGTGCACCTTTTTTCAAATCGATTTTAAACCACAAAGGCTTTGCTTCATCATCTTGCTTTACTTGAAAAAATATAGTTCTATCCCACCAAGCTGAATACATATTGATAATTCTTTTTCCGCCTAAATATTTTCTTAAACGCATAACAGATGCTGGCGGGTTTTCACC
The DNA here is from genome assembly GCA_964370245.1 of uncultured Desulfovibrionaceae bacterium. Classification (GTDB taxonomy): domain Bacteria; phylum Desulfobacterota; class Desulfovibrionia; order Desulfovibrionales; family Desulfovibrionaceae; genus CAYJAZ01. The sequence continues at coordinate 10,916 of CAYJIN010000008.1, forward strand.
TCTAGCATTGTGATAATCAGAAAGAAAAAGAAAAGGCATATTCTTACCCGTGCGTGCAGTAAGAAATTGTTTTTTCCCTCGTCCATACAGAGAAAAAACATAGATATCATCATCGTATTGATAGATTTTTGATATGCGAGAGCCAACGAGAGCTTCAAGCGATTTTGAAGCAAGATGAAGAAGATGCGCGTCCATAATATATCGATTATTTAAAGTTAAATTTTGCGAGAAGAACTACATAAAAAATTGGTTTGATTGCATTTCTTCTTGAATAGAAGATGGCAAATCATGCCCAGGATATACTTTTGTTTCTTTTGGTAAGGTAAAGAGTTTTTCACGAATTGATGAAAGAAGCTGTTCAAGATTTCCACCAAAAAAGTCAGTTCTACCAATTGAGCGTCTAAAAAGTGAATCACCAGTAATTACAGCTTGTTCATTTTCAAAATA
>CAYJIN010000008.1:11462-45382 GCA_964370245.1 uncultured Desulfovibrionaceae bacterium
TTGAGCGTCTAAAAAGTGAATCACCAGTAATTACAGCTTGTTCATTTTCAAAATAAAAACAAAATCCACCCATTGAATGCCCTGGTGTTGCCAAACACTGGCAAGAAATTGTTCCAAATTCAACTCTGCCTTCTGTCAGAGCATTTGCTTCAAAATTTTCAGCAGCATCAAAGCCATACATCATACCACCTGTAAGATGATCATCTTTATAGTCTAAATCGCCTTTTCCAGCGAATACAGGCACATTATACATTTTTTGACAAAGTGCAACGCCGCTCACGTGGTCAAAGTGTAAATGTGTGCATAAAATTGCTTGAACTTTAAGATTTTTTACTTTGATAAGTTCAGCCATTTCTTCATAATGTATTGACGGATCAACAATAATTGCATCTTTTCCATTTTCAATTATATAAACATTGCTAGCAAGTGGACCGATTGGAAGTCTGTGTATAGCCATAAAGTTCTCCTCATATTAGATAGTTATCTTGCATTGTATTAAATTTTTAAGCCCTAAGTTTAAAGCTTGAACTTACAATATAACTAGTATATACTTTTTGCCTAATAAATCAAGATAAAACAAATTTACTGTAACTTCTGCCTATTATTACAGAAGTTTAGGAGAATATAGATGAAAAGAATTGTTTTTGGCTTTTTTGCCCTTATGTTACTTACCGCCTGCACATCAACAAGGTATACACCTATTGATCGTGGCGGTGCAACTGATGTCACATCAGAAACAGCAAGCTCGGGCAGTCAAACACAAGATGTTTTTTCAGCAGAAGGCTGGAGAAATACTTTACATTCCCTTTCACCACTTAATCAAGGTCGTGAAGCAGAGGCAATTTTTTCAAATACAAATGCGCCTGAACAAATCAGAGAAAGAGCATTGTATGTAGTTGCAACTCGCCCAGGAACACTAACTTTATTTGCTCAGCAAAATCTTGCTAATGACTATGCAAATGCTGATAATGCAAAAAAAGCTGAAATGGAAGCGATTTTACATTCAGAATTGCGTTCACTTCCGACTAATTTATTGCGCGAACTTGGCCAAATTACACCTCGTGTGCAAGAAACAACTTTCCCTTGGATTTTATTCGTGTATGAAGCAGCAAGAAATAATTTACTTGCTGATAATCAAGGCGCTCTCGAACGCTTAGGAAATCCACAATACTTTGCAAATCCTGGCATTTTTGGCTTAGCAACAAGCGAAGATGGAACAAGCACAACAAATTATGCTGAGCTTTTAGAGGGCGACCTCACAGGTTTGGTTATCAATCCTAACCCACGTTTTTCTAATGTGTGTTTGTCAATGGTATTACCATTATCAGGTAACTTCAAAAGCATAGGCGAAAAAGTTAAAGACGGCGCAGTAATTGCTAAAGAAGTTTTATCACAACAAGGTGTAAATGTTACACTTAATATCTTCGATTCTGAAAGCCCAAGCTGGGTAAATTCAGTTGCTTCATTGCCTGATAATTGCGTGCTTGTTGGTGGGCCGCTTCGTCCTTCTGTTTTAGAAAAAGCAAGAAGCACTGGTGTTGACACTAAAAAAGCATTCTTTGCTTTCTCAAGCCAATTGCCAGCTGGCATGTTTGAGGGCACAAATGCTTGGCGTTTCTTTACCTCGACTGAAGATCAATTAAATACATTATTCAGCTTTGTAAATGGCGAATTAATGATTTCTGACTATGGTGTTATTTATCCAAATGATGCTTATGGTATGAAAATGAATGATCTTTTCACTGAATTTGCAATGCAAAAAAACACACGCACAAGCTCGTATGCATACGCTTTAGAAGATCAATCCACTTGGACAAAAGGCATTGGCGAATTTTTGGGTTCAGTTGAGCGTGAAACTGCAAGCGGCAAGAAAAAACTTCCTCTTGTAACTTCGCCAGTAGATGCTATTTTCCTTCCTGATAGTTGGAGCAATATGGAAATGATTTCTTCAATTTTACTTTATCAAGGCGCTGTTGATATGCCACTTATGGGTACAAATCTTTGGGAAGAAAGCCTCAATCGAGTGGAAAACATGCAAACTGAATATTATAAATTATCTATATTCCCTGGTGCTTGGGATAAAAGCTCACGCACTTATGGCGCATTGCAATTACAAAGAGCTTTGCTTACAGAAGGTTCACAAGCCGATGCATGGTCAGCCCTTGGATATGACTTTGTTCAAATGGCAAGTGCACTCAATTATAATCAATCAGGATTAAACGTATCTGCTCTCAATCAACAACTTTCTACATTACAAGAACTTGCTTGGGCAGCAGCACCTTTCAGATGGGATTATACAGGTAAAGCAACACGTAAATTATTCTTGTTCCAACCTGATGTGAATGGTATCAAACCACTTGATAAAACTTTATACAAACAAGAAATTGAAAACCAACGTTCTAATATTAGATAAGAAATTTAGTTTATTATAATAACCTATTACAATAAAAGGATTATAACATGGCTTTGACAATGCAAGATATGGAATATTTATGCGCTTTGGCTAAAATTCAACCAAGCCAAGAAAATTTAGAAACCTATGCAGGACAGTGCGCAAAAATTATTGACTATTTTAATGAACTTTCAAGCGTTGATACAAATGAAGTTGAACCGCTCTACTCACCTGTTGAGCATACTATTATTTTCAGAGAAGACGTTGCTTTAAATAAACGTACACGTGAAGAAATTTTGTCAAATGCTCCATCAACAGATGGTAATTATTTCATTGTTCCAAAAATTGTTGAAGGTAAGTAGGTGGGAAAATGTCAGTAGCTCAAAAAAATATACAAGAATTAATTGCAGAATATAAAAATGGTTTATCTGTTGAAGATGTAGTAAAAAAACATATTGAAACAATTGAAGAAAGCGAAAAAAATATTCATGCTTTACTTCACGTTTCAAAAGAGTATGCATTAGAAAAAGCACGTAGTTTTGATAAAAATGGCTATGATTCTTCAAAACCTCTTTTTGGTGTTCCTGTAACTATTAAAGATGTTATCTGCACTAAAGATATTCCAACAACTGCAGCGTCAAAAATATTAGAAGGCTTTGTTCCTCCTTATTCAGCAACTGTTGTAAAAAAACTTGAAGAAGCTGGCGCAATTATTCTTGGTAAAAACAATTTAGATGAATTTGCAATGGGTTCAACCTGCGAAAATTCAGGCTATTTTTCAACAAAAAACCCAAGAGATTTTACTAAAGTTCCTGGCGGTTCAAGTGGTGGTTCGGCGGCATCAGTTGTTGCAAATCAATGCTTTGCATCATTAGGCACAGATACTGGCGGTTCAGTTCGTCAACCAGCTAACCTTTGTGGTTGCTTCGGGCTAAAACCTACCTATGGCCGTGTTTCACGTTATGGCGTTGTTGCTTATGCTTCATCTCTTGATCAGGTTGGTCCTATGGCTCGTTCATGCGAAGATATTGCAGATGTTTTACAAGTTATTGCTGGGCATGATGCACTTGATAACACTTCTTCGCCTGTTGAAGTTCCTAACTATAGAGCATTTTTAGAAAACACACAATCTTTAGAAGGTGTTACACTTGGTATTCCTAAAGAATTTATGGAATCAGAAAGCATGGATAAAGAAACTTACCAAGCTTCACAAGATTGCATACAACACGCAAAAGATTTAGGCGCAAAAATAGTTGAAATCTCTTTACCACACACAAAATATTCAGTTTCTACCTATTATATTATTGCTGCTGCTGAAGCAAGTTCAAACCTTGCACGATACGATGGCGTGCGCTTCACAAAAAGAGCGCAAGACATTAAAAATCTTGACGAACTTTATATAAAATCACGCACAGAAGGCTTTGGTCAAGAAGTGCAAAGACGTATCTTACTCGGTTCATTTGTTTTATCCTCTGGTTACTATGATGCTTATTACAAAAAAGCTGCGCAAGTTAGAAGATTAATTCGTGAAGATTACCTCAAAGCTTTAGAAGGCTGCGATGCAATTCTTGCGCCTGTTTCACCTATTCCAGCATGGGATTTAGCGGCTATTCATGATCCAATTCAAATGTATCTTATGGATATATTCACACTTTCATTGAACTTAGCTGGCTTACCAGGCATTGCATTCCCAACAGGTAAAAACAGTGCAAATCTTCCATTAGGCATGCAATTATTTGCAAAACCTTTTGCTGAAGGTAATTTACTTGCCTATTCAAAACTTCTTTCAAAAGAAATATAGTTACTCTCTAAAATACGATTAATAGATAAGGTAATAAATGGCAGCACCTAAAAAGAAAAAAAGTGATGCAGATGAAGTTCTTCTTCCTACCGAAGAAGAGGCTAAACAATATGCGAACGAGATCTTTAAAGCCCTCAATCATGCAAGTATGCAGGGCTTTTTATCTCGTGTGCAAACTTTGGCGCAAAAAGCTCCTCAAGTTATTCTTTTTGAAGGTGGAACAGCAAAAACACGCATGGCAACAGCAAAACATTGGGCAGCATTACTCAATTGTGAAGACAGTGCAATAAAATCAGCGCCTTGCCTTTCCTGTGCTTCTTGTTTAAAAATTGCTAATGAAATTTCACAAGACTTTATTGTTTTCAATGGATTAAAAGAAAGCATTAAAGTTGAAGAAATGCGCGAGCTTAAGCCTTTGGTCGCCACAAAAGCCTCTGAACTAAAAAATAGAATTGTACTTTATTATGAAGCGCAAGCTTTTACGGGAAGTGCGGCTAACTCAATTCTAAAACTTCTTGAAGAGCCAAATAATACTACCTATTTTATTTTTACTGTAGCCCACCGTGAGCTTATTTTACCAACCCTTGTTTCACGAGCAAATGTTTTGATATTACCCTCTTTTAGCTATGAAGATGATGAAGCGAGTTTAGGTTCTGCTTCAAATATTGAAAAAGCAAAAGAGCATGAGTTAGTAAATGATTTATTTATGTTTCTATCACAAGGTAAATCATGGTTTGGTAAGCACACTTCCCAAAAAGGCTATACAAAAGAAGAAGCATTTTATGCTATTCATCTTCTCACGCTTTATCTTTCAAAAGCTTTAAGTTTACAAAAAGATAGTCAAGAGCATTCCACACATGCTTTAACACTTTTTCTTGCTTCTAAAGTTGATGCAAAAAAATCATTCACTATTCTAAATATTATTGAAGAAGCGCAAGAGGCACTTGGTTTTATAGTAAACCCTGCCCTTGTAATGGATAGTATGCTTATTCAAATATATATTCTTTTGCAAGAACAATAAAATATTATTATTCTTTTGCTTAAAATATATAAGCTTTCATTTGTTGACAGGAATATAAATCACTATTATATTATTCAGCATAGTGTAAAAAAAACTTATCTAAAGGAAAACATATGAATTGGGATTGGGATAAATTAAAAGAAAAACAAAAAACACAACAAAATTGGACTCCCTTTAACCAAAAAAATAATAAAAGCGATGAAAATGAGCAACACGAGCGTCCACAAGAACCGAGGAATGAAAAAAAGCCTCAAGGCCGTGAAGACGACTCTTTTCAAGATTTTTATGATTTTTATAAAAAAGTCCGTTCACAAAATAATGGAAATGGCGGTGGTAATGGTAATGGAGATCAACCACCAAACAGAAATTTTGAAAATATGCAAAATGCCCCTAAGAAATTTATAAAATTTGCTTTAGGCGCTGGTGCTATTTTATGGTTATTGTCAGGTATTTATATTGTTCAACCTGATGAAGCTGGTGTTGTTTTACGTTTTGGTAAATACGCATACACAACAACTCCTGGCCCGCATTACCATTTACCATACCCTATTGAGCAAGTGTATCGCCCTAAAGTTACACAAATTCGTCAAGCAGAAGTGGGCTTTCGTTCACAATCAAATAGTGCAAACTTCCAACAAGGGCGCATTCAAAATGTGGGCGATGAATCCGCAATGCTTACTGGCGATGAAAATATTGTAAACATTCAATTCAGCATTCAATATCGTATCAAACCTGATGCAGCTGTTGATTATTTATTCAACGTTGCCTCACCTGATGCTGTGTTGAAAAATGCAGCTGAAGCGGCAATGCGTGAAGTTATAGGTAATAACTTAATTGATGCAGCTTTGACTGACGGTAAAATTCAAATCCAAAACGATGTTGCAACTCTTCTTCAAGAAATTTTAGATAGATATAAAGTTGGTTTAGAAGTTGTTGCTGTGCAGATGCAAGACGTTCAACCACCTGCTGAAGTTGGCGATGCTTTTAAAGATGTTGCCTCTGCTCGTGAAGATAAAAGCAGAATTATCAACGAATCAGAAGCATATAGAAACGAAATCATTCCTATTGCTCGAGGTGACGCTGCTGAAATTGTCAACCAAGCAGAAGCATATAAAAATGCTCGTGTAAGAAATGCTGAAGGTGAAGTAAGCCGTTTTATGGCAATTTTAGATGAATATAACAAAGCGCCTGACATCACTAAACAGCGTTTAGTATATGAAACTTTAGAATCAATTCTTAGCCAGCCTGGGTTAGAAAAAATTATCATCACTGAAGAAATGCAAAACATGATGCCAATTTTGCCGCTTAGCCCGCAATCATCTTACAGTGCTCCGCAAGTGCAAAATCAAACTACAATTAGTCAAACACCTAATTTAGGAAATGCAAAAGCTTCAGCACAAACTCCAGTAAGACAAAATCCATACAATACAGTACGCTAAGGAAAATCCATGAAAAAACTATCAACACTTATAGTATTTATCTGTATACTTATATTTTTAGGTTCACAATCGCTTTTCATTGTGCAACAAACGCAAAAAGCAATGGTTTTACAACTTGGTGAACCTCTTGATAAAACCTATGGCCCAGGTTTACATTTCAAATTACCATTCATTCAAAATGTAATATACTTTGATTCACGTATCCTTGACTATGATGCAAGAACAGCAGAAGCTCTTACCTCTGATAAAAAAACAATATTACTAGATAACTATGCTCGTTGGCGCATAATTTCACCGCTCGACTTCTATAAAACAGTGCGTACAATTCCTGCTGCTCAAGCACGTTTAGATGCTGTTGTTTACTCACATCTTCGTGCGCAATTAGGTTCACACACTCTTACAGAAGTTGTTTCATCAAATCGTTCTGAAATTATGGATACTGTGACTGAGCTTGCTTCAGAACAAATGAAAGAATTTGGTATTGAAGTTATTGACGTTCGTATAAAAAGAACTGATTTACCACCAGAAAACCAAAGAGCTATCTTTGACAGAATGCGCGCTGAACGTGAAAGACAAGCAAAACAATACCGTTCAGAAGGTGCTGAAGAATCAACAAAAATTCGTTCAGAAGCTGATAAAGAACGTGCACTTATTTTAGCTGATGCAAACTATCAATCACAAGTTCTTCACGGTGAAGGCGATGCACAAGCAGCGAAACTTTTTGCTGACGCATTTTCAAATTCACCTGAATTTTATGAATTACAACGTGGTTTAGAAGCAATGCAAAACTCGCTAAACTCTGAAACACGTATGTTTATTTCACCTGAACACCCAATTCTTAAACCACTTCAATAATAAAGTTATATTTCTGTGAGGGAGCTAAAACTCCTTTACAGAAATTAATTTATTAAAGGTATAGCGCAAATGCATAAAGACCATTCAACCTTTAATGAAATTTTAGATAGAATTTATGAGGGTTCAAACACAAAAACCCAAATTCAATTAGCTAAGTTGTTGGGTGTGCAACAATCAAGCATCTCTGATGCTAAAAAAAGAAGCAGTATCCCTGACTCTTGGCTTATTGCTTTATTAGAAGAGTGTGATCTCAACCCTAAATGGGTAATGAATGGCATTCAGCCCAAATATATTAATACTGCTGATAAACATTCACCTTTCCCAATCGAAAATACAGTCAATAATAAATCAACTCTTCCTTTAGGAAATAATACACAAAGTCAAAGCCTTAAAGAAGAAAGAAGCACTAAACTAACATTTAGTGATTCTTTTTTATCCTTGCCTGTATATTCTTCTTTATATTGCGGAGAAGTTGATGATGAGAATAATAAAATTTTTGAAATTGAAGAAGAATTCTATCTTTCAAAAAAATATGCTCAAGAATCAACTATGCTTTTTCGTGTGAATGGGAAAAATATGGAGCCAACTATTCTTAATAATGGAATTGTGGCAATAGATACAAAAAAAATGCCGCTTATTTCTGGTGAAATATATCTTTTTTGTTTACCTTTACAAGGCATTTATATTTCAAAAATTTTCCATAGTAATAAAGAGGAAAATCATAAACCTTGTATCGATTTAGTGCCTGATAATAAAACTTTCCCTACAACTTCACTAAACCTTGAACAAGCAGAAGAATATCTTCTTGGCAAAGTTTTTTGTATTTTTAATCTTATCTAAAAGGAATTTCTATGAAAATCAGAAGTTTATTAATAATTCTACCTCTCCTTTTTCTTAATGCTTGCGCCTCAAAAAGTGCTGGTAGCGAAGAGCTTCAAGAAGTGATTGTTGAAAATGCAACAGTTACAGAAACTTGGAGTGCTTTACACGATAGACTAAAACAAGACGGTGTTGAATCAGAAAAGCTTACACAATATTTCACAATGCTCCCTCTTGAAATTTCACAAGATCCTATGGGAAGAAAAATTACTGAACTTTACAATATTAAATATAAAGAAAAAAAGCCAACTACAACTCCTGATAAAAAACCAGCAAAAAATCCAAACTATGATTACCCACCATCAGGCTACAAAACTCCTGGCCCGTGGTATAAAGGAATTGTAACAAAAAATAATGCGCTACTCTGCATTGATTTTATGAATGCAAATATGGATGCTTTTCTAAAAGCTGAAAAAGAATATAATGTACCTAAAGAAGTTATTGCCGCACTATTGTTTGTTGAAACTCGCTTAGGTGGATATCTTGGCAGAGAAAATGCTTTTTACACTTTAGCAAGTATGGCAATTTCAACTGATTATGAACAAATTCCTGATTTCACAAAAAAGCTCAAATATAATCCTGAAGAAAAAGAAGCATGGATTACTGAAACAATGGAAAAACGCTCTGAATGGGCATATAATGAGTTTAGAGCTTTAGCCATTGAAATTATTGAAAATGATCTTGATCCTTACAATATGCCTGGTTCAATTTATGGCGCAATCGGATTATGCCAATTTATGCCATCTAATATCAAGAAATTAGCTGTTGATGGAAACGAAGACGGGATTATCAATCTATTTGAGCCTGCTGATGCAATAGCTTCAGTTGGCAGATATCTCAAAAATAGCAATTGGAAAACTAATAGTAGCACAAGCACAAAAACAAAAGTAATCAGAAAGTATAACAATTCAACGATTTATGCACAAACTATTTTAGGATTAAGCGAAAGAATTGAAAAGAATCTCGCTCTAATCAATAAAAAGAAATAATTAATAAATAAAATATTTTTTTAGAGAGTTTTACGCAGCTGAGTGAAACTCTTTTTTTATTCAATTTACTCTAAATATAATATTCAAATATTCTACATTACAATAATTAAATTGCATTTAACATGAATTTCGTGCTTGTGATTTTTTTGAAAATGTTATATAAATTTTACACTTAGTTCACAATGATGTGAATATTTTTATGTTATATGCACCTGTTACTTTAGTAACATGCTGTATATATTGTGGTTTTGGTGTGCTTTCTTAAAGTTATGGAGATATTAAGAAAGTTTTTAAATTAACTACCTAACACTAGGGGTAGAAGATGATTATCGCATTAGGGGCAACCCTTGCACTATTCTTCCTTGCTTGGGGATTAACGCTGATTGGCATGCAATCAGTATTGGGTGTAGTTTTTCCAGCCGTAGCCTTCATTGTTTTTGTTGTTGGCTTTGTTTGGAAATTGGTATATTGGGCTAAATCACCTGTTCCATTTGCCATTCCTACCGTTGGAGGACAAGGAAAATCACTCGACTTCATTAAACCAAATAGATTAGATGCACCAACATCTAACATGGCTGTTTTTGGCCGTATGGTATTAGAAGTTTTGACTTTCCGTTCTCTTTTCAGAAATACCAATGCTGTTCGCACAGAAATTAATGGCGTTCCTAGGCTTACGTATTATTCTTCAAAGTGGCTATGGCTTTTCGCTTTAATTTTCCATTACAGCTTTTTACTCATTTTATTCCGCCACATGCGTTTCTTCTTAGAACCTGTACCAGCTTGCGTACAAGTTTTAGAATTTGTGGATGGCCTTTTCCAAATTGGCGCTCCACGTTTTTACATAACAAACGCCCTTATTGTTGCGGCAGTTGTATTTTTGATTTTGCGCCGTTTAATGAACCCAAAAACACGTTACATTTCACTTACTAACGACTATTTCCCACTCTTCTTGATTGCTGGAATTGTTCTTACAGGTATTTGTATGCGTTATTTTGACAAAGTTGACATTGCGCAAGTAAAAGTTTTCACAATGGGTCTTGTTACTTTCAATCCGGTTTCGGCTGAAGGTATAGGCAACATTTTCTTTATTCACTTAGCATTTGTTTCAGTGCTCTTTATGTATTTTCCTTTCTCAAAGCTCATGCATATGGGCGGTGTGTTCTTCTCACCAACAAGAAATATGAAAGTAAATACAAGAGAATATCGTCATATCAACCCATGGAATCCACCGAAAAAATATCGCACTTATGCTGAATATGAAGATGAATTCCGTGAACCAATGGCTGAAGCGGGCTTACCACTTGATAAACCATTAGAAGAAAATAGCTAAGGTTTATAAGCTTCACTTATTATTTGATAGTCGAAACAATAAAGCCAAAAAATATGGAGAAATTCTATGGCCTCATTGCCTACGCCAAATGAGCTATTGGCTCAAAATCCAGCGTTCCCAGAACAAAGCTGGTTTGATACAAAGCCAGAAATAAAGCCGGGCAACTTTTGCTACCCTGCTAAAGTTGACATCATGCAATCTTTAGGTATGCCACATCCACACGAATGGAACCCTGAAGAAGAAGACTGGCACCTTCCTGAAAATTGGGAAGAAATTATTTATAAAGGTCTTCAAGAAAGACTTGAAAAGCACCGTTCACTAAAAGTTTTTATGGATGTTTGCGTGCGCTGTGGCGCTTGCGCAGATAAATGTCACTTCTTCTTAGGAACAAATGACCCTAAAAACATGCCAGTGTTACGTGCAGAACTTCTTCGTTCAATCTATCGTCAAGACTTTACCTTCGCTGGTAAACTTCTTGGTAGAATTGGCGGCGGAAGAAAATTAGACAAAGCTATCATCAAAGAATGGTTCAACTACGCATATCAATGTACTGAATGCCGTCGTTGTTCACTCTATTGCCCATATGGTATTGATACTGCTGAAATTACAGCAATTATTCGTGAGCTTCTTTACGAATTAGGTCTTGGTATCAACTGGGTTATGGAACCAGTTTTCAACTGTAACCGTACTGGTAACCACCTTGGTATTCAACCACACGCTTTCAAAGAAATTGTTGAATTCTTATGTGATGATATTGAAGAAATCACCGGTGTAAAAATCAATCCACCTTTTAATGAAAAAGGCCACGAAATCCTTTTCATTGCACCATCAGGTGACGTTTTTGCTGATCCGGGCATCTATACTTTCATGGGCTACCTCATGTTATTCCATGAAATTGGTTTAGATTATACATTATCAACTTACGCATCAGAAGGCGGTAACTTCGGTTCATTCGTATCTTTTGATATGGCGAAAAAACTCAACGCTAAAATGTATGCTGAAGCAGAACGCCTTGGCTCTAAATGGATTTTAGGTGGTGAGTGTGGTCACATGTGGCGTGTTGTAAACCAATATATGAATACATATAACGGCCCAGCACCTTCACACATGGTTCAACCAGTTTCACCTATCACAGGCACAGTGTTCCATAATGCGGCATCAACAAAAATGGTGCACATTGCTGAATTCACCGCGGATTTGATTAAACACGATAAACTTAATCTTCGCCCTGAAAGAAACAACCACATTGTAACAACATTCCACGATTCATGTAACCCTGCACGTGGTATGGGCTTATTAGACGAACCACGTTACGTATTGAATGCAGTATGTAATAACTTCGTTGAAATGCCTGATAGAACTATCCGTGAAGAAACTTTCTGCTGTGGCTCAGGCTCAGGCTTAAACACAGAAGAAATTATGGAATTACGTTTACGTGGCGGCTTCCCTCGTGGTAACGCTTTGAAATATGTTCAAGACAATGACGACGTTAACTGGATGTCATGCGTTTGTGCTCTTGACCGTGCTACCCTCTTGCCTGTAGCTGACTATTGGGCACCTGGCGTAACAGTTTCAGGGCTTCACGAATTAGTAGCTAACGCTTTAGTTATGACTGGCGAAATTCCTCGTACATTAGACCTTCGTATGGAAGATTTAGAATATCCTGATCCTGAAGTAGAAGAAGAAGATGTAGAAGAAGCAGTTGAAGCTGAAGAAGTTGCAGCAAGTGAAGGAGAAGAATAATATGTATAATGCAAGATATGTTATCATCGGTATTGTTCTTTTTGTAGTTGCTGTTACATCACCATTTTGGTTAAACCTTGGTTCAGCTAAGTATGAATACCCACAAGTTGCGCTTCCGCAAGGTGAAGGCATGGAAGAATGCATTGAAGATGTTGCTTTTATGCGTTCAGAACACATGGCTTTATTAAACGAGTGGCGTGATGAAGCTTTACGTGAAGGCAACAGAGTATATGTTGCTTCTAACGGCAAAAAATGGGAAATCAGCTTACAAAACACTTGTATGACTTGCCACGCGAATTATGAAGAATTCTGCGAAAAGTGCCACGAAACAAATAGTGTTGAGCCATATTGCTGGTCATGCCATATTCAGCCACAAGGAAACTAAGAGGAAAAACTCATGAAAAGACGACACTTTCTTAAAGTGGCTGGGATTTCAAGCTTTGCCCTTTTAGGTGGCATTTCCACAGCCCAAGCACAAGTTGCCCCAAAAGGCGCTTATTATGCAAAAAATGAAACAGCCATCACTGCAAAACGCTTTGCAATGGCTATTGATACTCGCGCATTAGATGATGCAACTCTCACTGCAGTTATGGACGCTTGCCACGTTGGTCACAACGTTCCAACAAGCATTCCTGCACCGCAAGATGTAAAATGGATTTGGAAAGAAGGCTATAAAGGCTCTTTCCCAGATGATCCTGATTACAAAACCTTGCCTGAAGAAGTGAGAACACGCAAATATCCTCTCTTATGTAACCACTGTGCAAACCCTCCTTGCGTGCGTGTTTGCCCAACAGGTGCTACATACAAAACTGAATCAGGTATCGTAACAATGGATTATCACCGTTGTATCGGTTGCCGTTTCTGTATGGCTGGTTGCCCTTACGGTTCACGTTCGTTCAACTTCAAAGATGCACAACCTGAACTTACAGAAATCAACCCAACATACCCAGCAAGAACACGCGGTGCAGTTGAAAAATGTACTTTCTGTATCGAACGTTTAGAGCAAGGTAAAATGCCATATTGCGTTGAAGCTTCAAATGGTGCAATTACTTTTGGCGATCTTGAAGATCCAGAATCAGATGTTCGTCAAACATTAGCAAATAACTTTGCTGTTCGTCGTAAACCAACCTATGGCACTGATCCTAGTGTCTACTACATCATCTAGGAGCCCGATATGATAGAAAAAGTATTAAAAGGCTCACCACGCTACTATATCTGGCTTGCCTTCCTTATGTTGATTATTGGTTTTGCTGGCGTAGTTTACGTGTTCCAATTAGTCTATGGTATGGAAGTTACTGGTCTTTCAAGAGATGTTTCTTGGGGCTTTTACATTGCACAATTCACCTATTTAGTTGGTGTTGCAGCTTCTGCTGTTATGCTTGTATTACCAGCATATTTCCACGGCTACAAAGAATTCAAACGCATGATTATCTTTGGTGAATTCTTAGCAATTGGCGCAGTTATTATGTGTGTTCTCTTTATTGTTGTTGATATTGGTCAACCTCATAAAGCAATGAACGTTATTTTACACCCAACTCCTCAATCAGTAATGTTTTGGGATATGATGGTGCTTTCAGGTTATTTAGTAATCAATGCTGTTGTTGGCTGGGTTACTTTAGAAGCTGAAAGATATAATGTTGAACCTCCAAAATGGATAAAACCTGTTATCTATTTATCAGTTTTCTGGGCATTTGGTATCCACACAGTAACAGCATTCCTTTATGCTGGTATTCCTGGACGTTACTACTGGTTAACTGCTATTATGGCTGCACGTTTCTTAGCTTCTGCTTTCTGTTCAGGCCCAGCAATTCTCTTACTTCTCATGCTTCTTGTTCAAAAGCTTACAGATTTCAACCCTGGAAAAAAAGCTATCAAAACTCTTACATTAATCATTACATATGCAATGGCATTAAACGTGTTCTTCTACTGTTTAGAGCTTTTCACAGCTTTCTACAGCGGCGCACCAGGCCACTATGCACCAATCATGGCTCTCTTTGTTGGCTATAATGGTGAATCATTATGGATTAATGGTTGGATGTGGTCAGCAGTTGTTCTTGCTTTAGGTTCATTAGCATACCTTATGATTCCTGCAACAAGAAACAACACAAAATTATTACCATACGCATTAATCTGCTTAGTTGCAGCTTCATGGATTGATAAAGGTTTAGGTCTTTTAGTGGGTGGTTTCACACCTAACCCATTCAAAGGTATTACTGTTTACACTCCATCATTTGCTGAATTGGTAATTTCATTAGGTATTTTTGCAATAGGTGCACTTGTTGTGTCAATCCTATGGAAAATAGCTCTTGATGTGAAAAGAGAAGCAAAAACATTTGAATATATTGAAAAATAGTTTAGCTTTCTGATAGAATGAATAAAGCTCAATGTTTCGGCATTGAGCTTTTTTTGTGTCTATGCATGTCGAATGTATTCAGTGATACAAAGTGAGCTAGAATATAAATTCGCTTCTTTGAACACGCACCCTTATTAGTCTAAGTAAATTCTCAATAACAGAAGATATAGAAGATACTAACTATACAAAAAAAGCCCTCAAATCTCTTCAAGGGCTTTTCGTAATTATAATTTTTTATAACATTTTTGGTTTCTTTTTGTATGAATTTTCAGCATACCAACCAAAGAGTTTGAGCTTATTATCAACTTTATCATAGAGTGAGTTTGGCGTGAAAGTTGAATCTTTTCTCATCTTTCCGCAAGACATACCAGTAAGCAGATTAAGAGCTTCTGTTATATGTTTTACTGGATAGATATGGAATTTACCACTATTCACTGCTTCTTCCACGCTTTTATTAAGCATAAGATTATCTCGATTGTCATAAGGAAGAATAACGCCCTGCTCTCCAGTTAAACCTTGATGATTACAAATATCGAAATAACCTTCAATTTTCTTTGTAACACCACCAACAGAAAGAATATCGCCCGCATGGCTCACAGCCCCTGTAAAGGCAAGTGAGAGATTGATCGGCACATCAGCCAAAGCTGAAAGAAGAGCTGCCAATTCAGCACCTGATGCCGAGTCGCCTTCAACGCCACCATACGATTGCTCAAAACAAAGTGAACCAGTGAAAACCAGTGGTTTTGTTCTTGCAAATAAGCTCAAGAGATAACCTTTAAGAATCATCATCGCTTTAGTATGGATTGGGCCACTAAGCTCTGCTTCACGTTCTAAGTCGATAACTCCGCCATGCCCAACGCCAACAGTACAAGCAATTTTATGCGGTAAACCAAATTCATATTCGCCATAAGTTGTGAGTGAAAGTGCATTTACTTTGCCCACTTCAAAACCTTTGGTTTGAATTTTGATTAGCTGCCTGCTATAATCTTCAAAAACTAAATCTTTGAGATATGACTGACGTTGCTCACGTGATTGCAGTGTTCTATGCACGCAATCTTTATCAACAATTGATTTATTTTCAATAGTTGCAAGAGTTGACGACTCAATCATTACTTCACGAATGATAGGAAATTGCAAAGAAAGTTTGCGCTGATCATCACAAAGGAATGATGAATAATCCACCAATTCCGCTAAAGCTTCTTTATTGAAAGGCAATAAATTTGCATTATCAATAATAGGAACAAGATGTTGCACCCATGATTTGATATTTGCAGAGTTTCGTTGGCTTGAATCAGAAAGTTGTGCTTTTATTTTGAAGAATTTATTAAAGCGTTCATCGTGCAATAATAAATTTTCATAAAGTGCATCTCCACCAATAAGAATAATTTTCACATCAAGTGGAATTGCTTGCGGATCAATGCCCTTAATTTTACTTGCTTCAACTTGTTCACTTGCTTCATGAATGCGTGAAACACCAGCACGTAAAGCACGTAGAAGTCCTTCCCATGCGTTAGTATGTTGCAGTAAATCATCTATATGCACAATCAAGAAGCCGCCAAGCGCTTTATGCAAAGCACCAGCTTTTATGAGAGTGAAATCAGTAATAAGCACGCCCATTTCTGATTCTCTTTCAATGCAACCTAAAAGATTATGTGCAGTTGGGTTAGGCTCACAAAAAATTGGAGCACCCTTAGTTTCAGAATTATCCACAAAAACATTCACTTCATATCTGAAAATTTCAGGCTCTTGCGGAAGTGGAATCCAATGATCAGCTGGCGCTTGTTGTGGCATTTCTTTAGGCAAGAAAATTTCAAAATTTTCAAGCATATCATTTCTTACACACGCAAGATATTGCTCAACTTCTTTATCATCAAACTCATGCTTTGTGAGTGATTTTATAATCTTATTCGCAAAAGGAGTAAATAAGCGTATAAGCACTTCATTCATTATTGATTTATCAAGATTTCTTTCAAATTCACGAGTATCATTTTCCGCTTTTGTGATTTTGCGAATAATTGAACTCATCACATGCAAAATTGAATCACTACGTTTTTTGAAATCAAGCTTAACATCGTCAGGCAAGGTTTCAAATTCTTGCTCACTCACTTTTTTGCCATCAAGTATTGGGAAAAGTGTGAGTGAAGTTTTATCTTCAAAATCAAGCGCAAAGCCATGCTCTTCAGCGATTTTATTCATTTCTTTCAAAGAAGATGTTTTTTCATCGTTGAATTCATCAAGCAAGTTTGATCTTTTTTTGATATAATTGTCTGATTCAAAGCGAGTTTGCAATTCTTTTCTAATTGCTTGCACTGTTTTTGAAAGTTCATTTTTAAATATACGTCCAACCCCTGACGGTAAAGTAAGGAGGATTGGTTTATCTTGATCTTCAAAATTGTTAACATAAACAAGATCAGGCGGTGTTGGCATTTTCTTAGCATAAGGCTTGAGATATTCTTCAACAAAGAATTTTCTGCCAAGATTAGCTTCACCGGCTAAATAAACATTATAGCCTATATCATTTATATTAAGTGCAAGCTCCAAAGCTTGCAAGGCTCTTGGTTGAGCCGGTTTAAAATTAGAATTTCTTGGTATATCATCACTTGAATCATAAGGTATACGCTCGAGCGAACAGAGCGCATTCAACTTTAATGATGTTGTCATATATTAGACCTTTATATATAAAAAGGCACGTTAAAGTTAGTTTGAAGAAAGTAGTTCTTCTAAAATTTTCTTACCGCCGTTATCAATCATTTCTTGGGCAAGTTGTTTTCCACATTCTTCTGAATTAATTGAGCTTTTCTTAGCTTCGAGAATAACTTTTCCATCAACTGTTGCAATACGAGCTTTGAGTGTGAACGGTATGGAAGAAGTGGCGTTATTTGTTTCATTATCAACTGTTGCATACGCTGCAATAGGAACTTGGCAACCACCCTCTAAAGTGCGCATAAATGAGCGTTCTGCCTCAACACATACGCGTGTATTTGGGTGATCTAAAAATGCTAATAAATCATTAATTTCTTTATCATCTTCCCTAGTTTCGAGTGCTAATGCACCTTGCCCAACAGCTGGAAGGAAGAATTCTGGTTGAAGTAAATCAAGGTAAGTTGCTTGTAAACCTAATCGTTTTACGCCAGCATTAGCAAGGATGATAGCATCATATTCACCATTTTTCATTTTATTGATGCGTGTTTCAACATTACCACGTAAAAGTTTCACTTCTAAATCATCTCTAAGTGCTAAAGCTTGTGCTTGTCTTCTTAATGAGGAAGTTCCAAGAACCGCATTCTTAGGAAGAGCTTCAAAATTTGGATATTTTTCTGATAAAAATAAATCGTATGGGATTTCTCTTTCTAAAAAAGCTGCAATTTTTAACCCTTCAGGAAGGTTCATCGGAACATCTTTTAAACTATGAACAGCCAAATCGGCTCTTTTATCAAGTAAAGCTTCTTCGATTTCTTTTACGAATAAACCTTTACCACCAACTTTTGCCAATGCAACATCAAGGATTTTATCGCCTTGAGTTTTTATTATTTCAAGTTTTATTTGAAGGTGTGGATATTTATCTAATAGCAAGCTTTTAATATGATTAGCTTGCCATAATGCCAATTGTGAGCCACGTGTAGCGATACATATTTCTTTCATCATCATCTCAGTATTTTTTATTTATTTCTATCCACAACTTGAGCAATTGCCGCCTGAACATCCACTACAGCCACTTTTAGCACTTCCGCCAAAAGATGGAATGGAAGCGCCTGCACCAGAAGCACTTGAACCGTTAGAATGTCTTGATCGTGAAATTAGTTTAGAAGTTTCAGTGCTCTCACAAGAAGGGCACACAGGTTTTTCATCATCTTTAAATACAATTTCTTCGAAAATATTATTGCATTTATCGCAAGTATATTCGTAAATTGGCATTATTACCTCAATATGTAAACTTAATCTATAATCTCTTAAACATATAATGCTTTTTTATCCCGTTGGCAAGTATTTAATTTTTAGCTAGTATTTGAGATTGCTAATAAAGCTAGAAAAGTGAGAATTAAGTTGATAGGCAGATAAAAAAAAGCCCTCACTTATTTTCATAAGGAGGGCGAAATTTCAATGTAGTTATTTATTATAAAGCATCAATTTTATCGTGTAAAGCTGTTTTAATATCTAACTTTTGTTTTTTGAGTTGTTTTAATTCCACATCTTCTGTTGGTGTAAGAAATGGTTTTGATTCAAGTTTATCAACTTGTTTACTAAGAAGAATGTGTTCTTCCCATAAGGGTTTCAATTCAGGGTTTTCAGCTACAAGTACTTCAATGTTTTGGTCATTCGTCATAACAAACTCCTTATGTATAGGTTACAATAAAAAATAAATACAAACAAAACAGTTAGGTATAAAAGCTTTGCTATTTCTATTGACTTTATAGTAACTTAAAATAAACAAAATGTGAATACTTTTTTTTGAATTTTCTCATATTTCTCATTGTGAAATAAATTAAATGTTTATTTTCAACGAGTTATCTTTTACATTCTGTAAGCAAGCTCTTTTAGCGAATCAATAATAGCTCCATCAATCAAAGAAAGTGCTAGTAAAAGAATAATTGGCGAGAAATCAAACCCACCAGCCATCGTGAAAGGAAGAGCTTTTCTTATTCTATAATATACAGGTTCGGTAAGTGCACGCAAAGTTTTTACCACAGGATTGTAAGGATCTGGGTTTACCCATGATAAAAGTGCTGAAATAATAATGATAAATGTATATATACTGATGAGCATACCTAAAAGGCTTGCAATTGCACCTAAAATATTTCCTAAAATAAACATATAATCTCCTATTCTTATCTATAAAATCTAGTATAATTTGATTAAAGCAAACTACTTTCCAGTGTTTGTTTTTACAAGCGTAATAAGTTCTCGCACGTCTTCTGCGTCTGGTGAAATTTGATATGCTTTCTTCAAATAATCTGATGCACGCACAAATTCTTTTGCATTACAAAGGGCTTTTGCAATCATAGTATAAATTTTCTTTTCATTTCTATAATATTTCAAGGCTTCATGGAATGATTGATCTGCTTCTGAAATTTTTCCTGCATTCAAAAGTTTTAGGCCAAGATTGTAAAATTTATCAAGTTGAAGTTTTCTTTCTTTTGCTTGTTCTTTTGTTTCAGTTCCTGCAACGCCTTCAATAGTTTCATAAATTTTTTCAAGGTTTGCAAGCAATTCTTTTTCTTTTCCAGGCGAATAAGCAATAGGAGTTTTTGAGTGTTTCTGAATGTTTTTATCACTACCTATATAAGAAGTTGCTTCACGCACTTGCCCACGTAAAACTGTTGGCACTTGGCCTTGCTTTACGAGTGAGCGAAGAGCAATAATCAATGAATTTAATGCCTTAGTGCCTTCATTTTTATAATGATATGTTTTAACTCTGCCTAAATTATCTATAATGTTTTTTTGGCTCATTTTTATACCAACTTGTATTTTTATGCCTTTATAAATGACATAGTTATCAAATAATTATCTATCTTTTTTATGCACTAATTTCTATTATTTTGCAATAAACATTTCAAAGATAAAATTAATACTAAATTTATTAGTGTCAAGCACACAATAATATACAAATGTGTATATTTAAGCAACTCCAAAGACTGGACTATTTTTTCTTACTATGCTAGAAAAGTAATGATTTTTTAGTGCTTTTCCTGTTTTTTAGCAAAATTTATAATCAATTATTAAAAAATTAGAAAGGCATTTCCACAGATTTTCAATTTATTAATGAGTAGAGAGAAATGGAAGAGCAAACAAAGCAAAAAAATATGCAAAATGACAAAACAAATAGTAATAAATCAATGCAAAGGCAAGAAATTTTGGAAGGCGTAAAAAGAGGCTTACCTGTTGTTCTTGGCTATCTTCCCTTAGGATTTGCTTTTGGTGTTTTAGCAGTAAAAAGTGGTATTACTCCTCTGCTTGCTTTTATTATGTCGATAACAGTTTATGCTGGTTCTGGTCAATTTATTGCGGCTTCAATGGTTGGCATGGGCGCACCAATTCTTACTATTGCAATTGCAAACTTCCTTATAAATTTACGTTATTTTTTAATGGTATCTTCACTATTGCAATATATTAAAAAATTATCTTTCATAAAAAAAGTTTTCTTTGCTGCTGAAATTACTGATGAAAGTTTTGCTGTGCACTATATTAACTTCAAAAAAGAAGATGAAGAACATAAAAGAAAAATTTTAGCAAAAGAAATTGACGCTAACTCTGAAATTGAAAGAGCAAGCGAACTCACTTTATTTGCAACAAATTTAACTTCCCACGGTGGCTGGATTTTTGGCTCATTACTTGGTATTGTTTCGGGTGAATTGCTTACTGATATCCGCCCTTATGGCCTTGATTATGCCCTTCCTGCAATGTTTATTGCTTTGCTTGTTCCTCTTTGTTTTGAGCGTATACAATGCATTGTTGCTTTGCTTGGTGCTCTGCTCTTAGTTCTTTGTGTTTCACTTGGTTTTGGTAAATATGCACTTATTATTGCTGCAATTATCGCTGCTAGTGTGGGCGCTTATTTAGAAATTAGACGTGAAAAGAATGATTCCATTCCACTAGAACAACAAGAAAATTTAGACAGGATTTAGGTGTAAAACATGACAAATATTGAACTAATCATACTCATTGCCCTACTCGCTTTATCTATGTTTGTAATTCGTGTTTTTCCTGTAACACTTCTTGCAAATGTAACTATGCCAAAAATCATAGAAAAGTGGCTAAAATATATTCCACCAGCTATTCTTTCAGCAATGGTAGCTTCTGAAATTTTTACAAAAGATAGTAAACTGTTTATATCATTATCAAATCATTATTTACTTGTGGCTATTCCAACTTTTCTTGTTGCTATAAAAACAAAATCCTTGTTTTTCACATTAGTTTTTGGCATGGCTTGTATGGCATTATTGAGATTTGCTTTGCCTTATATCTAAACTATTATAATTTCATATTTTCTTATAAGGAGAATAGAATGAAAAAACTACATATCAAAAAAAGTGCATTCACACTTTCATTATTACTTGCTTCTTCTTTATTTCTTTCTGGCTGTGCAGGATTTTTCCCTTCGCCTTACCCTGAAGTTACAGGCACTCCAAAATCATACATAATAAAAGGTGTGAAATATCAACCACTCACAAAAGAGCAAGCAGAAGGCTTTCATGAAGTTGGCGTTGCTTCATGGTATGGTCCAAACTTTCATGGCAAGCAAACTGCAAATGGTGAAATTTATAATCAACATCTGTATACTGCTGCGCATCGTGTTTTACCTTTAGGCACTTATATTTATGTTGAAAATTTAGAAAATGGCGAAGTTGTTCGAGTGCGCATCAATGATAGAGGGCCTTTTGCGCATAATAGAATTATTGATTTATCAAGAAAAGCCGCGCTTGAATTGGGCATGCTTAATCAAGGCACCGCACGCGTTCGCCTATATGATTCAAAAACAACACGCAAAAAAGCAATCAGCACTAATGATGCACAAGTTGAAAGTTTAAGCAAAGTTGAATTTGATACCTCTCGAACTCCTGAAATTGCGCCACCCACTGCATCGCCGAGTGGAAATACTTTCATAAGCATTGGAAGCTATGACACAAATCAAGAAGCTAATAAAGCCGCAGATATTCTTACTAATCTTGGTTTTAGTTCTGATATTTATCAACGTGGTGGACGTTTTTATGTGGAATCTGGGCCTTATGCTAGTAAAAAAGACGCACAAAACAAATTGGCTGTGCTAAACTTTAAATTTCCAAATGCAAAAGTAAAATAAAAATGTTAGAAAAACTTGCTTATAAAGAAGAATGGCTTAATTATTTATTGATTGAACGTGGGCTTTCAAAAGATTCACTCTCTGCTTATAAGCAAGATATTGAACTTTTAGAATTTTTTCTCAACAAAGTGAACGCCAAACTTGAAGACATCAATGATGAAACTTTACTCTTATTTGCAGTTTTTGCAAAAAAACAAGGGAATGCACCTCGCACTTTAGCAAGGCGATTTTCGAGCATACGCTCCTTCTTTCTTTATTGTAATTCAGAAGGCTACATTCCAAATAATCCTGCAATTTTTCTTGATTCGCCTAAATTTTCTCAAAATATTCCTTATGTTTTAAGCAAAGAAGAAATTGAAAAAATGATTTCAATGGCGAACCAATCAGATAAATCATCACAAAGAGATAGCCTTATTTTAGAAATTCTTTATGCTGCTGGTTTGCGTGTGACTGAACTTATTAATTTGAGCTTGACTGATATTGATTCAAGCCGTTCGCTCATAAAAACCCATGGCAAAGGCGATAAAGATAGAATTGTGCCAATTCATCAAAAGGCTTTAGAAAAATTGCATTATTTTATTCAAAATATTCGCCCACAATTCAATCCGCAATGCGATGCTGTTTTTGTAAACCGTTCAGGAAATGCGCTTACAAGACAATATACTTGGAAAATGATTCAAAAATACGCACTATTAGCTGATATTCGTCAAAAAGTTTCTCCGCATACTTTTAGGCATAGTTTTGCCACACATCTTTTAGAAAATGGTGCAGATTTACGTTCAGTGCAGCTTCTTCTTGGCCATAGCGATCTAGCAGCAACGCAAATCTATACACATATTCAAAGCCAGCATCTTGTTGATTCCATTGCAAAACATCATATACGCTCAAAAATATAAATGAAACACAAAATTTTCATTGCACAAGTCAATAGATATTGTTAGCTCTTCAAAAAAAGAAATAGACGGAAAGAAAAAATTAGTGTATTTTATAATAATAAAAGAAAGGGTTAGAATGATATGTCAACGTTAATCACCTGCCATGAAAATGCGGATTTTGATGCTTTTGCTTCGCTTATAGGCGCAAGCTTAATCTATCCTGACGCAATTTTGCTTTTCCCAGGCACGCAAGAAAATAATCTACAAAGATATATTGATGAAGTTGCACGTGAACATTATAGCATCATTAGCCCTAAAGAATTGAAAAATTCTCAAGAACTTATTGAATCAATTGATAGAGTTGTAATTGTTGATACAAGACAAAGCTCAAGACTTTTGCATATTCAAGAAGTTTTAGAACTTAAAAAAGCAAAAATAATTGTGTGGGATCATCATCCGCCAAGTGAAGACGATATTGAGGCTGATGAAGAACACATTGAACAAATCGGCGCTGTTTCTTCACTTATTTCCTTAGAATTATTGCAAAAAGATAATCCATATAAAAATATTTCATCTATTGAAGCTACGCTTTTATCGCTTGGAATTCATATTGATACAGGTTCATTTACTTATGTTTCAACGACTGAAAAAGATTTTAAAGCTGCCTCTTTATTATGGAAAGTAGGCATTGATGCACAGCAAATTCGCCTTTATATGCGCACTGAACTTACACCAAGCCACATAAAAGCCTTGAATGAATTGCTTGAAACAGCTGAATATCATGAAATTGTTGATCAAAAAATTGTTATAGCAAGCACAAGTTCGGATGATTATATTCACGATTTTGCTCTTCTTGCACCTCGCTTTATGGAAATGCAACCGTGTAAGGTTTTCTTTGCTCTTGCACAAATGGCTGAAAAAATTCAAGTTCTTGCAAGAAGCACTGAAGCAAATCTCAATGTTGGCGCTGTGTGCAGTGCTATAGGCGGCGGCGGGCATGAATTTGCAGCCTCTGCCAGCGTGAAAAATATGCCAATTTCTGAAGTGAAAGATTTGCTTATCAAAGAAATTTACCTACAATTAAATCTTCATAAATTAGCAAGCACTTTGATGACAACCCCTGTTGTGCGTGTGTATGAAAATACGAGCATGGGCGAAGCTTCAACAATTATGATAAGATATGGCCTCAAAGCAGTGCCTGTTTTTAAAATAAATACACGTACTTGTATTGGTTGGATCACGCAAGAACAAGCTTCAAGAGGTGCACAACTCAATCATCTTACCTCTGAAAGTTCTGTGGCTCTTTACATGCAAAGAGAGTTTAAAGTAATTTCACTCAAAGCGCATTTGCAAGATATTATGGATATTATTATTGGTGAAAAGCAAAGGCTTTTACCTGTAGTAAATTCACCTGAAGTTGATCTCACACAAGAAGAACTTCTTCAATTTCCAACCGTTGGTGTTATTACACGCACTGATTTAATTAGACTTTTTTCTGATGAAAACACAATTTTACCAATGCCAACAAAGTCGAAAAAAGCAAAAAAACGCAATTTAGCAAAACCAATTTTCGATAGAGTTGGCGAAGAATGCGTTGAAATATTAAAACTTGCAGGAAAAATTGCTGAAGAAATGTCTTTTCAAGTTTCCGCTGTGGGTGGTTTTGTTCGTGATATTGTTATGGATAAAAAACTGCGCCATTGGTCAGAACTTGACATTGATTTTGTTGTTGAAGGTGACGGTATTTTATTTGCAAAAAAACTTTCAAAAGCTCTCAATGGTAAAGTGCGCGAGCATGAAACTTTTATGACGGCAACAATCTTCTTCAAAAATAAAAGCGGCATAGAATGTAAACTTGATATTGCAACTGCGCGCCTTGAATATTATGAATATCCTGCCGCACTTCCAACTGTTGAAGTTTCTTCACTTAAAATGGATTTATATAGGCGTGATTTCACAATCAATGCTATGGCTGTTCGCTTAAATCCTCAAATTTATGGAGTGCTAGTTGACTATTTCAATGGTCAACCTGATATACGCTATAAAAAAATTCGCATGCTTCATACACTTAGTTTTATTGAAGATCCTACTCGAATTATTCGAGCAATTCGTTTTGAACAGCGCTATAGTTTTAATATTGATATTCAATGCGAAAAACTTATGCAAAATGCTGTTTCTCTTCAACTTGTTGATAAGCTTTCAGGGGTTCGTCTTACAGCTGAACTTGAACTTATTTTAAAAGAGGAAAGCACATTTAAATATTTTATGCGTCTTGAAGAATTTAATGTCTTGCATTCAATTCATCCTCAGCTAAAACTTGAAGTCAATAAAGAAAATATTTTGAAAGATTTATTGCGCCGCCTTGAATGGTATACGAAACTCTATCTTGAAGAAAAAATAGATGCTTTAGCTATTGTTATTATTGCTTTATTAAGAAACGCAAAACTTTCTGAATTTGAAGAAATAATCAACCGTTTTGCTTTTAAAGAAAAAAGAGCAAAACATTTACTCACACTTCGCTCACATATTATTGAAGTATTCCACACTCTTGAACGCTGGGCAAAAAATAAAGGTAAAGTGAGCCGTTTGCGCCATATTCTTCTTTCCATGCCAATGGAAGTTATTCTCTATTGCATGGCTCGCACACAAAACGAAGATTTAAAAATTGCGCTCACACAATATATCCTCAAATGGCAACATGAAAAAGCTGATATTACAGGTAGAGATTTAGAGAGTTTGCAAATTCCTCATGGAAAAATTTATAAAGAATTATTAAATGTTGCGCTTGATGCAAAACTTGATAATGAATTTCTAACTCGTGATGAACAATTACAACTTGTAAAAGAACTTTATTTTAGTGAAAGCCAAGTCCAGTAAAAATTTCAGTAACAAGCTAAGATTAATACAGTATTTTTAGAGAAATCTTTATCAAACCTAAATTATAGCACAAAAAAAGAGAGGCAAAAACCTCTCTTTTATTTTTAAGCTAAATGTGAATAGAGCTGGGCAGCCGCTTCACGTAATTTATATTTTTGAATTTTTCCTGATGCTGTCATTGGGAATGAATCCACAATTGTTGTATGTCTTGGAATTTTATGCCAAGCAATATTTCCACGGCAAAAATCACGAATATCACAAGCGTGCACTTCTTTATCAGGTTTTGGAATAATAAAAGCAACAACTTCTTCGCCGTATTTTTTCGATGGAATTCCAACAATTTGCACATCATGAATTTCAGGCATTCCTAGAAGAAATTCTTCAATTTCACGTGGATAAATGTTTTCGCCGCCACGAATAATCATATCTTTAATTCGGCCTGTAATTCTTAAATAGCCTTCTTCATTTATTACGCCCAAGTCGCCTGAATGTAACCAGCCATCATTATCAATTGCAGCTGCAGTTGCTTCTGGCATATTGTAGTAGCCTTTCATCACATTATAACCACGACAACGCACTTCGCCCGCTGTATTTGGAGGAAGAATTTCGTCAGTATCAGGGTCGAAAATACAAACTTCAATTCCTGGCATTGCAGTGCCCACAGTTTGACAACGATTATCCATTGATTTTTCATCGGTTTTTGTCATTGTCATTACAGGAGAGCCTTCTGTCAGTCCGTAAGGAATTGTAATTTCTTTCATATTTAATTCTTCAAGCACACGGCGCATAAGCGGTTCAGGGCACACAGCACCAGACATAATTCCAGTGCGTAATGAAGAATAGTTGAATTTTTTGAAGAGTCTATGTTCTAAAATTGAAAGATACATACTAGGCACACCATAAAGAGCTGTGCATTTTTCTTGATCAATTGAACTCATTACATGTATTGGTGAAAATGCTTCGATGATAACCATGCAAGCACCATGGTTTACGCATGCTAACACACCTAAAACACAGCCAAAACAATGGAAAAGCGGAACAGGAATACACACTTTATCATTATTTGTGAGTTTTTGATTTTCGCCAATATGGTAACCATTATTAAGAATACCTGAATGTGTGAGCATTACACCTTTAGGAAATCCAGTAGTTCCTGAAGTATATTGCATATTTATTACATCGTGTGGAGAAAGCGAATTTTGTCTTTCTAGATATTCTTCTTCACTTATTTGTGAATGAAGTTTACAAACCTCATCAATAGTATACATGCCACGATGATTTTCTTCGCCAAGCAGAATAACTCGTTTAAAGTGTGGCAAATCAGCAATTTGTAAATTAGTTCTTCCTTTTTTTAATTCAGGAATAACAGAATAAACAGTTGAAATAAAATCATGATCACGAACGCCTTCAATAACACAAAGAGTTTCAGTATCTGATTGTTGTAGCAAGTATTTGATTTCATTATCACGATAAGAAGTATTTACTGTAAGCAAAATTGCGCCAATTCTTGCAGTTGCAAACATAAGTTCAACCCAATAAGGCACATTTGTTGCCCAAATTGCAACTTTTTCATCTTTTTTAATGCCAAGCGCCATCAAGCCCTTTGCAAGCATATCAACACGTTCATCAAATTCTTTCCACGTGAAGCGTAATTCTTTTTCGTAATACACAATAGCGTCTTGATCAGGAAATTTTTGTGCGGTTTCACGCAAAAGTTGACCAAGAGTTTTTTCTATTAATTTAAATTCTGACATATATCTACATCCATTTTTAACGGTTTTTATAGTTATTTTACTAATAAGGCATTTTATCAATATAGTATATTATACTATTAATCAAGTTATATAATATACATATAAGTAGAATACAGTTTACCATTAAACAAAAATGGCTTTACCCATACAATGAATAAAGCCACAGTAAAAATCTATAAAAAGAACCTAAACCTCTTCTAGAAGGTGGCCTAATTTTTCTTTTTTAGTGCGAAGATAGCATTTATTCTCAGCTTTTGATTCACACTCAATAGGCAATCTTTCTACAATATCAATTGCATAGCCTTCTAAGCCAACAATTTTCTTTGGATTATTTGTAAGCAAGCGTAATGATTTCACGCCTAAATCAACTAGAATTTGTGCGCCAACGCCATAATCACGTAAATCTGCTTTAAATCCGAGCTTTTCATTTGCTTGAACAGTGTCATAGCCTTCATCTTGAAGAGCATAGGCTTTGATTTTATTTGCTAAACCAATACCACGACCTTCTTGGCGCATATATAAAAGAATGCCTCTGCCTTCTTTTTCAATTGCTTCCATAGCAGCCGCAAATTGATTACCACAATCACAACGTAAAGAACCAAGCACATCACCAGTTAAACACTCGCTATGCACACGGCATAATACTGGTTCACCATCAGAAATATCGCCCTTTACAAGAGCAAGATGAGTTTTTTCATCATAATCGTTTTCATAAGCATATACTGTAAATTCGCCATATTTTGTAGGCATTTTTGCTTCCGCAGCACGAGAAACAGCAACTTGGCCTTTTTTCAAACGATAACGAATAAGATCACGAATAGTTACGATAGGAAGATTATGTTCTTTTGCAAAAATTTCAAGGTCAGGCATACGTGCCATTGTTCCGTCTTCATTAAGAATTTCGCAAATAACAGCCGCTGATTTTAATCCTGCTAATTCAGAAAGTTCAACACTCCCCTCAGTTTGACCAGCACGAATAAGAACGCCACCTGGTTGAGCACGAAGTGGGAAAATATGCCCTGGAATAACAATATCAGTAGGCTTAGCATCATCGCCAATAGCAGCTAAAATTGTTGTTGAACGATCAGCCGCTGAAATACCTGTTGTCACACCTTCACGCGCTTCAATTGAAAGAGTGAAGTTTGTTCCAAAACGTGAACCATTTCTAGTTGTCATAAGCGGAAGTTCAAGCTTATCACATAATTCTGCACTCATAGGAAGACAGATTAATCCTCTGCCATATTTTGCCATAAAGTTTATTGCTTCTGGTGTTGCAAATTCAGCTGCAATGGTAAGATCGCCTTCGTTTTCACGATCTTCATCATCTACTAAAATATACATTTTACCGCTTTTTATATGTTCTAATGCGTCTTCAATTGACCAAATCATAAAATATCCTTATAAATCAGTTGTAATTAAAAACCAAGCTCACGAAGATAACTTTCAGTAAGTTTTGATTGTGGCTGGTTTTGATTTGTATATGCTAATGCACGTGAATGCACATATTTGCCAATAATATCAGTTTCAAGGTTAATTTCTTTACCTATTTTCCACTCAGAAACAGTAGTTTCTTTTTGAGTTTCAGGAATAATGTTTACTGAAAATGAACTTTCATTGACTTCAGTAACCGTAAGACTTATTCCATCAAGACAAACAGAACCTTGCGGAATAATAAGCCCTTTATATTCTGGTAAAAGCTCAATAGAGTAAATTGCTGAAGAAAGTTGCTTTTCTATATTCACAACTTTTGCAACGCAATCCACATGCCCCGAAACAATGTGGCCACCCAATCTATCACCTAGTGATAACGCTCTTTCAAGGTTTACAATTGAACCAAGAGAAAGCTTGCCAAGGTTAGAGAGCTCTAAAGTTTTAGAAGAAGCATAGGCTGAAAAAGTGTGTGCATCAAAGCTTTCAACCGTTAGGCATACGCCATTAACAGCTATTGATTCGCCTAATTGCACATTTTCATACATGCAAAAAGGTTTAATCACTAAACGTGCTTCGCTGCTTTTTCTTTCAATGCTTGAAATAGTTGCTTTTGTTTGTATTATTCCTGTAAACATAGTTCTATATAATCACTGTATTTTTTTTGTAAATGAAAAAATGTAAATTTTCATTATTTTTATAAATTGTATTTACCTAAAAAGTAAAAAAACTAATAAATTGGCTCATAGACAAGCTCTACATCATCTCCAAAACTGTTTATGCGTTTGAACTTTAGTTGATGGGCAAAAGATACATCTGTTAAAGTATTTCCTTCAAAAACATTAATTGCATGTTTATCGCCAAAAACTTTTGGTGCAATAAACTGCCTATATTCATCAACAAGTTTTGCTTTGAGTAATGAATAAGCAATTTTTGAGCCACCCTCACAAAGAACATAGGGTGCTTTTTCTTCTTGATAAAGAATTTGCATTATCTCAGCCATATTAAGTTTTCTTTCTATAGAAAAACTTGAATTTATTTTTACCGTGTTTTGCACACCATAAATTTTTATATGTTTTTTACGTAATTCAGAAGCAAATTCTGAATCAGCTTCTTTTTTTGTCGTAAAAATAATAGTTTCTTTTGCACGATCAGTAAAAAGAAAATGCTTATAAATATTTTTTTGTTTTAAACTTGGAAGCATAATTGCAGCCCTTGGCTGTGCTGCACAATCAACATCTCGTGCATTTAATTTTGGATTATCCATTAGAAAAGTATTTGAACCAACAAGCACGACTCCGCCTGCTCTGCCAACATTTGCACGAAGATGAGAAACTTTTTTGCGTGAAAGTTCATTACTAATAAAGGATGAATCAAAATTTGAAGTAGCAATTTTACCATCAAGGGTTGTTGCCATTTTCAAAATAATAAACGGGCGTTTTTGAAGAAGCCAAACTTTGAAATCTTTTAGTATATCTTCACAAGCTTGTTGAGTTTGATCGCAGAAAATTCCAACCAAAACTTCAACATTATTTGCCCTTAAAAATTCAATTCCACCGCTTGCAACTGTGTTAGGGTCACGCGAACCAATAACAACTTTTTTAATGCCAGCTTCTACAATTGCTTTTGTGCAAGGAGGTGTTTTACCCTGATGATTACATGGTTCAAGCGTTACAAGAAGAGTTTTATCAGCCACTTCAATGCCTTGTTCTTGTGCATCTAATAAACATTCGATTTCAGCATGATGTTCACCATATTTTCTATGATAACCACGAGCTATAACTTCAAATTTTGCTTCTCTGCTCTCGTCAATAAGCAAAGCACCAACACAAGGATTTGGCGATGCATTATATCTACCTTTTTTTGCCAATTCCAATGCTTCATGCATAGCGTCATGATAAAATTTTTTTTGATAATCAGTCATGATATTTTCCCTCATGCACTTTATAGAATAGATTTAACTATAATGGAAATTCTGATTTGGGGGTAAATTCGATAAGGCTGTGTTTAATTCCTGCTTCTTCAAGCATAGCAACGCCTAAAGAATCGTGGTAAGCATTTGAATAATAAATCTCTTTAATGCCAACATTTATAAGCATTTTAGTACAGATAATGCAAGGCTGAGTTGTGCAATAAATAGTTGCATTTTTTAGTGAAATGCCTTCTTGAGCTGCTTGAATAATAACATTTTGCTCTGCATGAAGCCCTCGGCAAATTTCATGGCGCTCGCCAGAAGGAACATTTAAAGAAGCACGAAGGCATCCAGTTTTGTCACAATGCGTAATACCAGAAGGCGTTCCATTATAACCTGTTGCCAAAATATGATTATCACGAACGGCAATGGCTCCAACTTTTCTGCGGATGCAGGTTGAGCGCTGCGCAACTGTATAAGTAATTTGAAAAAAGTATTCTTCCCAATTAAGTCTCATATTTATCTCGCACATAAAAGAAATACAAAGGCTTTCACCTTTGTATTTCCTTCAATTTATTTATGAATTTTTGAACAATGGGAAAGATGAAGCAAATATTGTTACATCTTTGCGAATTTCTTTCAGCCTTGTTTCATTTTGAATATTTGCTAAGGAATCAACAATAAATCCAGCAACTTTTTCCATATCTTGTGTGTTCATACCACGAGTTGTAAGCGCTGCTGAACCAACACGAATACCTGAAGTAACGAATGGTGAACGTGTTTCAAAAGGAACTGTATTTTTATTTACTGTAATTCCAGCCATATCAAGAGCATGTTCAGCATCTTTACCTGTAAATTCTTTTTCAGTAAGATCAATAAGCATTAAGTGGTTATCAGTGCCACCTGAAACAAGTTTATAACCAGCACCCATTAAGCAAGAAGCTAAAGTTGCAGCATTATCAATAACATTTTGTTGATATACTTTAAATTGTGGTTTCAAAGCTTCACCAAAAGCAACAGCTTTTGCAGCAATAACGTGCATTAATGGGCCGCCTTGAATGCCTGGGAAAATCTGGCTATTCAAAGTTTTATCAATGCCTTCGTTATCTTTAGTATTTGCTAAAATCATACCACCACGTGGGCCACGTAAAGTTTTATGTGTTGTTGTTGTAACAATGTGTGCATGTGGAATTGGTGATGGATGTAAACCAGCAGCAACTAAACCAGCAATATGAGCCATATCAACTAAGAATTTAGCATTGCATTCATCAGCAATTTCTCTAAATTTAGCAAAATCAAGTGTACGTGAATACGCTGAAGCACCAGCAACAATCATTTTAGGACGATGAGCATGTGCTAATTTACGAACAGTTTCGTAGTTAATACAACCAGTTTCTTTATCAACACCGTAAGAAACAATATTGAAAAGACGGCCAGAGAAGTTTACTGGACTACCGTGTGTTAAGTGACCACCGTGTGATAAATCCATACCAAGAATAGTATCGCCTGGTTTCAAATATGCTAAATATGCACCCATATTTGCTTGTGAACCAGCATGAGGTTGCACGTTAGCATAATCGCATCCAAATATTTCACAAGCTCTATCTCTTGCAATATCTTCAGCGATATCAACAAACTCACAGCCACCATAATAACGTTTATGTGGATAGCCTTCAGCATATTTATGTGTTAAAACACTGCCTTGAGCTTCACGAACAGCAGGTGAAACAAAGTTTTCAGAAGCAATAAGTTCTAAGTTAGACATTTGTCTATTGCTTTCTAGGAAAATAGCATCAGCAATTGCTTTGTCTTGTAAAATTAATTCATGCATTTTAAGTCCTTTCTAGTGCGTTTTATCGACTAAAAAAATTTTCATCAAAAACATCTAAAAACCGTATTTTTGAATGTATAAGGTTAAAAGCTCATCTATCAACCAAAGGCTAAATAAATGAGCTTAATAAAGATAAATTATTCAGCAAATTTTTTGAATAATACTGCTGCGTTTGTTCCACCAAAACCGTATGAAGTTGAAAGAACGTATTCAGGATCTAACTTCTTAGCGCCGTCAGCCATATAGTTCAAATCGCATTCTGGATCAGGGTTAGTATTATTGATTGTACCAGAAACCATACCAGTGTGAAGTGCCATTACTGAGAAAATAGCTTCAACTGCACCAGCAGCACCAAGCAAGTGACCGATTTGTGATTTATTTGCTGTAATAGCAATATTTTTTGCATGTTCACCAAAGAGATCTTTGATTGCTTTTGTTTCTGTTTTATCATTTAAAGGAGTTGAAGTTCCGTGTGCATTCATGCATGTGATATCTTCAAGTTTTACACCAGCATCTTTAATAGCTGCGTGCATAGCTTGTTTCATGCCTGAACCTGATTCGTGTGGAGCTGTCATGTGATATGCATCACCAGAAGCACCAAAGCCAACAACTTCAGCATAAATAGTTGCGCCACGTTCTTTTG
>CAYJIN010000009.1:0-42545 GCA_964370245.1 uncultured Desulfovibrionaceae bacterium
GAACGGCTTTTTTTTGTACCTAAGGGATTTTTATCTAATAATTATAATCAGCTTACTTCTAATACTATGCATCAAGTATGAGAAAATTGAATAATGCTTTTACGAACAACTCAAAATCACTTTTTTTTTCGCAGTGTGGAATTTGAGGCAGTACTAGTAATCTATCTATATAAAAACAAAGCGAATAAAAATTTATGTGAGAAGTAAAAATCACGCTTTACATTGTGTACTTCAACAAAAGGATGTTACTATTATTATTATGTTACTCTAGATATAGGTGGGAAAGTAAGTTATAATATAAGAAAAGACCAGTTTTACTAATAACTGGTTTTTCTTGCTTTTGTGCACTACTTTATTGGGCGGTCTTTGTTTATCTATTGTATATCGTATCGGATAAGTAAATGAGGCTTAAAAAGTGAAATAAAATTTTTCATTTCTTGATTTGATTTAAAGGTTGTATAAAGTTCTTTTGTAAGTTCAATTCCAAGAGTACTTTTGTCTAGAAGATAGAGTTCTTCATCAGACTTATCAATAAGATGATATTTTTCAGAAAGTTGAACTTCTTTTTCTTTTCTAATTTTCATCATTTTTTCGTATTCGTTTAAATAGATTGTACGCAAAACACCTTCTTCATTTTTCATGTTAGTCATAAGCTCTGCGCCATAAAATGATGGTATATTTTTTTCTTTTCTTTCTGATAAATATATGAAGTCATAAGTTTCAAGTCCATGACTATTATCAATGCTATTTTCTCTTGGAAGATAGTCACGTAAAATATCTACATAGTTATTATGTGTATTACTTACACTGTTTGTTATTGAAATTTCAGGAAAATACGCCATAATTTCATTATCATTAACACATTCATCGAAATTGCAGATTTTTTCCAAAGGGGTAATTTCTTGCATACCAAACTCCCAAAATTAACTTGTAGAAAAGTATCATAATTTTATAAGGAATAGTTTTCCTTATACTTGAAACTAAATGCAATAATTATTCCATTTTTTTTAGATAGATTCTAATATTTAAATTTTAACTATTGCATAAAAAAAAAGAGCATTTACAGCTCTTTCTTATCATTCTTAGTATTTCTTATTTCTTGAAGAAGTACATTTCACCTGCAGGTAACACATTGATATCTTGTGTGATTGGTTCATCAATTTCGCAATAGCCAAAGTTGAGCCATTCATCAAGAACGTCAAGAAGCTGGTCACGTGTGAAGCCATTTTTTTCACCCTCTATAAGCATATGTGGAAATCTGCCGCGTGGAAGAGGGAAGGGGGCTGAACTTAGACGACGACGTAACCAATTTTCTGCTTCAGTATGACTTTTCATAATTTCTATCATTTGCCTTAATTATTGAAATATTACTCGTAATTCAACTGTCTGCGGATCAATTTGAACTAGCTTACGAGTAAAGTTTTTTGTTGAAATATCGAGTACAAAACGGGTTGCGGTTTCTTGATAACCAGTTCTTATAGCACTTGAATAAGGGTTTTCTGGAAACGCAGGTAGTGAAGGTAAAAGCCATTTTCCTTCAAGATCAAGCAATGCACGCTCTGGGTTACCAACATACAGAGTACGAGCTTTTACTTTTTGGTTGGCTTTTATGCGTAAAGAAAGAACTTTATCTGTATAGTTTAGAGTAATAGTTTCTACTAGCATTTTTAGATTTGGTTTTTTCTCTGCGATTTTCTCTTCAACTTTTTCTTCTTTTTTTACTTCTGCAACTACTTGAATATTTTCTAACTTTTGATCTTCTGTTTCATGAATTGCATCTTCTTTGTTAGTATTGCTTTCGTTTTCTATTATTTTTTCTTCTTCATTTTTTGAAAGAAGTATTTCTTCAGTTTTTTCTTTTTTATTTTGATTTTCAGCAACTATCGCTTTTTCTACATTTTCTTCATTTGTAATTGCTGATTTTTCCTCTATTAGAGGCTTAATATCTGATAATATTTTTTCATTTTTTTCTTCGCCTTTTACAATATTTTCTTCTTCTTTTATGTCTGTAGTATTTTGATTTTCTGTAGTTATTTCTTTAAGTGAAATATCATAAATTCCTTTAATACTTGGTAAATCAGCTTGAGTTACGCTTTTTTCAACTGGTGTAGTAAAGTGATAGGCAAGCACAAGATTTATGAGAAGAGTAAAGGCTGCAAGAGTGAATATAATAAATTTTTTACTCATATTTATTTTCCTTAGCATACTGTTTTAGAAGGATATTTTTATTGAATCAACTTTTGATAAATGTTCACGCAATTTATTTGAATAGTAGTTATTCGGATCAATTTTTAATGCTGATGCTAGGCATTGCCATGATTGAGAATATTTTTCC
This sequence comes from uncultured Desulfovibrionaceae bacterium, assembly GCA_964370245.1. GTDB lineage: Bacteria > Desulfobacterota > Desulfovibrionia > Desulfovibrionales > Desulfovibrionaceae > CAYJAZ01. The sequence continues at coordinate 2,336 of CAYJIN010000009.1, forward strand.
ATTTCACAGTATAATCGTGCTAAATTGAAGAAGGCATTTGCGTCTTCTCCACTAAGTTCTAAAGCACGTTCAAATGATTTTACTGCGAGATTAAATTGTTTTATTTTGCGTAAATCAATACCAAAATCAGTGAACATATGTTTATGAATAGGGATTATTCCATCGCGATAATCAAGAATCTCATTGATTTTTACAATTGCATTTCTAAAGTTTCCACTTTGCATTCGAGAAAGGTGAACAGAAAAATTTTCCCTCAAGTTTTTTTCAACAAGTTTAGCGGCTTCTCTTTTTTCTTTTTCTTCAAGTTCAGCCAACTCTTCAGGGCTAAGCTTGTTACGTTTTTTTTCTTCTTCAAGCTTTCTATCGAGTTCTTTTTCTTCTTCAGTTTTCTCAGGTGCTGTGAAATGCATGAGCGGAGCAGCAAAAATCCTCGGTTCAGAAGTAAAAAGCTCTTCAAAATGCTGCGGGGTTATTTGTTTTGGTTCTTTTTCAAGCGGTTCATAGGCGGCATTAATTGGCTGTGCAAATATACGTTTATCGGTGGTATTCCAGACAAAGTATAGTTGTTTTTTACCCCAAGCAGAAGATTGTGAGGATAAGTTTTTGTCAGCAATTTTGCGTGAGTAAACACCGATGAAATCAGCACGAGCCATATAATTCCCTAAATTTATAGTTTAATGCATTGGTATAATTTGTTTTAATAAAATTATTGATGCGCAATTAAAGTATACTAGAAAAAGTTTCGTTCAGCAAGTTTTTAAAATTAGAAAATAAAAATTTTCCTTGTGCTTTTTATATAATTTGTTTAGGATATTATCCAATATCAAGGAATGTTTGAGGAATATATACATGCATGAATTTTCAATTGCCACTTCAATTAAAGATATTGTTTATGAAAATATTTCGACTTTATTAGAAACTAAAGCAATACAAGTAAAATCAGTTACTGTTCGTTACGGAGTAATGAGCCAAGTTGTGCCTGAAATTTTGATTGAAGCCTTTGCTGCGGTTGCATCGCAAGAAGAATATTTGAACAATGCAAGTTTAGAGCTTTTAGAAATTCCAGCACTGTTAGAGTGTTCTGCGTGTAAAAAAAGTTTCACACCATCTTCAAAAGATGAAATTTTTATGCCTTGCCCTTGGTGTAAAAGCAGTGCTTCACACAAGCTTCTTGAAGGTAAAGAACTTATTGTTGACCACATTGAAGCTGTTGAAATATAATTATATTTAGTTAAGGAAGTTTATTATGCAAATTCCAATTGTTAAAAATGTTCTTGAATCAAACGATAATAAAGCTGAAGAATTAAGAGAGCTTTTCAATAAGCATAAAATTTTAGTTCTCAACCTTATTTCATCTCCAGGTGCCGGTAAAACTTCTTTACTTGAAAAAACACTAAAAGATTTAAAAGATGAATTTAGATTTGCAGTAGTTGAAGGTGATTTACAAACTGATAATGATGCGCGTAGAATTGCTGCAACAGGCACACAAGCTGTGCAGATTAATACTGAAGGTGGCTGTCATTTAAACGCGGCTATGATTGCGAAAGCAATTGAAAATTTTGATTTAAATACTATTGATATTTTATTTATTGAAAACGTTGGTAACATGGTTTGTCCTGTTGAATTTGATTGTGGCGAACATGCAAAAGTAGCTTTACTCTCAACAACTGAAGGTGACGATAAACCTGAAAAATATCCAACACTTTTCAACGTTTCTAAAGCTATGATTCTAAATAAAATTGATTTATTACCATATGTTCCATTTAACCAAGAAAGTGCAATTCGCCATGCAAGAGCGCTAAATGCTGAATTAGCTGTTTTCCCTCTTTCATGCTTCAAAGAAGAAGGTTTAGATGCTTGGTATAATTGGTTGAGAGAGTATAGAAAATCAATCTAACTCTTTGAATAGTAATCTAAAAAAAGCCCTTTCTTTATGAGAGGGCTTTTAGTTTTTAATTTATAGTAGGAATATCTTCTATAATTTGTTCAGTGCTTTCTTGTATTGTGTTGTTTGCGCTTACTTCATGAAGAAGTAAAATATATTCACTATCAGCAATAAAGGTTTCAGAAATTATTTTTGCTGAACTTATATATGGATTTTTAGCATCTATTAGGCGTAGATAATATTTTTCACGTGTAAGTATAACAGCTTTATTATTTTGCGCTAAAAAAGAATCTAGCTCATCACTTTCATCCGTTTCTATAAGAATATTTTCTGAATAATAGGTGAAAGTGCCAGGATATACTTTATAGGAAATTGTGTTATATCCAATGTTTATATACTCTTTTATCTCTAAAGCTACACTTTTTGTTGATAAGTAAGGGCTTACTTGCGGCATAATTGAAAAAATAATAACCCATACGCACAAACCAAAACTTATTGTATAGCTAAGTAGCACTTTAACAGAAGTGTTCTTTTGTGACTTTTTAGCAATCAATGAGAGGGCAAAACCCGATAAAAGAAATGCTAATGCTGCATAAATAGTATTTAATTCATTTAATAATGTAATCAGATAAGAGGGGATTTGCATTACTAATGAGGCATTAAATAATTCAATTCCTTTAATTATATATGGTGCAAGAAAAATAATTAAGAGTAGGAAAGAAAATAAAAATAAAATCGAAATAAGAATTTGATGGAAATATTTTCCTCTATTTTCTGAGCTTGTTATAAATGATTGTGAAAGTAAAACAAAAAAAGCTGGGAAAAGCGGTAAAGAATAGATGCTAAGTTTTGCAGAAACAATTGTAAGAACAAAAAGCGATGCACAAACGATGCAGTAAAGCCATGTTTTTCCAGCAATTGCTTGTAAATCTTCATCTTTTACATGTAGTTGGCGATTTTCTGAATTTTCAGCTAAGGTTTTTTGAGAATTTTTAATTTTTTCAATTGTTAAAGTGAGAATATTTTTTGATGAAGATTTTGCCTCTTTCGGATTTATAATACAGAGAGGTATAAGTGAGTAAGGTAGTAATAATAATGGAATAAAGATGAAATAATAATACACAGGGGCAGCATGCCTCCATGAATTTACTGCACGGCCAGCAATTTGAAGTTGAAAAGTTTCAATAAGATAGTCGAACTGGCCAGAAAAATAGATACCACCTAACCATATAAATATAATAATAAAAAATCCTAAGGAACCTATCAATAAATCTTTTGAAAAGAAGCGTTTAAAGCGTTTGCACCAAAATAAATAAACAATGCTTGCAAGAAGTGGAAATGCTAAAGCAAAAGGCCCTTTAATAAGGCAAGCTATACCCATTAACGTAAAAGCAATGAAGTTATAAATGATTGATTTTTCTTTTTTCCATGCTAAGAAAAAGAAAATAAAAGCAAAATTTATTGTTGCAGCAAAAAGCATATCCATACGAGAAAAAATTGAAAGAGCAAGTGGCAAGGCAGAAGTAATAGCCATACAGCATGCTGATATAATTACAGAAATTGGCATTGCACAAACATAAGCTAGAAAATATGTTGAACTTACAAATGCGAGCACTGAAAGCAAAAGACCTGTGAAAAACACTTTTTCACCACTAAATCCTGTAATATTTTCAACTGCTGATAAAAACCAAAAATATACTGGTGGCTTATCCGTATACCTTTCACCATTTAACGAAAGAGTAAAATAATTATTTGTTTTGTGCATCTCATAATAGGATGAAGCATGGCGCACTTCATCAGAAAACCAGAGTTCGCGCGGTTGGATAATTTGTGGCAGAGTATATAATAGAACAAGCGCAATAGCGATAATAAAAACAAGCTTTTTTGATAGTTTTGTAGATAAATGCATGCTGACCCCAATTGAGGTAATAAGGTTAAGTCTCTTTTTTGATTCTTGAACAGTATAAAAATACTTATAAAAAGTAAAGTTATTAGTTTGTTAGTAAGTTAATTTCTCATTATTTTCTTTTTAAATTCACAGTTGAAATTTATCTAAAGGATTGCTAGTATATATAAAAGTTTAACTTATTAAAATAAGGAAGATAATATGCTTGTAAACGGCAAACATTATAGAACAATATGGCTTTCAGAAAATAAAAATTTTAAAGATCTTAAGCATGAAGAAAAGCTTTGTAAAAAATGTAAACTTCTTGAATTTAATCAAAAATGTAAGCAGTGTAAACTTGAAAAGAAAATTTCTTTTCCGCATGTGTGTATAATTGACCAGAGGCTTTTGCCACACAAGTTTAAAGTTATTAAACTAAAAACTTTAGATGATATGTGCTATGCAATTTCTGATATGGCTGTTCGTGGTGCTGGCCTCATTGGTGCAAGCGCAGCTTTTGGTATGTTGCTTGCGGCAACTGATTGGCAGAAAATGTATTTTGATAGAATTTATTCTAGTAAAAGTAAACAAGAGAATATTAAAAATTTTGAAAGAGCAATGGAAGAGGCGGCACAAAAGCTTATGAACACTCGTCCTACAGCTGTAAACCTAGCTTTTGCCGTAAATAGAATTCTTTCTGCACAAAAGTATGGAAGAAACATTGAAGAAAAAATTACTCTTATTCAAGATACTGCACTCACAATAGCAGATGAAGATGCACAATTTTGTAAAAGAATTGGTTTTCATGGCTTAAAAATTATTGAAGAAATCTATGCAAGAACTCAAAAACCCGTTAATATTCTAACACATTGTAATGCTGGATGGCTTGCTTTTGTTGATTATGGTTCGGCTTTATCGCCAATTTATCTTGCGCACGAGAAAAAAATTCCTTTACATGTTTGGGTGGATGAAACACGCCCGCGAAATCAAGGTGCTTCGCTTACTGCTTGGGAATTGCAAGCTGCAGGTATACCGCATTCTGTTATTGCAGATAATGTTGGCGGCCATCTTATGCAGCATAAAGAAGTTGATATGGTAATTGTAGGTGCAGATAGAGTTAGTAGGCAAGGTGATGTTGCTAATAAAATAGGTACTTACCTTAAAGCATTAGCTGCTTTTGATAATAATATTCCTTTTTATGTGGCACTACCATCATCAACCTTTGATTTTGATGTTCTTGATGGCGTGAAAGAAATTCCAATTGAACAAAGAAATGCTGATGAAGTGAAATATATTGCAGGCTTAGCAAGGAATTGTAAAGAAAATAAGAAGCATAAGAAAGAAAAGAAAAAGAAAAAACAAAGAATAACTGAAATACTATTAACTCCTGAAAAAAGCCCTTGTGTAAACTATGCTTTTGATGTGACTCCAGCACGTCTAGTAAAGGCTCTTATAACAGAAAAGGGTATAGTTGCAGCAAAAGAAGACGCAATTACTGTAATGTATAAAGAAAGAATAAGGCAGAAATAATATATGTAAAATAATCTTTCTATAATACTTGCTTTATTGAGCATAATTAAACAAAAAACCTTCAGCGTAAAAACTGAAGGTTTTCTGTTTGACTTTGGAATGTATATTTTTGAGAAAATATTTATTAGCCACCAATAAGCTGTTGAGCCATTTGCGGCATTTGGTTTGCTTGAGCGAGCATTGAAACTGCTGATTGAGTAAGAATTTGGTTTTTCACAAATGTTGTCATTTCAGTAGCAACGTCAACGTCACGGATACGAGATTCAGCTGCTTGTAAGTTTTCAGCTTGAATTTCAAGGTTCGAAATGGTGTTTTCTAAACGGTTTTGCATAGCACCAAGGTGAGCACGAATATTATCTTTTGAAACAATTGCAGCTTCAATAGCAGTAAGTGATTTCTGTGCATTTTCTTGAGTAGAAATGTTATGACCGCCATCAAGTGGGTTAGAAGAGTTACCAACACCAAGAGCAGAAGCTGTAACATCACCAATTTCAATATAGTAATAATCTTCAGAGCTTTCGTTTGTAGGACCAAAGTGGATTTTCATCATACCTGTACTTGAAACACCATCATCTGCTGAAACACCAGAGCCATCATGTTCACCACTAAGGCTACCATCAAGAAGCTTTACGTTGTTGAATTCGGTTGCAAGTGCGATACGTGTAATCTCAGAAGCCATTTGTTGATATTCTGAATCGATGATAGCACGCTGAACTGAATCGTAAGTACCGGTTGATGCTTGTTCAGCTAACTCTTTCATACGAATGAGTTTTTCATCGATAACTTGCATTGCGCCATCAGCTGTTTGAATAAGTGAAATAGCATCGTTCGCGTTACGTATACCTTGGTGATATGATGCAATATCAGCTCTCATAAGTTCTGAAATTGCAAGTCCCGCAGCATCATCAGCAGCTGAGTTAATACGCATACCTGACGATAATTTTTCAATTGAACTACTTAAGTTGCTGTAGTGGTTGTTCAATAAGCGCTGGGTGCTATTTGCCATTAAGTTGTTATTAATTACCATTGACATAAGTTATTCCTCCATGAATTCGACTACCAATAAGCTTCCCTGCTATTTGGTTTGAATTTATAAATTTTCCCACTCACTAAGTGAATGTTTTTCGTTTTCATTTTCTCTTTAGCAAATTGCGTGCCAAAGTTTATCAAGTCTTTTCTATAGTAATATTTATGATAGATATAAGAAAAGTGTCTATATAATTTAAACAAATAAAATCATATAGATATGACTATTTTATTTCTTAGAAAAATTTAAATAAAGAAGAAAAATTACACATGAAATTTACAAAAAAGCTAGAAAGTTTCTAGAAAAATAATAAGTTAAGGAAAATTTTACCTCATGTTTTTATGCTTTTTTGACGCTCTATTAAAGGAGAAATAGAAGAATAATAAACACACTTTTGATTGCAAAGAGAATAAATATAATTTCTTTATTCCTTTAATATGTTGTAGTAGAATTAAGAAAGCTTATGCAATTAAATAAAAAAAGCTCTTGCTATTTTCCAATAACAAGAGCAAAGATTTATTTTTTATTTTTTTAGTGAAGTATTTTCTTCAATTTAGTTTGCTGGAGGTGTAGGGTATTCTTGTAACATTTCACGAACGCGTTTAAGAAGACCAGGTTGTAAATGTTCTTCCATAAGCGCAAAGTGAAGGTTTGCTGAAATATAGTCAATCCAATCGCCTGCATCAAAGCGGTCGCCTTCCATTTTCACTGCAAGCATGCCTTCTTCTTTACATAAAGAATTGAGGGCATCAGTAAGTTGAATTTCACCACCATGGCCAGGTTTTAATTTTTTGATATGATCAAAAATTTGTGGTGTAAGAACATATCTACCTATAATAGCAAGGTTTGATGGTGCTTCATGCACTGCTGGTTTTTCAACTAAATGGTCAAGTTCTAGAATGCCATCTTCAATAGCAACACCAGACACAATACCGTAACGGCTTACCATTTCACGAGGCACTTCCATAACACCAATAACTGGTTTTTTATATTTTTCAGCAACTTTAACAAGTTGTCTAACGCCTGGAACATCGCCAAAAATCATGTCATCGCCAACCATTACGGCAAATGGTTCATTTGCAACTAAATGTTCAGCGCATAATACTGCGTGGCCTAAACCAAGTTGTTGCTTTTGGCGAACACTCATGATGTTTACCATTTCAGCCACAAAGCGCACTTCTTTTAAAAGTGCATATTTTCCGCCACGTTCTAAAAGTTCTTCAAGTTGAAGATTATAATCGAAGTGATCTTCAATAACCTTTTTTTCTTTATTTGTAACAAAGATAACATCTTGAACGCCTGAAACCATTGCTTCTTCAACTACATGCTGAATTACCGGTTTGTTATAGATAGGTAACATCTCTTTAGGGATGTTTTTACTAGCGGGTAATGAACGAGTTCCCCAGCCTGCGACCGGTATAACAACTTTACGAATCTTCATTGAAAAAAAGCTCCTTATTAATGCCAAAAATTACAAAAAAGCATGATGCTGTAAACTACTATTACCATAAACAAAATAATGCTGTAAACTAAATAATGCACAATAAAAAGTCTTAAACTGTTTGTAACTAAACTGTAGCTGAAAGTGAAAAAATATGCAAGCAGATATTCTTTTAAAGTGACAATTTTATTTGCATTTTAAAAAAAATAAAAATATAACTAGGCAATTTTTGCCTTTCTTGACAAAAGTTGTTATGAAGTTTAAAATAAAAGAATAATTATAAATTAAAAGGTATAAAATAGTAATATATGACAAATAAATTTAAACTCTTAGGAACTTTCTTTCTTTTTGCGTTCTCAGCACTCTCATCTTCAACTGCTTTTGCAAACACTGATAGACTCTTAAATGATATTCAAGAAAAATATGCAGAATTAAACAATTTTAGAGCAGAATTTAATCAAGAGCTTTATCATCGTGAAAGTCAACATAATCAAGAAAAAAGCGGTGTTTTTTTCTTTAAAAAACCAATGCTTATTCGCTTTGAGAGTATTGAGCCTGATTCTGAAATACTCATTGTAAATAATGAAGCTATATGGAATTATATTCCTTATGAAGAATTGGCCTATAAATATAGTAGGCAACTTCTTGATAATACAAATAATATTCTTTCTGTCCTTACAGGAAAAACTTCTTTTGATGATGAATTTGATGTTGAACAACTTGAAGATAAAAAACAGGGCGGAAAAATTTTCCATGTGTTAAAACTCTATCCACTAGAGCCAACTTTAGATCTTACTGAGGCGGATTTAGTGGTTGATTCACGAACAAAGCTTATCTATTCAGCAAAGATTTATGATTTTTATGGCAATACAAACTATGTAACTTTCTCAAACTATGAAATTGATACGACTATTGAGAAAGACACTTTTGAATTTATTCCTCCAAAAGGTATAGATATTGAAGATCATACGTCTGCTGAAAGCTTACAAATTGAAGGATTATCTAATTAGTTATGAAGTTTGAAATAAAATCACTCGGCAAAAAGCTTAAAGAAAATTTTTCGGATTTAAGTGGTATTGAAGAAAAACAAGATAATTCTTCAAAGCTTCTTGAAACTTTACCTGTGCTTATAAAAGCAAGCCTTTCCAGTGTTGATGGCAATAAAAGTGGCTATGAAATTTTGCCACGCCTTATTCAAGAAATGACAAAAGAAGAAAGTGATAATATTGTTGATAATGTTTTATCGCTCATGGCTGCAGCGCTTGCAGAAAGACAAAATTTCACGATTTATGATTATGAAAAAGTTTTAGAGCATTGCCAAATTCTTTTTGGTGAAGAGGCACTGCACACACGTTTTCAGGCAAAACTACACGCCGCACTCTTGCGTGATTATTCTGATGAAGAAAAACGCCTGCAAGTGCTAGAAAATTTTAGATTATTCTTGCACGAGAATAAAAATAGCCTCAACATTACACAAAGCTTTCTTAATGCGCTGTATAAAACATTATATATGCTAACTCTTCAAGATGAAAGAAGAAAGTATAAATTGCAATCTCGCTTCTTTGAAGCTTGTGATCTTTTGTTTATGGAATATGATATCCAAAAGAAAAAGGAAAAGCTTTTTCCATTATCAAGTGGTGCACAATTAGAAGATGAAAGCGACTATGAAGATGAATTTCTTCCAAAACTTGGCAGAAGTTTAAATGTTTTCAATAAGCTAAAATCAGCAAATGGGAAAGATAGGAAAAAGTTTTTTACGCTTGGAAAAGGGCAAAATGCTTCAAATCTTCTCTCAACTACTGAAAAAGCGTATGAGTTTGAGCTAAAACATCTTGAAGATTATGCTTTATCTTTTAGAAATACCGTTTTACTTGAACAAATTTCTGCTTTTCGTTCTTTACTTATTCCACAAGATTTCCGCGTGGTTGTACTTGGCGAAGGAAAAAGAGGGAAGTCTTCATTAATTAATGCTCTTTTGGGTGAAAATATTCTGCCAACGAAAGCAATTCTTCCAGAAACAGGCACACTTATTGAGCTTTTTCGTGCAAATGAAACTTCTTATGAAATTGAATGGATTAGCGAATATGAATTTGAAGAATTAGAAAATATTCTTTATGCAGAAGAGTCAAATCTTCTTTTACAAAAGAAATTTGAAAATCTAAGAAAAATCTTTAATAATACAGAACTTTTCAATAATTTACGTTCACTTAAAATTTCAAGGCCAGAAGAATTAAACGAATTTATTTCAGCGGATGGTCTTTATACTGCGCTCATCAAAAAAGTGCGCATTGGTATCAATAGTGAGAACATTCCGCAAGGAATTTTGCTTCTTGATACACCTGCGATAAATGCAAGCGATCCTTTTTACCACATGCTTACTTTAGAAGAAGCACTGAGGGCTGATTGCCTTATTGTTATGCTTGATGCAAGAAAACCTGATAGTTACAGTGAATTGCAACTTCTTAAAGAGCTTGCAGCGAGAGGGCGTGCAATAAAAATCATTGGTGTTTTGACGCATCCACCTGAATCTTCACTTGAAAGAGAAATTGCGAAGAATAGAGCTTTGCAAACTTTGCAAGAGGGTGTGCGCGGTATTGATAATAATGATGTCATTGAAATTGTAAATGTTTTCATGTTCAATCCGAAAGCCGTATTAGAAAACTTTGAAAGAGAATCATCTTTATTATTATCACATCTAAAGCCCTCATCATTAAAATCTACTTTAGGTCTTCAAAAGCCTGTTTTTGAACCAGAATATCTTAGCTTTGTTGAGGCTATTATACTTTGCGTGAAAGAGGGCATTCATTCAAGCACTTTCTCAAAGCGTTTAGATAATACATTCAATCATTTAGTGAGTTTTGCTGTGACAAGCAGAAGCGAAATGGCTGAGCAATATAAGAAAAATTTACCAAGCGCTCAACATCAAAAAATGCTTGAAAATCATGCAAAGCATTTAGCTATAGCAACAGAAGAATATGCTGATCATGCACGTTCAATGGTGATGGCTGTGCATCATGATATTGAAAATTGGCGTGAAAATAGTGAAAGAGCAATTACTTTTTTAGAAGAAAGAATTGTTCTGCATATTTCAAAAGCAATGCATAAACATGCGGATAGTTTGGGGAATAATTTTTCAAAAGAATCGCAATGGATTGAATTTGATGAGCTTGATGCGCCTGCAATTGCAAGAGCTTTGCTTGATGAATTTGTGGCAGAGCAAAGAGCAGGGCTTCATGCTTGGGAAGAAAAAATTCAATTATTCAATAATAGTATGCAAGAACTTTCCATGGAATGCTTCAATGAAGTGCAAAAAATTTCAGAAGAAATAAATGTGCTTTCTGCAACCAATTCAAAATTTGACCATATGCTTGTGCAAACAATGACCTATATGAATAGATTAACTTTATTTTTAGGCGGGGCAGGTACTGGACTTCTTGCTTCATCTGGTATAGTTAATGCCTTAGCTCTTGGCACTGCAACTTTGGCTTTTTTAACAATTCCTGTTGTTTTACCAACAGCGGTGCTTATTGGTGCAACTGCTTATGCTTTGCGTTCTTTTGCTAATCCATCAAAAAGAAAAGAATATTTTCTTCAAAGAAAAGAAGTAAAAGTGCGTGAATTTGCAAGTCAAATTGCATTAGAATTAAATAAACAATTAGACGATATTCAAAATGAACTTGTGCTTGCTTACTCACAGGCGGTGCATAAATCATTAGCTCCAGCACTTGAAATTATGGCAAGTGAAGCTGTGAATATTCATCTTTATCTACAGGTTATTGAAAAACAACACGCACAATTGCCAGACAGCGAATAAACATTTTTTGCAAAAAGTTGAGGGAAGATGCACCATACCAGAGAATCACGCAATATGCGCATTGCCTTTTGTTTTGCTGTGCTAATTTCTTTGCTTGTGATTGCGCTTATTTGGGCGTTTACGGCAGGAGCTTATGCGATAACTCCTCTTGAAATTTTGCAAGTTTTTCTCAAAAATCTTGGCTTTGCTGATTTTGAAAATCTAACAAAAATCAAAGAAACTATTATTCTGCAAATAAGAACACCACGCATTATTCTTGCTGTTTTAGCGGGAATTGCGCTGTCTTGTTCAGGGGCTTGTTACCAAACATCTTTCAGAAATCCTTTAGTTGAGCCATATATCTTAGGTGTTTCTTCAGGTGCAGCTTGCGGTGCGGCGCTTGCTATTGTTTACCCGCACACTTTTGGAAATGTGCAAGTGATGGCTTTTGTTTTTGCTTTAGTTGCTGTTGCTTTAGCGCAAGTTTTAGCAATGAATAATAATCAGCGCTCGCCAATAACTCTTGTGTTGGCGGGTATTATTATTGGTGCAATTTTTACAGCGATAGTTGGTATCATGAAATACCTTGCGCCTGATACTGCTTTGCGTGAACTTACTTTTTGGACAATGGGCGGTTTTTATCATGCGTCTTGGCAAGATGTTTTGATAAATGGTGCTGTTACTCTTCCAGCTTTCCTTTTAATTTGGCTTTTCTCTTGGAAGTTGAATGTGCTTTCTTTAGGTGATGAAGAAGCGCAAAGTCTTGGAATATCACCAAGTAAATTGCGAACTTATGTTTTGATTATAGCAACATTAGTTGCGGCAATTTGCGTTTCAACAGTTGGGATTGTTGCTTGGGTTGGGCTTATGATGCCACATGCAGCTAGATTTATTTTTGGGCAAGATAATAGATTTGTATTACCAGCAGCAGGGCTTATGGGCGCTTTATATCTTGTTTTGTGCGATACCATTGCAAGAACAATTACAGATGCAGAAATTCCTATTGGAATTATTACTTCAATGCTTGGTGCGCCTTATTTATTATGGCTTCTCAAATCTAAGGGAGCGGAATTATATGATAGATAGTAAATTTTCACAGAATAATTCAAGCTCAATGTATGATAATAATAAAATTTTAGAAGTGAAAAATCTTTCTTTTTGCTATCCTTCAAATTCAGCAAACACGTTGAATGATATTTCTTTTTCAATTTCAAAAAGCTCAATTTGTGGCTTGTTAGGGCCAAATGGTTCAGGCAAAAGCACGCTCTTTAGATGTTGTATGAACTTTTTGCGTTTTCAAGAGGGAACAGTAAAAGTAGCGGGGGAGGATATTCTTTCGCTTGCTCCATCACGTCTAGCAAAATATATTGCTTATGTTCCGCAAGAAAATAAACAGCCATTTCCATTTCTTGTGGAAGATATGGTACTTATGGGCAGAACAAGCCGTATGACTTCTTCATTTCGCCCTAAAAAAGAGGATATTGAAAAAGCAAATATTTGCATGGAGAAAGTTGGCATAAGCCATCTGCATCACAGGCCTTTCAATCAACTGAGCGGCGGTCAAAGGCAGTTAGTTCTTATTGCACGTGCTTTAGCGCAAGAAAGCCCTCTTATGCTTTTAGATGAACCATCCTCAGCTTTAGATTTTAGCAATCAAATTCTATTATGGCAAAGGCTTAAAGAGCTGGCAAATGAGGGGATAGCAATTTTGGTGTGCTCGCATGATCCTAACCATATTCTTTGGTTTTGTGATGATGCAATTATTGTAAAGCAAGGAAATCTTGTTGCAAAAGGGCATCCGCATACATTATTAGAGAATGATGTTTTTTCAAATATTTATCAGATGGAATTGGGTAGCCACAAAATTGATAATACTGTTATGGTTTACCCCAAGACACGCTAAAAATTAAAAACAAAGTTTGACTTATCTATTTATTTTATCAATATAATCTACAAAATTGTAACGAAAAAAAACTTGCAATATGTTTAGTTCTAACGTAAAGTGAAGTTGCTTATAAAATTTTTTGAGGAGATAAAGTATGAAATTTACAAAAGTTTTAGCATTACTTGCAGCTGTTGCAATTCCAGTATCTGCATCAGTAGCACTTGCAGTTGAACCAATCAAAATTGGTGTTTATGAGCCATTAACTGGTCAAAATGCTTTTGGTGGTCAACTTGAAGTTGAAGGCATGAAATTAGCACAATCAGTTATGCCTGAAGTTATTGGTCGTCCAGTTGAACTCGTTATTGTTGATAACAAATCTGACAAAGTTGAAGCTGCTAACGCGGTTGTTCGCTTAGTAGAAAAAGACAAAGTAAATGCTATTCTTGGCACATACGCATCTTCACTTGCTTTAGCAGGTGGCGAAGTTGCTGAACAAGCGGGCATTCCAGTTGTTGCAACATCTGCAACTAACCCACTTGTAACACAAGGTAAAGAATATAACTTCCGTGCATGCTTTATCGATCCTTACCAAGGTGCAGCTGCTGCTGCATATGCATTCAAAGAATTAGGCTACAAAAATGCAGCTTTATTAGTTGATATTGCTTCAGATTACTCAGTTGGTCTTTCAAGCTTCTTCAAACGTTCATTTGAAAAAATGGGCGGAACAATTGTTTCTGAACAAAGATATAGCTCAGGTGATTCAGATTTCACAGCGCAACTTACAGAAATGATTTCTAAAAAACCTGATGTTGTTTTCATGCCAGCTTACTTTGCTGAAGGCGCTATCATCATGAAACAAGCTCGTGAACTTGGCGGAACATTCGTATTCATGGGTGCTGACGCTATGGATCACCCTGATACATTAACAATTGCTGGTGATGCTGCTGAAGGCTTTATCCACACTTCATTCCCATACGATATGTATATGGCTGATATGAGCCCAGAAGCAAAAACTTTCACAGACGCATGGGTAAAAGCATATCCTGATAAAGCTCCTAACGCGAACGCTGCTTTAGGTTACAATGCTTACATGATGGTTATGGATGCTATCACACGTATGAATTCAGCTGAACCTGATGATATTGCTGAAGGTCTTGCATCAATTAAAGATTTAGCAACTCCTTTAGGTGTTGTAACAATTGATGAAAACCACAATGCTCTATTACCTGTTGGTATGATTCAATATAATGGTGGAAACCGTAAATATATCGGTCAAATTGCTGCTGAATAATTTTATTTAGAAAAATAGTTTCATGAAAGCAGGCAGTTTTGTCTGCTTTCGTGTTACAAAAGCTTTTAATATTTTGCCTTTTTTGCCATTAGTTTTTGAGTTTGCTTATAATTTTGCGGTTTTTAGCAACTTTATATTGCATAATGAATAGTTTATTTCTAAAGAAATGTATTATCCATTGTACAGTATAAACTAGTTTTAAATCTTAGTACAAAGCATGGGGACTTATGACATTAGAACTTTTCTTACAGCATTTTTTTAATGCGCTCACACTCGGTTCACTCTATGGCTTGATTGCAATTGGGTATACCATGGTATACGGCATATTGCGTCTAATCAACTTTGCACACGGCGATATTTTAATGCTTGGTGCATATCTAGTTTTTTATGGCTCATCTCTTTTCATGTTGCCATGGGGGGTAGCAATTATTGTTGCTATCGTGGGTGCAAGCTTAATCGGTATTATGATTGATCAAGTTGCTTATAAACCTTTGAGGGAAGCACCTAGAATTTCAGCTCTTATTTCAGCCATTGCTGTATCTTTCCTTATTGAAAGTTTAGCAGTTGTTATTTTCTCTGGTTTACCAAGAGCTGTGTATCAACCAAAATGGCTTGTTGATGTAATTCAAGTTGGCACTTTACGTATTATGCCACTTACAATTATTGTTCCTTGCATAACTGCACTTTTAGTTATGGTTTTATTATGGGTTGTTTACCGCACTAAGCCTGGTTTGGCTATGCGTGCTATCTCAAAAGATATTGAAACAACACGTTTACTTGGTGTAAATGTAAATAAAATTATTGCTCTTACATTTGGTATTGGCTCTGCTTTAGCGGCAGCTTCAGGTATCATGTGGGCATTGCGTTACCCGCAAATTCAGCCTTATATGGGAATTTTCCCTGGCTTCAAAGCCTTTATTGCGGCTGTTTTTGGTGGTATTGGCTCAATTCAAGGTGCTGTTGTTGGCGGCTTGATTTTAGGTTTTATCGAAATTATGACCATTGCTTTCTTCCCAGAACTTTCAGGCTATAGAGATGCATTTGCCTTTATTTTATTGGTTTGTGTTCTTTTAGTAAAGCCAACTGGACTTTTTGGCCAAAAACTCAATGAAAAAATATAAGGAGGGCAACATATGAATACGAATACATCTGAAAAACCAACTTGCCCACCTGCAAATCCGCATGCAGTGCGTGATACTATTTTGAATATTATTGTTGTAGCTCTTATTTTCTTGTTCATTAGCTGGGCAGAAGGGGATTTAGCTAAATTTTTAGGGCGCCCTGATTGGCTTCCTGGTTCTTTAGACAGATACACAAAGCAAATTTTAAACCTTTGTGCAGTCTATGGAATTTTGGCTTTATCACTCAATATAATCTATGGCTTCACTGGTATGTTCTCACTTGGCCATGCTGGATTTATGGCTATTGGTGCGTACACATCTGCTTTATGCGTGCTTTCCCCAGAAGCAAAAGAGATGATGTGGTTGCTTGATCCAATCGCTTATCCTTTCAGCGTATTACAGACACCTTTTAGTGTGTCAGTTTTAGCTGGTGGTGTTTTTGCTGCACTGTTTGCGCTTATTATTGCTTTACCTGTGCTTCGCTTAGGTGATGACTATCTTGGTATTGCAACTTTAGGTTTTGCTGAAATTATCCGCGTACTTATCTTAAACTTTACAACAATCACAAATGGTTCACTCGGTATTAAGGGTATCCCTCGTTTTACTGATATGTATACGAACTATTTATGGTTCTTTATTGTGCTTTTCTTTGTTGTGCGCTTATTGCGTTCAAACTATGGTAATATTTTCAAATCGATTCGTGATAATGAAATTGCTGCAAAAGTTATGGGTGTTGATGTATTTAGATATAAAGTAATATCTTTTTGCTTAGGCGCTTTTTTAGCGGGTATTGGCGGTGCTTTATTAGGTAACCTTATCACAACGATTGACCCGAAAATGTTTAACTTCCAGCTTACTTTCAATATTTTGATGATTGTTGTTGCGGGTGGTTTAGGTTCAGTAACTGGTTCAGTGCTTGGCGCTGTTGTTATTACAGTGTTGCTTGAATGGCTAAGAATTGTGGAAGAGCCTTTAAACTTTGTTATTTTTGAAACACCAGGTATTCCTGGTATGCGTATGGTTGTATTTTCATTAGTATTATTAGGAATTATCCTCTATAGACGTGAAGGTATTATGGGTATGCGTGAAATTACATGGACATCAATTTTTAAGTTTTTTGGCTTATCAAAAGATGAAAATGCAAAAAAAGAAGTAAAAGGAAAGTAATATGCCAAATCAAGCTAGTCATCATAATTTTACTCTTGAAGCGCAACACGTTACCATGCGATTTGGCGGAATTCGTGCCGTTGGCGATTTGAGCATGACAATCTCAGAAGGTTCAATTACAGGCTTAATTGGTCCAAATGGCGCAGGAAAAACAACTGCTTTTAACGTTTTCTCAGGTTTTTACACTCCTCAAGAGGGGCGCATTATCTTTAATGGTGAAGATATTAAAGGTTTGCCTCCGCATATTATTTGTAAAAAAGGCCTAGCGCGTACTTTCCAAAACATTCGTCTTTTTGATTCGCTTACTGCATTAGAAAATGTTATGATTGGCCGTCATGTGCGCCGTAAACATTCATGGCTCTCAACTCTTTTAGCATTGCCAGGCACAGCTAAAGAAGAAAAACAAATGCGCCTTGATGCCTTTGAATTGCTTGAGCGTTTAAACCTCACTCAATATGCAAAAGAAAAAGCATCTTCACTGCCTTATGGTGAGCAAAGACGTTTAGAAATTGCTCGTGCGCTTGCAACACAACCAAAACTTCTTATGCTTGATGAGCCTGCTGCTGGTATGAACCCGCAAGAAAGCTTAGAATTATTAGATTTTATTAAACATATTCGTGATGAATTTAATCTTACAATTCTTTTGATTGAGCATGATATGAAAGTTGTTATGAGTGTGTGTGAGCAGATTTACGTGCTTGAGTATGGTGAACTTATTGCCGAAGGTACACCAGCAGAAATTCAATCAAATAAACGAGTTATTGAAGCATATCTCGGCGAAGATGCTTTAGTCTAATACAATGTCACAACAAAGAATTATTATATCCGCCCTCTCAGGTGGGGGCGGAAAAACGCTTACAACTCTTGGTTTATGCAGGGCTTTTTTATCACGTGCTAAAACGGTTATTCCTTTTAAAAAAGGGCCAGATTATATTGATACCACTTGGCTTAGCCTTGCAGCAAAAAAAAATGCCTATAATTTAGACCCTTTCTTTTTATCAAAAGAAGAGCTTATTGATCATTTTCTGAATATTTACAACAAAGTAGAGGCTGAGAATAATCCATTAGCAATTATTGAAGGAAATAGAGGCTTATACGACGGGAAAGATGTGCTTGGAAGAGCGAGCACTGCTGAACTTGCGGTTACTTTAGAAGCGCCTGTTGTTTTAGTGATTGACACAAAAAAAGCAACAAGAACTTTAGCTGCTTTAGTAAATGGCATGACCTCCTTTGATAAACGTGTAAGTTTTGCAGGTATTATCTTCAATAATATCGCCTCAAAAAGACATCAGAAAATTATTACTGAAACTGTAAGCCATTATTGTGATGCTAAAATTTTAGGTTTTATTCCTCGTTTAGAGAAAAACCCAATCCCTGAAAGGCATTTAGGCCTTTTGCTTGATCCTACAAATCAAGAAAATGATACTATTCTCAATTCAGTTGGTGAGATTATTTCTGAATATGTAGATTTAGATGCTATTGAAAAAGCAGTGAAAAATCTTCCAATTTTAGAAAGCTCAATAAAAGTAGACGAAAAAGCTGTTGAAGAAATAAATTCTAAAAAAACTAAAATTGCTTATATTAAAGATAAGGCAATTTGGTTTTATTATACGGAAAATTTTGAAGCTTTAGAAGATGAAAATGCTGAATTAATTCCAATTTCTTTATTTGATGAAGAAAGTATTGCTTTGCTTGATGAAGTTGTTGGCCTTTATATTGGTGGTGGATTTCCTGAAGTGTATGCAGAAGAAATTGCACAATCAAAACTTCTTCAAAAAATAAGTGAAAAAGCTGAAGATAATATGCCAATTTATGCAGAATGTGGCGGATTTATGCTGCTTACGCATTCACTCACTTGTGAAGATGAAACACACAAAATGGCAAATATTTTTCCAGTTGATTTGCAGTTTTACAAAAAGCCACAAGGCTTAGGTTATGTGGAAGCAGAAGTTATAAGAGAAAACCCTTATTTTTCTACTGGTTTGAGAATAAAAGCACATGAATTTCACTATTCTCAAACACTTGCGCCTTTAGAAAAAATATGTAATATTCATTCTAGTGCAAAAGAAAACACCTTTTTATTTAAGCTTGAAAAGGGTGTTGGTATGGGTGATAAAAAAGATGCACTTCTTTACAAAAACGTTTTTGCGTCTTATACTCATATTTACGCTTTAGAACAAAAGGGCTGGGCAAGAAATTTTATTGCCTTAGCAAATGATTATAGATCAAACAAAGCTTAATATAAATTCTTGAAATGGAAACTAGAATGCCTGAATTTAAAGAACTGGAAGATAAAATAAATTACACCTTTATTGATAAGAACATTTTAAGAAATGCTCTTACGCACTCTTCTTTTTTAAATGAACACGGTAAAGATAAAAACGCAACTAAAGAAAATATTACGCATAATGAACGCCTTGAATTTTTAGGCGATGCGGTTCTTGAAATTATTATTTCAGACGAACTTTTTAGACGCTATCCAAATGAGAGAGAAGGCCTTCTCACGCATTCTCGTTCAAGTTTAGTAAATGAAAATACACTTGCGCAATTAGCAAAAACTTTAGGTTTAGATGAATATGTTCTTCTTGGAAAAGGTGAAGAAAATCAAGGCGGTAGGCAAAGACCGTCGATTTTATCAGACACTTTAGAAGCATTATTTGCAGCTGTTTTTATGGATGCAAAGAAAAACCCAAAGTATGATGATCCACTTGTTCCTGCAAGAAATCTCATCAACAGTCTTTACGAAAATTTATGGCAGCAAAGCCTAAAGCCGAAAGCAAGTAAAGATTATAAAACGCTTTTGCAAGAACTTACGCAATCACTTTTCAAAGATGCGCCAAAATATGCTTTAGTTGGCAGTGAAGGCCCAGAACATTTAAAAGTTTTCACTGTTGAGTTGTCATTACCGAATGATATTAAAATTAGAAAAAGTGGCACAAATAAAAAGAAAGCTGAGCAAGAAGCAGCGCAAGAAGCGTATGAAATGCTAAAAAATCAGCAGAAATAAACCTTATAAACATTCAAAATATAATCCTTACAAGTTTTTTGTAAGGATTTTTTTGTTCTTTATAGAAAATAGAAATAGAAATAGAAATAGAAATAGAGAATGTTTGCATAAAAAAAGACCCAACTTGAAAAAATCTGAGGGGGTAGATTTTTCAAATTGGGCTTTCTATTTACTATAGGAGTAGTATATCTAAAAGGAATTATTTAGGTTCCCAGTAGCATCTTTTTGGAGAAACAATTTTTTCTTCAGTTTTTAATTGTTTCATAGCTTTTTCAACTTCTTTTTTATCAATGCCTGTAAGCTCAGCAATTTTACCATTGTTTAAAGGTTCGCCTGCTTGTTTCATTGCTTCTAAAATAGTATCGGTAACTGACATAAAAGTCTCCTTAATGTTTGTTGTTTCTTATTGATAATTATACCTAATTAGAAAAAAATGCAAGTAAATTTTTAAAATAAATTTAACTTTGTCTTATTAGATGGTTATGCTGGTTTTTTTGCTCTTGCTTTGCCTGTTATTTCTTTAACATCAATTCTTATGATTGCAGTTCTTTCAAGAAGGCTTGGCGGGGTTGGAAATGTGCAATGTGCATTATAGCGTTTTGCAATTTCTTCTAAAGCATATTCTTTTTCACTTGCATCAGTAATAATTGTTGCTATTCCGCTTCCACAAACGCTTTTATAGGCAGTTGATGCTTTTTCTTCAAGAATTTCCACATCACAAACTGCACTAAACGACACATTGTTATTTTTCTTTATACAGTCAAGTTTATGCCCAATTTGCGCGCAATGAAAATAAATTTTTCTTTCACTATACCAATAGTTTAAGGGGATAATGTATGGTGCTGGTTCATCATGCATGCAAAGGAAAAATTCTTTTGCTGTTGTAAGCACTTCTTCAAAAAAGCTTTCTTCTGTTTGTTCTCTTTCTTTTTTATTCATTATAAGTCCTCCACAAATAATATTTATACTATTTTTTAATCTTTTTCATTTTCTTTCACTATAATGTTAGAAAAATGATTAAATATTTTTCCAAGTATTACAACTAAAATTGCACCAACAGCACAAGGAAAAAATGGAAATAAAAAGCCAAGATTATGAATTGCTTCACCACCAACGAGAGCTGTAAGAGCAGTTGCACCCCCAGGAGGATGCAAAGTATTTGTTAAAAGCATTACAATAAGTGCAGTTGCAACTGTTAATCCCGTTGAAAGAGGGCTAACATCACCAAAAATATACATCATACTTACGCCAACTAGTGCCGAAAACGTGTGCCCAAGAATAACATTTTTTGGGTGCGCAATGGGGCTTGTAGGAATAGTAAATATAATCACAGCTGTTGCGCCGAAAGGAGCGAGTAGAAGTGTGAGATTTAGTTTTGATGCAAGAAATTCATCAGCATAGGTGAGTAACGCCACACAGGCAACAGTGCTAAACCACATACAAAAAAGACGTAAATCTGCCTTTTTCATAATGTTTAAGTGAAAATTGTGCCTTCTAAAAAAATGTTTCATAATAGTATTCTTTCTATTTTATTTTTGGGGATTTATGTTGACCTAACAAAAATTAGCGAAATGCGCAGAGGTTTTGCCTTGCTACTATCATTATCACTTTTATAAAGAAAAACTGTGACGAATGCAATATTTTTGAAAATTAGCTGAGTAACATTCTGTCCGAAAGCGCTTCATTTTGTGTATTTGAATAGAAATCCATCAGTTTTTGGACTGTCATTTCTTCTCTTTCTTTGCCTTTGATATCTAAGATAATTTTCCCTTTATTCATCATAATAGTTCTTGTGCCAAAATTGAGAGCGTCTTGAATATTATGTGTAATCATCATAGCTGTAAGTTTATGATTTGAAATAATTTCTTTTGTAATATTCATAATTTTTTCAGCTGCGGCTGGGTCAAGGGCGGCAGTGTGTTCATCAAGTAAAAGAAGTTTTGGCGGAACAAGCGTGCCCATAAGAAGAGTAAGCGCTTGCCTTTGCCCACCTGAAAGAAGTCCAACCTTTGTATGCATGCGGTCTTCAAGCCCCATGTTGAAAGTTGAAAGTGCTTCTTTAAATATTTCACGCTCATTTTTTCTAATAGCAAAGCAAAGCCCGCTGTGTTTACTTCTTGAATAAGCAAGCGCAAGATTTTCTTCAATGCTAAGATTTGGCGCTGTGCCCATCATAGGATCTTGAAAAAGTCTTCCTATTGTGCTTGAACGTTTATGTTCAGCGTCGTAAGTGATATTTTTATTATCAAGAACAATTGAGCCCTCATCAACCCAGAAAAATCCTGAAATAGCGTTGAAAAGTGTTGATTTTCCAGCGCCGTTTGAACCAATAAGGCAAACAAATTCTTCTTTTTCTAATTGTAAATTTACATTATTGAGGGCGACATGTTCAGTTGGTGTGTTTTTTGAAAATATTTTTTTAAGTTTAGTAATTCTGAGCATCTTGCAATCCTCTTCTTTTTAATCTTTGAAATTTTTGATACTCTTTGATTGCAGGTATAGCAAGTGCAATAGCAACAATAAGTGCGGATACAATTTTAAGCGAATAAGCAGGGAATAAGCTTGTTTTTAGTGCTAGCGCAATGATAAGACGATAAATTATCGAGCCAAGCGCAACAGTAATAAGCCCACGGGTGACGCTGCCTCTGCCGAAAATTTGCTCGCCAATAATAACTGAGGCAAGCCCAACAGCAATAATACCAATGCCAGAGCTGATATCAGCAAAGCCTTGATATTGTGCAAGTAATGCGCCTGACAATGCAATACAACCATTGCTAAGCGCAAGAGTGAGGATTTTTGTAGCGTCAACATTAATAGAAGAAGCACGCACCATTGCTTCATTATCGCCAGTTGCACGTATGCAAAGCCCTATATGTGTTTTGAAAAATAAAGCAAGGGCAATAACGACAACGAGGCAGAATAATAAGACAATTGTAAGGCGAATAGTATCTTTGCTAATTCCTGGGAAAGCATCAAATGCAAGGCGGAATAGAGTATCAATCCCAACTAAAGCAATGTTTGAACGCGAGCCCATAATTGCAAGATTTATTGAATAAAGCCCACTCATGGTAAGAATACCAGCTAAAATAGGGTGGATTTTTATCTTTGTTTGTAAAATGCCTGTTACGCTTCCGCCAAGAAAACCAGCACACATACCTATAAAAATTCCTAAAAATGGATGACCAGTTGCTGTGAGGGCAGCAGAAGTTGCAAGCCCAAAAGTGAAAGTTCCTTCTGCAGAAAGGTCAGGAATATCAAGAATACGAAATGAAATAAAAATTCCAATCGCTAATAAAGCATAAATAAGCCCCAAGTGGAAAGAGCCAAGAAGAAGCGTCATAATAACCTCAAATAAAAGAATTTTTTCTAAAAGTAATTGTGCTATTTAAAAGAAAATAAGGGGAAGATAAAACCTTCCCCTCTTTCAAATTATCATTTATTTATCTTCAAATAAAATCAAGCCTTCGATATCAGTTGGGATTGCAAGCCCAATAGCATCAGCAGTTGTTTTATTTATCATAATGTCTTTAGCTGGAACAGTAAGAGCAGGAATTTCTTCAATTTTCTTTCCGTTCAAGTATTGAATTGCCATATCTGCAGTAATTTCGCCAATTGCAATATCGCTGATTGAAATTGCTGCTAAGCCGCCTTCTTCAACAGTTACGTTTGATGAGCAATAGGCAGGAATTTTTGCTTCTCTTGCCACTTCAGCAACTAATGGCATTGCTGATTGAATAACAGAATCGTTTGGAATATAGAAAGCATCAACTGAACCAACAAGGCTTTGTGTTGCTTGCTGAACTTCTGCTGAATTTGTGATGATAGCTTCTTTGTAGTTTTTACCAATTGAGTCAAGATATTTCTTCATTTTTTCAATAGTTGTAACTGCATTGATTTCACTTGTTGTGTAAAGCAAACCATAAGTTTCAATGCCAGGAGTAAGTTTATCAGCAAAAGCAATAATTTCTTCAATTGGAATTGCGTTTGATGTGCCTGTTGCATTTTTATCAGGTTTTGCCATATCAGAAATAACACGTGCGCCAACTGGGTTTGAAAGCGCAATAAAGAAAACAGGAATATCACTTTCCATATTTACAATAGCTTGTGCTGATGGTGTTGCAATAGCCACGATAAAATCATGCCCTTCGCTTACCATTGCTTGCGCAATACTGTTGAGATTTGTTGAATCGCCTTGCGCTGATTTAAAATCAAAAGTCATTTTACTTTCATCATAACCATTTTTACGCATGTGGCTGATAAAGCCTTCACGCATATCCGCAAAAGCACCATTTTCAATAAATTGAATAATACCAACGCTTACAGGTTCTGCTTGCGCTGAATTTGCAAGAGGTGAAAAAATGTTTGCTGAAAGAATTAAAAGAGAAAGAGCCATTAATTTGAGTAATTTCATGTGAGATCCTTGTAAATAAAAAATTGAAAAAGAAAGCATAGAAACTATGCGCTACAGCAATAGGATTATTTACAAAGTCGCCATCGGCCTCTTAATAAAGTTTGGCTATTGGCAAAAGTAAAAGAAGTGAAACTATTTGAAGATTTTTGCGCAAAAATACCTTGCAGAAATCTATTTCCTGCATCAATATTTTGCACCTTCAAACTTTCACTTCTATACATTGTATGAATATTCCAAATTAATAAAAATTTCTTGTCTATTTATGCTTATTTTTTAGGGCAATAAATAGGTGTGGTGCTTCCGCCACTAGGCATGAGAATAACAGTTTTGTCATTAAAGTCAACTGCTTTTAGAAGCTCGTCCATTGATTGGAAGCCTTCAATTTTCAAGTCAGAAACAACATCAGCGGGCAAGGTTGTAAGCGCTAAAGTTCTTGCTTTTGCAATGCGCTCACACGCAGCATAGAAAATATATCCACTAATAGTAAAGTTTGCACGCAATTCTTTATCAAGTGTATTTGTTTTTAGGAATTTAGCCCAATCAAAGAAATCTGGTGGGCCGCCACCCTCAACACATTCAGCAAGCATGATTAATGTTCCGCCAAGTTTTACTGCTTCTGCCATATTGAAAAGAGTTTTTGCTGCTTGATAAAGGTTGATATCTTTAGGATAGCCACCGCAACTTGCAATAACAATATCCGCTTTCTCTTCAATTTCAATGCCATTGATTTGATTAGTGATTTGACAACTTTTTTCCCAAGCAGTGCGCCAATTTCCGCAAATAAGGTGTGATTGCTTGCCATCTTTATTCATAATGATATTGATGCCAAATGTTGGATTAACAAGCGCAACGCCTTCATCCATATCAACATTCACAGGATTAGTATCCACAAGCCCCATGCCGATTAAATCGCTTGAGCGTTCTTCATCTGGGTGCATTGAAAGTAAATGGTTTGCAACAATGGTTTCATCGCCTGCAATTCCTGGGATAATGCTTTTTCTTCCGCCACCATAGCCAGCAAGAGCATGATGTGTTGTTGCGCCAATCATAATAATTTTACGGCCAACAGCAAGCGGATTCATGTAAACAGGTGTGCCAAAACTTGTTGTGCCGATATAAACAAGTTCACCACGATAGTCGTGACCAACAATTTTTACTCTATCAAAAACATAATCGCTTACGTTTTTGCGATTTTCTTCGTCAGTTTGTTGTCTATGTGTGCCTAATGAAAGAAGAATTACCATGTTCTCAAATGGTACATTACATTTTTCATTGAGAAATTCAACAAGTTCTTTACAAACTAAATCTTGGCGAGACCAAAGGCGGGTAATATCGCTAAGAACGATGGTTACTAAATCGTCCTCTGAAATAAGAGTAGAAAGAGGAGGCGAATCAACAGTGTTTGTTTCAACTTCTGTGCGGAAGGTTGATTTTAAGTCGTTGATTGCAAGTGCGTCAATTGGTTCTAATGTTGTGACGGATTTTGCGCCCTCAATAGAAAAATTAACTTTTGAATTGCCGTATTTCATAGTTATTTCAGACATTTTACTCACCTTAAATCAGTATTTTCTGTAGAGTACAAAGAATTATTTTCTTTGTCAATCTTTGCTTTGCGCTTTAGTTCATTTTAATATACATTAGAGCTCATATATCTAAAAGCTAAAATAATATACTTCATTCCCATTTTGCATAACAATCATAAAAAAGTAAAAGGATTACAAGTATGACAAATAAAATTTTTGCTTTAATAGTTGCGCTTATTATTCCTGTTGCCGTGGGTTTTAGTGCAAGCCAAATTGCTTCAAATACAGTTGAAATTTATGGAAGATTAAGCTTGCCTCTTTTTGCGCCACCTTCTTATGTGTTTGGAATTGCATGGACTATTCTTTATTTGATGATGGGTTTAGCCTCTTATTATATTTATTTTTCAAAGGCTATAAAAAAACTGAAAATAAAAGCTTTTATTCTTTATTTTTTACAACTTGGAATTAACTTTTTTTGGACGTATTTCTTTTTTGTGCTTGAATGGCGTTTATTTGCTTTTTTCTGGCTATTACTACTTATATTTGTTGTGATACTTTCTTTGAAATATTTTTGGGATATTTCTAAAATCGCTTATTGTCTTTTTATTCCCTATTTTTTCTGGCTTATTTTTGCAGGCTATCTTAATTTGAGTATTTATATTCTCAACTAGCAGTAATAAATAATTAAAATAAAAAAGACCTCTGCAATAATAGAGAGGTCTTTTCTAATATTTTTACTCTTTTTTTATGAGAGAGTCGATTAATATTTTTTTGCGCTTTCAGCTGCTTCAGTAATACGAGTTTGAATGTATGCACGCATATTGTCGTCATCTTCATCAAGATTTAGGCAAAGCGCATCTTGTCCCATAAGGCCTGCAGGAACAAAATCGCCAATTTCATCAGGGTCTTGCACCATATCATTATAGAAGCAAACTGATAACCAGCGTTCATCTGGATCATCGTCAACAACGTCAACAAGCACGAAAAGAGTTCTTTCTGTTTGTTCGCTACGTTTTGCACGTAAAGAATAGCTAATGCCAGGGCGAGCATTAAATTCTAATTCCATATTTTGTTCTTTTAGCCAAGCATAATAGGTGCTAAAAGCTTCTTTAGCATTAAGAGGATCTGCTGACCAATCAGCAAGCCATGCATCAATTTGAGCGCAAGTTTCTGTACTCATTACTATTCTCCTTATCAAATAAAACCATATTAATATATTTGAAAATACTGTATAACTTTATAAGTTTACATGCAAGCCTTTTTTCTGAAGCAAGAGAGTATATTTTTCACTGCTTGGTAAATTGAAACTTCTGTGTTATCTCTTTTTCACACGAAATAAATTAAATTTTTTGGATATATATGAATAAAGAAAATGTATTATTTGAAATTGTTATAAAAGAATTTGGAGCTCTTACACCTTATGAAGTGTATGATATTCTAAAAGCACGCAATGAAATTTTTATTGTTGAGCAGAATTGTGTCTATCAAGATATTGATACTATTGATAAAAAATCTTTGCATATCTATCTTCACAAAGACGCTGAACTTCTTGCTTATTTGCGCATATATAAAGATGAAAAACGAAAAGAAACTTGGCGACTTGGCAGAATTTTAACAACACAAAGAAATAAAGGTTATGGCGCAGAAATTGTAAAAATTGGAATTGATAAATGTTTTGAGCAGGATAGTTGTAAGTCAATTCTCATTGAAGCCCAATGCTATGCGCAAATTTTTTATGAAAAACTTGGCTTTGTTGCATTTGGCGAAATGTTTTTAGAAGATGATATTCCACATATAAAAATGAAGCTAGAGAAAAATCCCTAGCCTCAATATGCTTTGTTTATTACTGCGTAAGAGCAAGTAAAAATTATTCTTTTTTTATGTTTTTATCC
This sequence comes from uncultured Desulfovibrionaceae bacterium, assembly GCA_964370245.1. Taxonomy (GTDB): domain Bacteria; phylum Desulfobacterota; class Desulfovibrionia; order Desulfovibrionales; family Desulfovibrionaceae; genus CAYJAZ01. The sequence continues at coordinate 30,194 of CAYJIN010000009.1, forward strand.
ATTTTTCTTCATAGTAAGTGAAATGCGTTTTTTATCAACTTCCACAGAAATTACCCAAACTTTTACAATATCACCAACTTTTAAAACTTCAGAAGGGTGCTTGATGAACCTATCACAGATTTGTGATATATGCACTAATCCGTCTTGGTGAACGCCAATATCAACAAAAGCGCCGAAATCAATTACATTTCGCACAGTTCCGCTCAATTCCATTCCTGGTTGTAAATCTTTCATATCTAAAACATCCATGCGAAGCTCTGCTTGTTTAAAGCCATCTCTAATATCGCGTAATGGTTTAGATATTTCGCTAATCATATCAATTAAAGTTGGTTTGCCTATTTCAAATTCAGCACAAAGTTTATCAATGCCGTATTGTTCACAATCTTTTTGAAGCTGAGCAATATTTTCAAGATTTTTATAGCCAAATTTTTCCATTATTTTTTGAGCAATTGCATAATTTTCAGGGTGAACGCCAGTTTTATCAAGCATATTTTTGCCATCGGTTATGCGTAAAAATCCAGCGCATTGCGTAAAAGCTTTTGGCCCTAGTTTTGCAACTTTTAGAATTTGTTTGAGGTTATCAAACTTTCCATTTTCATCTCTATAGGCAACAATATTTTTTGCAATAGTCATTGATAAACCAGCAACATAGGAGAGAAGAGAGGCAGAGGCAGTGTTCAAATCAACACCAACTTTATTTACGCAATCTTCCACTCTATGCGATAAAACTTCTGTAAGCCTTGCTTGTGGCATATCGTGCTGATATTGGCCAACACCAATGCTTTTAGGGTCGATTTTAACAAGCTCTGCAAGTGGGTCTTGCAAGCGGCGAGCAATAGAAACCGCAGAACGAAGCGCAACATCAAAATCAGGAAATTCTTCTGCGGCAAGTTTTGAAGCAGAATAAACTGACGCACCAGCCTCATTCACCATTAAATAGCCGAGCTGATTTTTATTTGCTTGCTTGATTAAATCAACAGTGAAAATTTCAGCTTCTTTTGAGGCAGTTCCATTTCCAACAGCAATAACTGAAACATCATGCTTACTTATCATATTAAGAAGAGTTTTTGTATCTTTCGTTTTATCCGTGTTTGGAAGAGTTATATATACAACACCTGTTTCAAGAACTTTGCCTGTCTTATCGCACACAGCAATCTTACAGCCTGTTCTATAGCCAGGATCAATAGCAAGGCAAACTTTATCCTTGATTGGCGCTTGCATAAGAAGACCTTCAAGGTTTACGCCAAAAACTGAAATTGCTTGCTCAGAGGCACGATGCGTTAAATCAGAACGAATTTCTCTTTCAAGCGAGGGCATAAGAAGACGATGAAAACTATCTTCAATAGCGTTTGCCATCAAAGTTTTTTCTGCTTTATTTTTGATATAAACATTTTCAATAATTCTTAAAGAACTTTCAGATGGATTTTCCTCTGTTGTCGTAAGTTTTACCTTGAGAAAGCCTTCTTTTTCGCCACGATTTATAGCTAAAATTCTATGATTTTGAATTTTTGCAACTGGTTCTGAAAAGCTGTAATACATTTCATAGACGGATGCTTCATCTTTTGCTTTTTTTGTTTCGATAATGCCATATTTTGAATAATAATTTTTTAAGCGTTCGCGCACCATTGCATCATCAGAAACTATTTCTGCAATAATATCTGATGCACCAGAAACTGCTTCATCAATGCTTGCCACTTCATCATTTAAAAATGTTTCAGCTTTAGTAAATATTTCATTTTTAGAGTGTTCTTGTGCTAAAATTAGTTCGGCTAAAGGTTCAAGCCCTTTTGCTTTTGCAATTGTAGCTCTTGTTTTTCTTTTATCTTTGTATGGGCGATATAAATCTTCAACTTTTGCAAGAGTTTGCGCTTCAAGAATTTGTTTGTGTAATTCTTCTGTCAGCTTATCTTTTTCTTGAATTGAATTGATAACTTCTTCTTTACGCTTTTCAAGATTTCGCAAATAAGTTAAGCGTTCAGCTATTTCTCTTATTTTCTGATCATCCATTGTGCCGTGCTGTTCTTTTCTATATCGGGCAATGAAAGGGACCGTGTTTCCTTCATCTAATAGACTGATAATATTTGCAATATATTCTTCTTTTTCATTAAATTCTTTTGAGAGTAATGTTTTCATATTTCTTCCTTTTTGTTAGAACTATTGATAAGCTAAGAATGTTTTGAAGTCAAATATGGCTTTATTCTTTCAATAATTGTAGTACATTTAAATAAAGAGCAAATGAAAACTTGCTATTCTTTATACAATTTTATATGCTTCTTTTTTCATAATCTTTGACGTCAGAAAGGCTTTATATGCAAAATATTTATATATCATTTTCAGCAGTTTTTCCTCTTATGTGCCTTTTGAGCTTGGGTTATTTTTTAGCATTATTAAAAATGTATGAAGAAAAATTCTATAAACAGATAAATGCACTTTGTTTCAAGGTTTTCTTGCCAATTCTTATTTTTATCAATATTTATAAAGCGAATTTTGATTTATCACGCTCAATCTTTTTAATTTTATTTTCTCTTGTATCAGTCTTTATATTTTTTGCCTTGCTTGCATTTGTTATTCCACGAATAATTTCTGAGAAAAAAGATTCAGGCGTACTTATTCAAGCAGGTTTTCGCAGTAATATAGTATTGTTTGGTTTGCCAGTTGCAAGCACGCTTTATGGTGCGGAAGGTTTGCAGACTATTTCTATTTTAGTTGCCTTTGTTATTCCTCTTTATAATGTGCTTTCAGTTTTTATTTTACAAATATATTCTGAAAAAAAAGTAAGTATTTCAAATGTGTTGATAGGTGTTGCAAAAAATCCACTTATTATAGCCTCGCTTTTAGGTTTTGTTTTTACAGGCTTTGCTATTGATTTGCCAATATTAGTTGAAAATACTTTATCAAGCATAGGCGCAATTGTAACGCCACTATCTTTGATTGCTCTTGGTGCAACTTTCAAGATAAAAGAAATAAGTAAATTTAGAAAAAGTTTGTATATTGGCATAGTTGCAAAGCTTATTTGCATGCCACTTTTTGTGCTTCCTTTAGGTGTATATTTTGGATTAAGGCCTGTTGAGATTGTTGCCTTGATGGCTGTTTTAGTAAGCCCAACTGCGGTGGCATCTTATACAATGGCGCAAAATATGGGCGCAAATGATGAACTTGCGGGGCAATTAGTTGTTTTTACATCAATATTATCAATTTTTTCTATATTTGCTTGGATAAGTGTTTTGCAAATTCTTGGCATTCTCTAAGACAAAATTATAGCGATTTAGGCATGTATTTCAATGTATTGTGAACAAGCAAAAGAAGATTTTTTTGCGAGTTTGATAATTCCTTCTTTTGTTTCAAATATATGGTCAGTGCCAACATAATCTGGTTTTCCATACCAAGGCTCGATGCAAATTAAATCAAGGCCGTTTTCTGGTGCAGTCCAAATAAGCGTATTGGGGCTATCTGTTCCGCCAATGCGCACAAAAGAATTTTCATTTTTACATTTAATATCAATATATTGAGATGTTACATCTTCTAAAATAAGTGTGCCTGAAAAAATGTTTTCTGCAAGGGGGATAGTTTTTTCACTCGGCGAATAATCCTTTTCAGCGCCCTCTATAATAAAGCCAGGTTCTTGCGTGATAAGTTCTTTGCATTGTTCAAGTTTTTCAAATTCTAGATAATAATCAGTGTTTTGTGTATTTGGAAGAAAAGGGCAAATAATTCCTGTGTGAAAGCCAACATTGAAATAGATGTCTTCTTCACTTTCATTGCACACTTCTTGAGTGCATACTAAGCGATTGTTTTCTAAAACATATTTTGTAAAAAAGATGAAATCATAAGGGTAATATTTTTTTGTTTCATCATTATTTTTTAGGCAGAAAAGAATAGTATTATTTGATTCACCACAAAGCATGTGTTCCATATCTCGGTTAAAACCATGCGACATTGCAGGATATTCTTTTCCATTTATAATAAATTTATTCTCAACAACTCTTCCACAATTAGGAAAAAGCACAGGCGAATACCTTCCCCAAACTTCTGGTTTTGCATCCCATAAATAATTGATTTGTTTATCTTTATGAATAATTGATTGTAATTCAGCGCCATGGGTGGAAATTTCGACTTTTAATACTTCATTCTCAAGAGTATATATCATCTTACTCACCTCTGATTTTTCAATGGTTTTCCAATTACTATAAATAACTGTATGAAAAATAATAAAAAAATACAAGAAAAATCTTTTATAGTGGATTATATAACGCGATTTATTATAATTTTATTCATTTTTATAAGCGAATGCTAACTTATTAAAATAAAAATTCCTTGCTTTTATTTTTTTAAATTGCTATTCACGCATTTATTAATAGAATTTTATAGAAGAATTGAGAATTTTATGAAAAAGAAAAATGCAAATAAGGTTATCACTATTGCTGATGATTTAACTGGTGCAAACGTAAACGCAGCTTTACTGGCATCACACGGTTTTTCAGCGGCAACGTGCACCCTTAGCACTAAATGGAAAGAGGCTGATTTTGAAGAAATTGAGGCTCTTAGCATCAATACAGGCAGTAGACAACTATCAGCTGAAAAAGCTTATGAAGTAACGAAAGATGCAATAGCAAAAGCTTTTGCCCTCAAACCCCAAGTTTTAGCGAAACGTATTGATAGTACCTTGCGTGGCCATCTTGGCATTGAAATTGAAGCGGCTTTAGAAGTTATGCCTGAAAATACTTTAGTGCTTTTATGCCCATCTTTCCCAGCTTCGGGGCGTATTGCAGCAGGGGGCCACTTGATTGTTGATGGTCTTCCTCTTGAACGCACGGATGCTGCAAAAGATCCTATCTATCCGATGACCACCTCACAAGTTATCAAAATTTTTCAAAAGCAAAGTTCTTTATCTATTGAACTTCTTCCTCTTGATGTTGTTTTACAAGGAACAGAAGCTATAACAAAATGCTTGCAAAATTTTTCAAAGCAAAGTGTGCGCGTAGTTGCTTGTGATGCTTTGACAGACGAAAATATTCAAAATATAGCAAAAGCAGCAACTGAGCTAGAAGTTCCAGTTTTGTGTGCTGACTCTGGGCCATTGTGCGCTGAAATGGCGGTCGTTCTAAGTGGCACAGAAGTAACACTTTTAGAAAACAGGGTTTTTGCAGTTGTGGGAAGTGTTATGGATATTGTGCGCCATCAGCTTGATGCTTTGGTGGTAAATATGCGCACGCATTTAATTTGTGTAAATGCGCAAGCTCTTATCTATCCAGTAGGGCATGTTGAAAGAGAGAATGAGCTTGCTCGCCTTCAAAAAGCTTTGATGACAGCACCTGAAGATGCGCAAGTTTTGGGGCTTTGCACTGCAAGGCATGAAGATGAAATTTTAGACTTTAAAGTTGTTGCAAAAGAGCATAATATCAGCGTTGAAGAAGTTTCACTGCGCTTGACAAATTCTTTAGCAGAAGTAACCTTCCAAGCTTTGAATAATGATATTTTGCGCCTTGGTGGTGTGTTTTCATCAGGTGGTGAAGTAACAATGGCGGTTTCTGACCGCTTAGGGGCACAAGGTTTTTCTGTGCGTAGTGAAGTTTTATCTCGTGCGATGTATGGCCGTTTTATTGGTGGCCAATTCCCAAATATGCCAATGGTTACAAAAGGCGGATTTGTGGGCGATGTTATGGCAATTGTGCGCTGTGCTGAATTCTTACTCACAAAAATATCTTCACAAAGCGCTTAATACATAGAATAATTTGATTTAGGAGAAAATATGAAACCTGTTATAGTTGTGCCAATGGGTGATCCTGCTGGTGTTGGCCCTGAAATTAGTGTTGCAGCAGCTGCTGAATTTATTACAAATAAAACTTTTCAAGAAAGTTGCACTGTTGTTATTGTTGGGCATAAAGAAGCTTTGGCAAGTGCCGCAAAAGTGATGAATGTTTCAACACCTATTATTGCAGTGAAAGAAGATTTATCTGATCTTTCTGAAAATTCAATCAATGTGCTAGATTTGCCTGAAACTGTTGATATGAGCGCTTTACGCATGGGTGAAGTTCAAGGCGAATGCGGTAAAGCGGCTTTTACTTACATCAAAAAATCTGTTGATCTTTGTATGGAAGGAAAAGCGCAAGCACTTGCAACAACGCCAATTAACAAAGAATCTTTCAAAGCTGGTGGCGTGAATTATATTGGACATACAGAAGTTTTGGCTGATTTAACAAATAGCCATGATCCGCTTACTATGTTCCAAGTGCATGATTTACGTGTGTTTTTCCTCACTCGTCACCTTTCACTTGCACAGGCTTGTGAAGCAGTTCGTGAAGAGCGTGTGCTCGATTATTTACAGCGCTGCAATAAAGCTTTGAAACAATTAGGTATTGCAAATCCAAGCATTGCAGTTGCTGGCTTGAACCCACACTGTGGCGAACACGGCTTATTTGGCAATGAAGAAGATACACAGCTTGTGCCTGCAATTGAGAAAGCAAATGATTTAGGTTTGAACACAAGTGGACCATATCCTGCTGATTCTGTTTTCCATTTTGCTTTGGGCGGACGTTGGGATGCTGTGCTTTCTCTATTTCACGATCAAGGGCACATTGCAACTAAAATGGTTGATTTTCACCGCACAATTTCGCTCACTTTAGGGATGCCGATTTTGCGCACATCAGTTGATCATGGCACTGCTTTTGATATTGCGGGTAAAGGAATTGTAAGCGCTGTAAGCATGGTGGAAGCTATTCGTTTAGCAGCACTTTACGCGCCTTATTATCAAAATCTTCAAGATTAATAGTTTATGTTTAATAAATCGCTTTTTACTGCTTTGTATGTTTTTCACAAAATACTGTGTCAAACAAAGCTATACGATAATTAGTAAAAAGCTAACTATCTAAAATTGAATAAATAATTAAAGCCTTTTCATTCTTTGAAAGGGCTTTTTTTATGTGAACAACATGTTTATTTTTTCACAAAGTCTTTGTAATTTTTGAAGTTTTTTAGGAAATTTTCAAAAAAAAATTTATTTTTTTTCAGTGAAAAAAACAAGAATTTAATACTCATATTTCTTTGGTATAAAAGGATTTTATTAAAAAATTCATTTTGAAAAGAATGATTGATTGATTAACCACACAATAAATAATTGCTTTCAAGGCGTTGACAATAATTCTGTGTAATGTATACTGGTATACCAGTATACTCATAGAGTAAAAATCTACTAAAATTTAATAATATAGGTGGTTATCATGAAAGCAGGTTTTATCGGTCTTGGAATTATGGGCAAGCCAATGGCGAAATTAATGGTTCAAGCAGGTGTTGAACTTTATGTGAGCGATTTGAATAAAGATGCAGTTGCTGAACTTGTTGCTTTAGGCGCAAAAGAAGGTTCTTATGAAGCAATTGGCGCAAATTGCGACACTGTTTTTACTAACTTACCAAATGGTTCAATAGTGCAAGGCGTTCTTTTTGGCGAAAATGGCTTAGCGCAATATTTACAAAAAGGCACAGTTGTTTGTGATTTTAGCTCAGTAACTCCTGGCGAAACAAAAGTTTGCTATGATAACCTACAAAAAATCGGCGTTGGCTTTGTTGATTCACCTGTAAGCGGTGGCGAACCAAAAGCTATTGATGGCACACTTGCACTTATGGTTGGCGGTGATGAAGCTGATTTTAATCACCTCAAACCTTATTTTGAAATTGTTGGCTCATCAGCGATTTTAACAGGTAAAAGCGGCAGTGGTTCTGTAACAAAACTTACAAACCAAGTTATTGTAAATATGACTATTGCTGTTGTTTCTGAAGCATTTGTTTTAGCAACAAAAGCTGGCGCTGATCCTGAAAAAGTATATCAAGCTATTCGTGGCGGCCTTGCTGGCAGTGCTGTTTTAGATGCAAAAATTCCACTTATTCTTGATAGAAACTTCGTGCCTGGTGGCAAAATTTCAATCAACCACAAAGACATCAAAAATGTTATGGCTTCAGCGCAAGAGTTAGATGTTCCAATGCAATTTACAAGTCAATTATTTGAAATTATGCAACATTTGAAAGTTACAGGTCATTTTGAAGATGATCATGGCGGCATCGTTCAATACTTTGAAAAATTAGCTAACATTGAAGTTAAAAAACCTCAATAAGTATTGAAGACTGGAGAAAACAAATGAAATACGGTGTTTGCACAACGATTGATAATTATAGCATGCTTGAAGAGGCAGGTTTTGATTATATTGAATTAGCAGGAAATGCAATTTCAAAAATGACAGAAGAAGAATTTGCAAATGTAAAAAAAGTTGTTGAAAGCGGCAAAGTTAAATGCTGTGGCTTCAACGCTGCTTTACCACCTGAAATTGTTCTTTGCGGTGAAGGTTTTGATTTAGAAAAAGCAAAAGCATACGCAGAACTTCTTTGTAAAAGAGGAAGTGAACTCAACATTTCAGCTATTGGCATTGGTTCACCAAAATCAAGAAATTTCAAAGAAGGCGATTCTTTAGAAGAAGCTTGGGCGCAAGTTGAAAGTTTTATGGCTATGTTTGCTGATGCTGCAGCGCAATATAATATTATTGTGATGTATGAATCGCTCAATCACACAGAAAGTCAATTTGGTTTGATGATTCGTGAAGGTGCTGATTTAGTTCAAAAATTAGCTAAACCAAACTTGAAATTAGTGTTTGATATTTATCACATGCATATGGAACAAGAAGCATTGAGCGAACTTGAATATGCTCTTCCTTATGTTCATCATACACACATTGCAGAACGTGTAGGCGAAGAAAGAAGATATCCATCTGATGATCTTTACGATTTCTATAAAAATTGCATAAAAATGCTTGTTGATTTTGGCTATGATAATGCAATTTGCACAGAAGCTTTTGATGGCGATGTAAAAGAAGGTGCACTTCGTTCACTTTCACTTCTTACAAAAATCGTTGAAGAAGTTAAAGCATAATAATTTATCAAAACATTAGGATAGAAAATGAAAAATAGATTAATGATTGGCTGTGTTGCTGATGACTATACAGGCGCAAGCGATGCTGCATCTTTCCTCATCGGGCATGGTTTAAAAACTATATTATTCAACGGCATTCCAAGTGGTGATATTCCTGAATGTAATGCAGTTGTTATTGCGCTAAAAAGCCGCACACAAGAAACAGGTGAAGCTGTGAAAGATAGCCTTGCTGCATGTGAATGGCTTACAGAACAAGGCGCAGAACACCTTTATTTCAAATATTGCTCAACCTTTGATTCAACAAAAGAAGGCAATATTGGGCCAGTTCTTGATGCAATGATTGAAAAATATAATCAAAAAAACGTTGTTATTTCACCAGCTCTTCCAGTAAATGGCAGAAAGGTGAAAGACGGTATTCTTTATGTGAATGATGTTCCGCTTAGCGAAACTCACATGGCAAATCATCCACTCACCCCAATGTGGACTTCAAGAATTTCTGATTTAATGAACCCGCAAGGTAAATATCCTAGCTTAGAATTAAATCATGAAATTCTTGAAAAAAGTAATGAAGAAGTGATGGCTATTGTTGAAGAATTTGGCAAAGATAAAGATCATTTCTATATTATTCCTGATTATGTGAATGATGAAAATGGCGCAAAAATTGCTGAAATGTTTGGGCATTGTAAAGTGTTGAGTGGCGGTTCTGGAATTTTGGCTCATCTTTCAGCACGTTATAAGCAAGAAATTACTGAATCAACAGGCAAAGATGAAGTTTGCAGTTTTGATGCAAAAACAAAAGGCAGTGGCTTAATTCTTTCAGGTTCTTGCTCAAAAGCAACTATGGCTCAAATCCTTGATTATAATGCAAAAGGCCATCCAACAAAAGGGCTTCAATATGAAGATTTAGCTTCTGGCAAAGTTACTGTTGATACGCTTTGGGATTTTATTCAAGAACATAAAGAAGATGAAATTCTTATTTATAGTATGGGACCATTTGAAAATATTTCAGATATTCCAGAAGATATGAAAGATTTAGTTGCTTCAACTTATGAAAACACATCAGCTGAACTTGCAAAAAGAGCTGTTGATGCTGGCTTTACAAGAATAGTTGTTGCTGGTGGTGATACTTCTAGCGCTGTTGCTCAAAAGCTTGGCTTTACAAGCTTTGAAATTGGTGAAAGCGTTGCGCCTGGCGTGCCTGTGATGATGCCATTATCAAATGAAAATGTGCGTATCGTGCTAAAATCAGGCAATTTTGGGCAAGAAGATTTCTTTACAAGAGCGCTCAATATTACACGCGGATAACATAAATAATTCGTAATAATTATAAGAGAATATAATGAATAATGAAATAAAAAATGCTGTTTGGGTTGCCCATAGTTTATTTGAAAGGGGAAAAGCAAGCGGATCTTCAGCAAACATGAGCTTTAAAACTGATGAACACATCTATATCACAGGAAGTGGAACTTGTTTTGGAACTCTTGAAGAAGACGATTTTTCTGTTCTCAACTTAAAAGGCGAATGGGTTTCAGGGCTAAAGCCAAGCAAAGAGCTTCCATTGCATCTTATGATGTATGAAAAAGATAGTTCTATCAAAGCTGTTTTGCATACGCATAGTTTTTATTCAACGCTATGGTCATGCTTAGAGCATACAAATCTTATCGATTGTGTGCCTGAATATACACCATATTTGAAGATGAAGTTAGGCACAGTTGGCATGGTTGATTATGGCAAACCAGGCAGTGAAGATTTATTTCAAGCATTCAAAAAAGTTATAAATAATAGCGATGGCTTTTTATTGGCAAACCACGGGCCAATTGTTGGCGGAAAAACTGTGCTTGAAGCTTTCTATATTTTGGAAGAATTAGAAGAAAGTTGCAAAATTGCATGGGAATTTGAAGGTAAATCAAAAAAAGCTATAGCTATAAAATAAAATATGTATAAGCAATTGGCAGGGGGATAGTAGAGTTTTTGGTGAATGTAGAAAATAAAACAAAAACTCTATTATACAACAATCTTATAATACTTTATGTATTAAGAATAAGGGGTAATTTATGGTTTACGGATTAGACGGCATGACAATGCTTTTAGGCTTGATAGTAGGTATTCTCCTACTCATTTTCTTAGTTTTGAAAACTAAAGTGCAAGCATTTCTTGCTTTGATTTTAGCAACAATTTTTGTAGGTATTGTTGGCGGTATGCCGCTTGCAACAGTAACTTTAGAAAATGGTGCAAAATTTGGTATTTTGAATTCTATCACAACAGGTTTTGGTGGAACATTAGGAAATATTGGTATCATCATTGGTTTTGGTGTTATGATGGGGCAAATTTTCGAAATTTCTGGCGCAGCAAAAAGAATGGCGTATACCTTCCTCAAAATGTTTGGTAAAAAGCGTGAAGAAGAAGCTTTAGCGATTACAGGCTTTTTAGTTTCAATTCCAATTTTCTGTGATTCTGGTTTTATCGTTCTTGCTCCAATTGCAAAAGCAATTTCAAAAGTTACTAAAAAATCAGTTATTGCTTTAGGTGTTTCACTTGCAGCTGGTCTTGTTATTACGCACTCAGTTGTTCCTCCTACACCTGGCCCATTAGGCGTTGTTGGTATTTTTGGTGTTGATGTTGGTCAATTCCTTATGTTTTCAATCCTTCTTGCAATTCCTATGACAGCTGCTTGTATTATTTATGCACGTTGCTATCTTGCAAAAAAATATTTCCACGTTGTAAATGAAGATGGTGAAACAGAAGTTAGACCATACACTGCACCTGATTATTCAAAAGCTCTTGCAATGGACGAAGCAGAAATGCCTGGCACTTTAGTTTCATTTTTACCATTGATTGTTCCTATTGTTCTTATTCTTATAAACACAATTGCAACTGCTTTTGGTTATACAACAGGCCTAATGGAAATGGTTATCTTCTTAGGTCAACCAATTGTTGCAGTGGGTATTGGTTTAGTTCTTGCTATCGGAACTTTAGCAAGCAAATTTGATAGAGCTCACGTTCTTGCTGAAATGGAAAAAGGTATGGCTGCTGCTGGTATTGTTATGCTTGTTACTGGTGGTGGTGGCGCACTTGGCCAAATCATCAAAGATTCAGGCTTAGGCACATTTATGGCGGCTGAACTTTCACAAACTGCAATTCCTATCATTCTTTTACCACTTGTTGTTTCAACTGCAATGCGCTTTATTCAAGGTTCAGGAACAGTTGCAATGCTTACAGCTGCAAGTATTACAGCTCCAATTATCTTAGCGGCTGGCGCAAACCCAGTGCTTGGTGCTTTAGCTTGTTGTGTTGGTTCAACCTTCTTTGGTTACTTCAACGATAGTTACTTCTGGGTTGTAAACAGAACATTAGGTATTTCAGAAGCAAAAGATCAATTAAAAGTTTGGTCAGTAACTTCAACAATTGCTTGGGCTACTGGTTCTATTATTGTTGTTG
>CAYJIN010000009.1:42645-44931 GCA_964370245.1 uncultured Desulfovibrionaceae bacterium
AAATTTTTTTAGCTAAATTTAACTATACTTTTTTGCGAAAATATCTTATCTTTTTTTTGTGAAATATTATACAAAGAAATGTCTTATTTAGTAGAAAAAACAGCTGAAATCAATATATTAGCGGAAAATTTATGCAGAAACCAACCTCATTACAAGTAAAAGCTTACGAGCATCTTAAAAATATGATTCTTAATAGAGAATTAGTGGAAGATACTATCTATTCTGAAACGCAAATTGCTAAAAGTATTGGAATATCTAGAACTCCAATGCGTGATGCAATTCAATATCTTACACAAGAAAAATATATTGATATTATTCCTAACAAAGGTTTTTGCTTGCATAAAATGAATCAGCAAGATTTTACTGAAACTTGCCAAGTGAGAAGCGCTATTGAAGGCTTTTGCGCTATGCAATTAGCAAAAGATTTCAACACTGAACGCGCAAAAGAAACCTTTGTAAAGCTAAGAAAAACTTTAGAAGCACAAGCCCTTGCTATTCCTGATAAGCTTGATATCTATTTTGAAAATGATATTAAATTTCATGAAATTTTAGTTGAATATATTCAAAATGCTGAATTATCACGTCTTTTTAATAATTATATGTATAGAATGCAAAATTTTGCTCTTCAAAGCTTGCAAGAAGAAGGGCGTATGAGTAAAGCCTTGAAAGAACATTTAGATGTTTTAGAAAGCATGGAAAAAGGGGATGATGCCAAAGCCCATGCTTCAATGGTGTATCATATGAAGAAAGCTGAGTTTATTCTCAAAGACGACGAAAATAAATAAAGTATAGCCCATGCAAATAAAACTGTGTGGGCTTTATTTTTTTAATGTAGTAACATTATAATTTATAAGACTTTCTTATATACATTGCGGATTTATAAGTTCAAATCTATCATCTTTATTTTTTTCGCCCCATTCGCACATAAGCTCAAGAATAGGCATAAGGGATTTACCTTTTTCAGTTGTTGAGTATTCAACACGTGGAGGAATTTCATTGAAGCTTTCACGCAAAATAAGACCATCTGCTTCAAGCTCACGTAACTGATTAGTAAGCGTTTTTTGTGAAATTTGCGTTATTGCGCTCATAAGACTTTTAAAACGCATGGCGCCATCTTCATTCAAAATATAAAGTATTAAGGGTTTTGCTTTTCCACCTATCATTTTTAGTGTTACTTCAATTTCTGAATTTACGTATATTTTATCAGGATTTGTGATGTTATTCATGACTGTTATGCTCCAATAGTTACCTTTTTTTCTATAAGAGAAAAGTATGTAACTGTATTGACTATCTTCTAAGATTGTAATAAATTCTATTACGGTATTTTTTACTGTAATAATAAAATTTAAAGAAATAGTCAAGGAGACTTTATAATGTCAAAAAAATTAATAGTCATCACAGGTGCAAGTTCTGGTTTTGGTAAAGCATTAGCATTAGAATTCAACAAAGCTGGTTACCCATTACTTTTATTAGCAAGACGCGTAGAATTATTAGAAGAAATGAAATTAGAAAATGCAATGTGTGAAGCTGTTGACGTTACAAATAAAGAACAATTTGAAAATGCAGTGCGTAAAGCAGAAGCAGTGTATGGTAAAACAGATTTGATGATCAACAATGCGGGCATCATGCTTCTTGGCGATATGGCAACTCAAGACGTTGAAGAATGGAAAAGAATGTTAGATGTTAACTTGATGGGTGTTATGTATGGCATGCAAATTGTTATGAATGACATGAAAGAAAGCCAATGCGGAACTATTGTAAACCTTTCTTCAATTGCTGGCGTAAAAGCATTCCCTAACCATGGGGCATATTGCGCAACAAAATATGGTGTTGTTGGTCTTTCAGAAGTTGCAAGAGGCGAATTAGCTCCTTACAATGTGCGTGTTATGCGCGTGTGCCCAGGCGCAGTTCCAACAGAACTATTAAGCCATACAACAAGCGATGATATTAAAACTGGTTATGGCCAATGGGTGAGCTCATTAGGTTTAGGACATATCACAGCTGAAGACGTTGCAAAAACAATTAAATTTGCTTACGAACTTCCACAATGTGTAAACCTTAGAGAAATTCAAATTGCTGAAACAAAGCAAGACGCATAGAAATTCTTTTAGAAAGTAAAATATAAGTAGAAGGGAAATTTTCATAGTTGAGAATTTCCCTTTTTTAGTGTGTGAAAATAGAATTTCTAAACTATTTTTCTGTTCCAAATAAGCGATCGCCAGCATCGCCAAGCCCTGGTAAAATATAACCAGCTTCATTGAGTTTTTCATCAATAGCAGAAGTATA
>CAYJIN010000010.1:0-44545 GCA_964370245.1 uncultured Desulfovibrionaceae bacterium
AAACTTCTGAAACTGCTTCTTCAACAATTTTAATAACTTCTGTTTCTACTTCTTCTGGGGAAGCGCCAGGGTAAGCGATTTCAATAGAAACCATAGGAAAATCAACTTGAGGATCTTTCTCAATATTTAAAGAAAACATTGCTGTTGCTCCCATCAAAACCATGAAGAGAACAAACATCATTGTTGTGGCAGGTCGTTTTACAAATACTTCAATCATTTGATTTCACCTCTATTATTTAACAACATACCTTGTGTGAGTAATTTTTTGTCGCTTGTAATTAAAACATCACCAGCTTTCACACCGCTTATAACTTCGCAGTTATAGCCATCGCAAATTCCAGTATTTATAAGCGTTTGCACTGCTTGTAAATTTTCATCTGCAGTCCATGCATAATATTTTCCGTCAGCACTCTCTAAATTTGCAATAGGCACAACAACAATATTTTGCTTTGTGCTACTTACTACTTTTGCTGAATAAAATGATTGCTTTGGAAGCTCTTCTTCAAGTTCAATATTCACTTGATAAAAGCCTGTTTGCCAATCAGCCACACGAGCAACAGAAACAACTTTGCCTATGGTGTATTTTGAAGTGTCATTCCAAGAAAAGCCAGTTCTGAGTGCGTCTTCATTTTTTGGCACATAAACTTTATTTCCAACTTCAATAGTATTTGCTTTATCTTGCGATACTAAAGCTTTGTAATTATTTTTATTATTGTTTGAACCATTAAGAGTAATGTCAGTAATAAACTGTGCTAATTCACTTTCTTCAACTATTCTTGTATAAACAGGATAGCCATCTTCTTTATAGATTGTGTGATGGTTAACCACTTGTATATCTTCAATAATTTTTGCATCTATTTTTTTAAGTGAAATATCTGCAAGCCAGCCAAAAAAGGCTAGAACGACAAGCAATTTGATTGCTATTGATATTTTAGTTTTCATTAAATGTCTCCAACGATTCGCTCAATTTCAGCAAGTGATGAATAGATACTATTAATAGTTGCAATGCGTTTCATTTTTAGCTGTGTAAGCCCACTTTCCACATCATTCAATTCAACTGCTGAAGCTTGCCCATTTAAAAATCTTGCTAATGAAACTTCATAAGAACGATTTGCAAGAACGATTGCTTCATCATCTTTCTTTAAAACTTCAAGGTTTGTTGTGTAAGTTTCGTATGCATTTATAAGTGTTTGCTCTAAATTTCTTGTTGTTTGTTGAAGTTTTTTTGCACTAATTTTTGCATTATAATCTTCTTGTCTGCCTTGTGCTTCAGCTTTTCCGCCATCGTATAAAGGAATAGAGAAAACAACGCCAATTGAGCCTTCGCCAGTCCAGGTTGGTTCAGTAAGGTGTAAATATTCAGAGCTGTCGCCAAAATTATAAGAAGCTGTCAATGCAACTGTAGGATTATCAGTATCACGCTTAGCTTCAGCAAGTTTTGTATGATAGCCAATTTGCTGTTCAAGAATCTTGATTTCTGGCGAATTTGAAAGAAGAGGTAAAGCAGTGTTTAAATCGAATTTCATAATTTCCATATCATCAAATTGTGTTGTAAGCTTAGTTACTGGCTCTTCAAGCACGCATAATGCTTGGAGTAATCTATAGCTTTGTTCAAGCAAAAGCTTTGCACTATCAACAGTTGGCTTACGGCTTGCAATATCTGCATCAACTTTGATTAAATCGCTCTGGCTTGTTCTGACAGATGCTGATGCTTCGAGTTTTTTCTTTGTATTCAAAGCATTTCTGTATGATTGCCTTGCAATGCGATAATTTTCTTCATACATCAAAGCTGCAAAGTATGCATTTCTGATAGCATAACGAAGTGAAGTATAAGCAATATCTTTTTGTGTGAACATTAATTGTTCTGCAAGTTCAGCTGCTTCAATAGCATTTTCTATCATGCCAAATGCAAATAAAAGTTGATTTACTTCAATGCCCATTCCAGCATTAAAGCGATGTCCAGAGGTTGAAGGTGCTTTATATGGACTTTCAAATGAATGCCCTGCAATATATTGCCCTGTAGCTGTTATTGTTGGATAGATTGCAGCTTCAACTTCTCTTACAATATATTTTGATTGCTCAATGGTAAGTTCTGCAATATCAATATCTTCATTGCGTTCAAGTGCATATTCTAATGCTTCTTCAAGGCTAAGTTCAACTGCATGTGCACTTGGGCTAAAGAAAGTTAAACCTAAAACAAGCAATAATTTCTTATACATATATTTCCTCTTTACATTTTATCTTTTATTTCATATGTTCATTTGTACATAGTTAGAAGAATGTAGCAGAAAATTTTTATATGTCAATATATACATATAAACAAAAAACTTAAGGATTTAGAATGAAAGAAGGGAAGTTGAATGACCTTGATTATAATGTCTTAGCAATTTTGCTTGATAGAGAGCTTTCAGGTTATGATGTTACTCAGCGCTTAAAGCATTTCAGGAAAACAAGTCATTCAAGAATATATCCAGTTCTTGCCAAACTTGAAGGCCTAAACTATGTGGTATATCGTGATGTGCAGCAAGCAGGAAAGCCTGATAAAAAGCTTTATAAACTTACCCCTCCAGCTATTGAAATTTTACGTGAATGGGTTGCTGACATGAAAACAGCAAGAAGACCTAAAGTTCAAGATGAGGCCATGGTTAGCCTTCTCTGCCTGCATTTACTTGATGAAGAAACTTCTATAAAGCATTTAGATGAAAAAAATAAAGAGCTTGAAAAATATGGGCAGAAATTAGTTAAAGCTTTAGAAGAAAAAAATAAAGAAGTAGACAACAATATAAAAAGCCATCCCTCACAACATTTAGTTGAAATAATACAAACTCATATTACAATAGATAGACTTCTTACTTCATGGCTTGCAAGCACAATAAAAAAAGACATAAAGAAGCCACACCAATCACTTCGTGAATATATAAAAGAAAATCTATAATACTCGTAAAACCATAATTCTACTTTTTAGTATTTTTTCATTTCTCGTTTTTTTATACGATAAACACAGCATTTCTTGACTATCAAATTTAATCCCCCCTTAAAAAGCTACAAAAAAGTATTTTTTCTACTTTTCGGTAGTTTTTTTATTATTATTCGCTAATCCTTTCTTAGAGCGAATTTTTTATTTTTACCATCAAAAGAAAAACTATTTCTCATGATTTTAATGGCAAAAAGATTTTTTAAGTACATAAAAGTAGAAAAAAAGCATGTTCAAACTCTAAAAGAAAAAAACAAAACTTTGATAAATCACTGAAATATTTATTTTATTTCAAGTTGGCACAGTCTATGCTTATATGAGTTTGCTTTACGTGAAAAAGAAAAGTAAAGCTAATTTTGAAATTCCATTGGGAGAACTTATATGAGCGTTATATGTAAAACTTGCAATAAAGAAACCTTAGAAAGCAAAACATCTTTAAAAAATTTATATGCACAAGACACTTTCAATCTTCAAGTAATGCGTGAACGCTTACCTGCTGACATATACAAAAGCATGGAAGGTATTATTCAACGTGGTGAACAACTTCCTTTAGATATTGCACACATTGTTGCAAATGCTATGAAAGATTGGGCTATTGAAAATGGTGGCACACACTTCACTCACTGGTTCCAACCTATGACAGGCACAACTGCTGAAAAACACGATACTTTCTTCACACCTGATCAAAATGGCGTTGTTATGAGCAAATTTTCAGGTAAAACCCTTATTTCAGGTGAACCTGATGCATCATCTTTCCCATCAGGCGGTATCCGCTCAACTTTTGAAGCACGTGGTTACACAGCTTGGGATCCAACAGTTCCTGCATTTCTAGTTGACGGTAAACATGGTAAAACATTACACATTCCTAGTGTATTCTATTCATACTCAGGTGAAGCACTTGATAGAAAAATCCCACTTCTTCGTTCAATTGCAGCTTTATCAAAAAGCGCAACAAAAGTTTTACATCTTTTTGGTAAAACTGAAATCACACGTGTTAGCCCAATGGTTGGCGCAGAACAAGAATATTTCTTAGTTGATGCTGAATTAGCTAAAACTCGCCCTGATCTTCTTATGACAGGCAGAACACTTTTAGGTGCTGCAAGCCCTAAAGGTCAAGAAATGGAAGATCAATATTTCGGCACAACTCCAAAACGTGTTATGAACTTCATGCAAGATTTAGAAGTTCGCTTATTCCGTCTTGGTATTCCAATTCATACACGCCACAATGAAGTTGCTCCTGGTCAATTCGAGCTTGCTCCTTTATATGAAGAAGCAAATATCGCTACTGATCACAACATGCTTACTATGAACATCTTAAAAGCAACTGCTGAAGAACACGGCTTTGTTTGCCTTTTACACGAAAAACCATTTGCTGGCGTAAACGGTAGTGGTAAACACAACAACTGGTCAATCTGCGCTTCTGATGGCACAAACTTGCTTGATCCAGGCGATACACCACTTGAAAATGCTCAATTTTTACTCTTCTTAGGCGCAACTTTACGTGCTGTTCACAAACATGCTGACGTTCTTCGTTTAGGCACAGTTGGTGCTGGTAACGATCACCGTTTAGGTGCTAACGAAGCTCCTCCAGCTATTATTTCAGCATACCTTGGTGATTTACTTACAGAAGTTATTGAGACAATTATCGCTGGTGGCACAACATTAAAATCAACACGTACTGGCATTGAAATTGGCGTTTCAGCTCTTCCTGCTATCACACGTGACTATTCTGACAGAAACAGAACTTCACCTTTTGCTTTCACAGGCAATAAATTTGAATTCCGTGCTGTTGGTTCATCACAATCAATTTCACCAGTAAACATTGCTCTAAACTCAGCTGTTGCTTGTGCTTTAGACGATATTGCTGTTGAATTAGAAAAACTTCTTTCACAAGGCAAATCAGTAAATGAAGCTTTACAAATTTACTTACCAATTCTTTTCAAAGAACATTTACCAGTTGTTTTCAATGGTAACGGTTACTCAGAAGAATGGAAAGTTGAAGCTGAAAAAAGAGGTTTATTGAATCTTGAAAACACAGTTACTGCTCTAAAACGCTACAGTCACCCTGATGTTATGAGCGTATTTGCGAGAGCTAACGTATTGAATGAAAAAGAATTATTGGCTCGTCAAGAAATCTTATTTGAATCATACGCAAAATCAATCACTATTGAAGCGAAAGTTTTAGTTTCACTTCTTAATGAAAGAGTTCTACCTGTTGTTCAAGCAGCACAAGTAAAACTAGCTAATTTAGTTGCTTCTACAAAACAATTAGGTCTTGATAGCGTAATTGAAGAAGAAATGTATTCTAACCTTCGTTCAAAACATATCGAACTTTACAAAGGTTCAAAAGAATTAGAACAAGCTTTAGAAACTATTCATGCAATGGGTAGCGCAGAAAAAGAAGCTGACTTCATCTTAGAAACAATGCTTCCAATTATGGAAAAATGTCGTTCTTACAGTGATGCACTTGAACAAATTATTGATGATAAAGAATGGCAATTAGCAAAATATGCACAATTGTTCTGGACACACTAGAATCACTTGCAATAAGCTGAGCGAACAAAGCTTTAGCGAACAAGTGGAAACCACGCTTTCCACGCAGTGAGGATTTTGTGCTAAAAGCCAAAATCTATCTAGATAATGTCAAGGCAATTAGCAAAATATGCACAATTGTTCTGGACACACTAGAATCACTTGCAATAAGCTGAGCGAACAAAGCTTTAGCGAACAAGTGGAAACCACGCTTTCCACGCAGTGAGGATTTTGTGCTGAAAGCCAAAATCTATCCAAATGAACACACTAATTTTCTACATTCCCCCTTTATGTAGATAATGAAAGTAGGTATTTGACACATACCTACTTTCATTGCATTATATTAAACATAAGGCAAATCATCTATTATAGAAGATCTTCCCAAAAAACACTTTAAGGACATTTTTATGGAAAGCCATCAAAGAAATATCAATTATACTAATAAAGCATTATACATACCAAACACTTACCCAAACCACGAGCATGATGCTTGTGGTGTTGGTTTTATAGGAAACATCAAAAACAAGCCAGAACACAAAATTGTGGAATATGCGCTTGAAGCAATGTCACGCCTTACACACAGGGGTGGACAAGAAGATGATAAAAAAATGTCTGACGGTTCAGGCATTCTTTTCCCTATTTCAAAAGATTTCTTTGGTAAAATTTTTCCTAAAATGCTTGATAAAGATATTTCTTGGGGGCTTGGCTCATTCTTTCTTCCTTATGATACATTTTTGCATGAAAATTTAATGGAATGCATTGAAAAAGTTGCAAAATCTATTGGTTTTAAAATTGAAGATTTTCGTGAAGTTCCAACTGATATCAATATCGTTTCAAGAAAAGTTCTTGCTTCATTGCCTGAATTTAAACAAATTCTTTTTGTTGCTGAAAAACCTGAAATCAATCAAGAAAATATCGAGCAATATCTTTATATTTTAAGAAAGCAAATCGAATTTAAAACAATAAAAATTTTAGAAGAAAATAAAGTTGATTTATCAGCTTTTCACGTTGCAAGTCTTTCATCAAAAAGCGTTGTTTATAAAGGAATTATGCCAGGTAAAAGCTTAGGCAAATTCTATCCTGATTTGCTTGACGCTTCTTTCAACGTAACTTTTGCAATTTTCCACGAACGTTTCAGCACAAACACAAAACCGTCATGGCATTTAACACAACCATTCCGCCATATTGCACACAATGGTGAAATAAATACTATTCGTGGTAACACTACACACATGCAGATTCGTGAAAAAGCGCTTTCTTCATCAATTTTTGGTGAAAATTTAGAAGCGGTTCTACCATGCATTCATCCAAGTGTGAGCGATTCTGGTGCTTTTGATAACGTGTTTGAATTGCTTTTACAAGGCGGATATGATTTACCGCACGCAATCACAACCATGATTCCTGAACCTATTTTTGCCAATGAAAACAATGATGTAAAAATCAGCAAAAAAAATGCTTTTTATGAATATCATGAGCCTCTTATGGAAGCATGGGATGGCCCAACAACTATGGTATTTACTGATGGCCATAGCAAAATTGGTGCTTCACTTGATAGAAATGGTCTGCGCCCTTGTAGATATTCTATCACAAAAGATGACATCATTATTCTTTCTTCTGAAGCTGGCGTTCTTGATATTGCACAAAAAGAATTTAAAGAACATGGTCAATTAGCGCCACGCACTCTTTTAATTGTTGATTTTGAAAATAATAAAGTTCTTTACGATGCTGAAATTAAAGAAGAACTTTTTGCATCAAACGAATATCAAGAAAGTTTAGAGAAAAATAGACTTGTTATTGATAATTCTCACAGTGCGCAAAATGAAACAGAGCTTGAAAATTCACATTATTTCGATTTATTTGGCTTAGGTGAAAAATCGCCTGAATCAATGCTTGTTTCAATGATTATGAATAAAGAAGAGCCAATCGGCGCTATGGGCTTAGATGAACCATTAGCTGTGCTTAGCTCAAAATCACAATCACTTTTCAATTACTTCAAGCAATTATTTGCTCAAGTGACGAATCCATCAATTGATCCAATTCGTGAAAACTTTTCAATGTCATTAGCAACTTGCCTTGGCGGTAAAGGAAATCTCTTCCAAAAACCAAATGATCAATTGCCATATTTTGCTCTCAAAAGCCCTTTTCTTTTTGATTCAAATATTGAAGAAATGAGAAAAAGCACTAAAATTAAATCGCATACACTTAATATTACTATGCCTTTGCATGGTGGCTATGAGTATTTCTGTAAAAGTTTGGAAGAACTCTCACGTGAAGCCGTGAAAGCAGCAGAAAATGGCGCAAAAATTCTTATTCTTTCTGATAAAGCACTCACAAAAGTAACAATGCCAATTCCAGCACTTTTAGCTTTGGGCGCAGTTCATCAAGAACTTATCCGCAAGGATTTACGCCATGCATGCGATATTGTTATTGAAACTGGCCAAGCTTTTGAAGTTATGCACATGGCTTTACTCTTCTCATTTGGCGCAAACGCAATCTATCCTTATGCAGCTTATGCAGCAGCAGGAAATTATATTACAAAGAAAAAAATCAATCCTGAAAAAGATGGCTTCGATTTTGAAACTTCAATCAAGCGTTATTGCCAAGCATTGGAAAAAGGAATTTTCAAAGTATTTGCACGTTTAGGCGTTTCAACTTTAGCTTCATTCACTGGTTCTAAATCATTTGAATGTATTGGATTAAATTCAGAAGTTATTGATAAATATTTTGCAAACACTCTTTCACGTATTGGTGGAATTTCACTTGAAGATATTTTCACTGAAAACTATGAAAGATTCCTTTCTTTTGTTATCAACACTCGTGAAGCTTCAAAAAGCAATAAACACATCTGGACAAAAGAAATTTGCTCAACTTTAAGAATTGCAGTAACAGAAAATAACTATAATTTCTATGAAGCCTATTCAAAAAATTTACTCAAGCAAGAAGAAGAAATTACTTTGCGTTCTGTGTGGGATTTCAAAACAAGTGAAACTCCTCTTACTGAAGTTGAAAGCATTGAAAACATTCGTAAAAGATTTTTCTCTGCGCCAATGTCATTAGGTGCATTAAGCCAAGAATCACATGAATGCATTGCTGAAGCTTTCAATAGCCTTGGTTTGTCATCAAACTGTGGTGAGGGCGGCGAAGAAGTTTCACGCTCACTTTCACGTGGAAAAGAAAAAGATTTATGCTCACGCATTAGACAAATTGCTTCAGGCAGATTTGGCGTTACTGCTGAATATCTTGCTGCAGGCGATGAAGTGCAAATCAAGATTGCCCAAGGTGCAAAACCTGGTGAAGGCGGTCAATTACCTGCGCATAAAGTAACTTCTTATATTGCAAAGGTTCGTCATACAAAAGAAAATGTTTCGCTTATCTCTCCTCCTCCGCATCACGATATCTACTCAATTGAAGATTTAGCACAACTTATTTTCGACATAAAGAAATTGAAAAAAGGTCTGAAAGTTTCTGTAAAACTTGTTGCTCAAGCTGGTATTGGAACAGTTGCCGTTGGTGTGGTAAAAGCTGGCGCTGACAGCATTTGTATTTCAGGGCATGATGGCGGAACAGGCGCTGCGCCTCTTTCATCAATCTATCATGTTGGTTTACCATGGGAAATCGGTTTAGCTGAAGTTCATCAAGCGCTTTTAGCAAATGCAATGCGCCATAAAGTAACACTGCAAACTGACGGGCAAATCCAATCCGCAAAAGATATCATCACTGCCTTCATGCTAGGTGCTGATAGCATTGCTTTTGGAACTTCACTTCTTGTTGCAATGGGCTGTATCCTTTGTAGACAATGCTATAAAGGCTCTTGCTCAGTGGGTATTTGCACTCAGGATGATAATTTACGTGCTCGCTTCAAAGGTGGAGCTGAACACATCAAAAACTATCTCAACTTCTTAGCACAAGAAACTCAAAGCGTAATGGCAAGTCTTGGCATCAAATCAGTTGACGAACTTATCGGGCGTGCAGATTTATTAGAAGTAAATAAAGAACGTTTACCGAAAAAAGCAAAAAATCTTGATATGGGCGCACTTATGCTCAATCTATCTTATACAAAAAGAGGAACAGATGCTCGCCCTATTGATAGAACTGAATGGGAAGAAGCAAATCTTCAAAAAGCAAGTGAAGCGCTTGCAAATAACACAAAACTTGAGCTTACACAAAATGTAAAAAATACTGATAGATCAGTAGGAACTGATTTAGCAGGGCTTTTAGCATTATCTTATAAAGAATTTGATGATAATCATTTCATTCTTTCTTGCAAAGGTGTTGCAGGGCAAAGTTTTGGCGCATTTGCACCTAAAGGTCTAAGCCTCACATTAGAAGGTGGTGCGAATGATTATGTTGGTAAAGGTCTTTGTGGTGGTATAATCTCGCTTTATCCAAACAAAGAAAGCTTAGAAGATTTTGCAAACCAATCAATTCTTGGTAACGTTGTTCTTTACGGTGCAACATTAGGAAAGCTTTTTGCTGCAGGTAAAGCTGGTGAAAGATTTGCCGTAAGAAACAGTGGAGCAAAAGCCGTTGTTGAAGGCGTTGGCGAACATGGTTGCGAATATATGACAGGCGGAACTGTTGTTATTTTAGGTTCATGCGGAAATAACTTTGCTGCAGGTATGACTGGCGGTGTTGTGTACATAAAAGAATCAAAAGAAGTTATGGAGCAAAAAATCAACCCAACAAATATTGTTGTAAATGAACTTGAAGATTCTGATTTTGATGAATTAAATGCTCTTCTTAAAGAACATTATGAAAAAACTGAAAGCCAAAAAGCAAAAGATATTCTTGCAAACTTTGAAAATGAAAAATCTTCATTTGTAAAAGTATCACATTGCGCATAAACAAATAAGAAATCAAAAAAAAGAAAGGACTTGTCTAGAAAGATGAGTCCTTTTTTGTGACTATTTAAGATAGTTTTCTATGCTCTGCATACGAAAACCTCACTGCGCATTTTGTAAAAAAATGCTTGTTCGCTAAAGCCTTTGTTCATTCCATTTACATATTTATGATTTAAGATAGTTTTCTATGCTCTGCATACGAAAACCTCACTGCGCATTTTGTAAAAAAATGCTTGTTCAAACACTCAAATTTATTCTTTCCAGAGCCTCTTTCTTTTGTTGCTAAGAAAAAGAATTTATTGTATAAGCAGAAGAGTTAAAATTAATATAAGATTATTTTAGATATATTCGACTATGAGGAGATGACTATGGCTCAAAATGCAATGCATAATCTTTGCACAAAACCAGAAGGAACAACAGAAGTTCTTCAAGGAAATATCGCTTTTGCAGCTGGAACTGTTCGTAGTGGCATTCACGCTGCAGACGGCTATCCAGGCACACCAAGCACAGAAGTAATTGATAAAGGTCTTTCACAAGTGCAAGACTTAATTACAGTTGGTTGGTCAGTAAACGAAGCAGTTTCTATCGGTGTTGGTGTTGGACACACCCTAGCTGGTTCTGATTGTGTTGTTACAATGAAAATTCCTGGGCTTTATCAAGCTGCTGATATGTTTACCTCATATTCTCAGTTTACTCAACCGCGTGGTGGTTTAGTGCTTTTTGTTGCTAGTGACTTTACACCAAGTTCAACTCAGCACGTTATTGATCCACATTATCTTTATAAAAGTTCTTTTGTGCCTGTTTTTGAACCAAGAAATCATCAAGAAATGTTAGAAGCTGCATCAATTGGCGTTGAAATTGCTAGAAAATTCAACACATTGTCAGTTGTGCATGCTCATGGTCTTTTATGCCATAGTGAAGGTTTAGTACGCTTAAATGCTATTGAAACACGTGAAAAAGTTGAAATTCCTACTTTACGCGGATACATGACACTTCCAAACGTTGCAAAAGCAAACTATGATAAAGTTATTCTTGAAAGATTGCCTGCAATGAAAGAATATGTTGAAAATTCTCCTCTCAATAAAGTAATTAAAGGCAAAGGCAAAAAAGGTGTTATCACTTATAGTGCGCCTTGTATGCTTGTTGAAGATTATAAAGCAACTTATGAAAAAGATCTTGATATCTTAGAACTTGCTTTTACAAATCCACTTCCAATGGAAAAAATTAAAGCTTTCTGCGATAGTATTGACGGTGACGTATATATTATTGAAGATGGCTACCACTATCTTGAAGAAGAATGCAGAATTGCTGGCTTAAACGTAATTGGTAAAAGCTATGACAAACCAAATACTGAATGGACACCAGCAACATTAAAAGCTCACCTTTCAAACACTGAACTAGAAGCAAAGCCTGCTTCTCTTTCACTTCCACGCCCGCCAATGATTTGTGCTGGTTGCCCATACAGAGCAACAGCTGAAGTTATTACACGTATGAAAAAGAAAGATCAAATTCATACTGTATTTGGTGATATTGGTTGTAACACATTATTATTCTTCTTAAATGCAGTTGATACTGGTCTTGGCATGGGTGCAAGTGAAAGCATGCGCACAGGCTACACACTTTCTCGCCCAGAAGAAGCTCACCGCTGCTTTAGCTTACTTGGCGACGGAACTGAATGCCACAGCGGGCTTGACGCAACACGTAACGCTATCTTTAGAGGCGTTGGCGGTGTAAAAATTATTCTTGATAACCAATGGGTTGCAATGACTGGTGGTCAACCATCCCCTGCTTCTCCTGCTAACCTTGCAGGCGATGTAAACTCTTTCCGCTTAGAGGCAGTGTTAAAAGCAGAAGGCGCTGAAGTTTTAAAAGTTGACGCTTACGATTATCAAGCTGTGCGTGATACTCTTACAAAATCGCTCAAAATGGCTGAAAAAGGTTCATTTGTTGTTGTGCTTATTGTTGGCACATGCGTGCGTAAAGTGCCAGCTGCAAACTGGGCTTTCAAACCTGAAGTTGACAAAGATAAATGCATCAACTGCGGTTGTTGTTCAATTTGTGCGGGTGTTTCACTTGATGAAGACAGAAACCCACAATGGAATAACCTCTGTAATGGCTGTGTAATGCAAAGCCCTGTTTGTATGCAAATGTGCCCAGCTGATGCTATTTCAATAAATAAAGAAAAGAAAGTTGAAGAAGTGAAAGCTGTTTCAACTCTTCCTACTGCACCTGAAATTACTGTAAAATCACCAAGTTCAAAACCAAGCAAGCTAAACCTTGCAATTCGTGGTATTGGTGGTCAGGGTAACTTATTCTTTGGTAAAGCTCTTGCTCAAATGGCATTTATTGCTGGCTATGCAGAAGAAAACATCCTCAAAGGTGAAACACACGGTATGGCTCAAATGGGTGGGCCTGTTATTTCAACTTTCAATTGCGGTGATGTGTATAGCCCAATTCTTGCACCAGAAGCAGCAATGTGCTTAATTGCAATGGAAGAAAGTGAAATTTTCAGAGATAACTTCCTTGATTTACTTAGCCCTGAAGGCACACTTATTTTAGCAAAAACTAAAATTATGCCACAAGGCACAAAACAACCTTACCCAAGCGATGAATCCATTGAAGCTGCATTAGAAGGCAAAAAAGTAATTCGTGTTGACGTGCTTGATATTGCAATTTCACTTGGCGACCCTCGTGGTAAATGCGCAAACGTTGTTATGCTTGGCGTGTTAGCAAAGCTTGCTCCTTTCAACGAAATACCAAAAGAAGTATGGCTACAAGCAATCAAAAATCTTAGCAAAAAGCAAGAAATTTGGGATCTTAACTATGCAGCATTTGAAGCTGGTTATGCTTTAAGCTAATATTGTTTTGCAAATAAAAAATATAAAGGTCGACTATATGTCGGCCTTTTCTTTTGCATAATTAAAAAAGTAAAACCGCATTAAAGCGGCTTTACATATAAATCAAACTACAAATTAGACTGAGATTTTAGCAGGGAAGCCTATAAAGTCTAACTACCTAATTTTGTAATCATGAGGTCATAAATCTTATCGGCAATACTTTTCAAATCAGGCTTTGCAAATTGTGCATCAGCCCCAACTGATTCAGCTTTGTGAATTGTTGTTGGAGTAATGAGTGATGAGAAAATTGCAACTGGTAAGCTTTTAAGAATCATATCATCCTTAATTTCCTTACAAAGTGTAAGCCCATCCATAAACGGCATTTCAATATCAGTGATAACGCCTTGCACATAGTTTTCAATAGGTTCGCCTGATTTAACTGCTTCTTGCTTAATTTCAAGAAGTTTTTCATGCGCTTCTTTACCATCATGGCATTGCAACACTTCAAATCTACCATCTTTATCAAGCATTGAGAATACAAGCTTACGAATTGAAGCTGAATCATCAGCATGCAAGATGCGGAATTTTGTATCAGTTGGCACGATTTCAGATTCATCTCTATCATACGCACGCAATGCAAGATTTGGCTGAAGAGTTGCTACAATCGCTTCAAGGTCAAGCAAGAAAATTACTCTTCCTTCAAGTTTCACAACACCAGTAACTGATTGCCCGCTGAGTTTTTGCAGGAATTTTCCTGGAGGCTCAACATCTTCCCAGCTAAGCCTATAAATTCTGTTTACGCCAGAAACAAGGAAGGCTGTTTGAGTTTTGTTAAACTCAGTAACAATAATTTTTGGATCTTCTACACTTTCAGGTTCTTTGTCTAAAAAGATTGCTAAATCAATAAGCGGCACAATTTTACCATCACGATAAGGGAATGCGCCAAGCACCGAGTGGTGGCTCATATGTGGCATACAGGTAACAGATTGCATACGAATAATCTCAACAACCTTTGCTACGTTAATTCCGTAATGCCCTCTATAGCCTTCTTCATCGATGTAAAATTCAACAATCTCAAGCTCATTCGTGCCTGATTCAAGAAGTATATTGGTCTGTGACATTTTTCCTCCAACCTACTTGAAGTTTATTTCTTATAACCTATTGAAGCTTAGTCTGCACACTTGGCATAAGTGGCGGCCTTTCAACATCATCATATAATAGTGGCATAAGTTCGTCCCTAATTGGAACAGTTGCCGAAGCCTTAGCCAAAATTTCATTGCTTGGCAGATGAATGAGAGTAACATTATAACGAACATTTATCGTGCTTATAATATAAGTTCCTGTCATAACAGCAACACCATGCGCATTTTCTAAAGCAAGTTCATCAAGCTCACGAGTAAGCATAAACTCGCCTTTTTGTGGAATAATTGAAAGCTCTTTTGCTTTTCTTAATTCTGTTAACCCATAGCCCAAAGTTGCAAATTGTGAAGTGAGCTCTTCACTCATTTGTCTTGAAAGCGGGCTAGTTACATCTAAATTATCAACTGAAACAGGAACTGTAGGAATAATCATTAGATCATGTTTTGTGAAATCTTCAGTGATATATTTTCTTGAAAGTTGCTTATCAATTTCTTTAGCTATTGTTTTTGCAGCTGCAGGAACTTCTGGCCCTTTTAAAAAATCCCAAATAGAGGCCGCCGCAGTGAAAGGCAAGAACAATGCAAGCATAAGAATAAAAATAAGTAAAAGTGAATATTTTCTTTTCATAATTTTATCGCAATGTTTTAATTTGTAAATCTACGGTGAAAAGCTCGCGCTCTAGCCAATTTTGCTCTTCATAAGTTCTTGCTTCTGCCAATGCTAAAAGAAAGTATTCTTTAGCTATTTCGTATCTTCCTTCTGCTTGAAGTTGTTTTGCATAATCGTAATGAGAGTTTGCACCTAAAGGTTTACCACTCCCCTTCGCACACGCTGACAAAAGAAAAACTGCAAGGAAAAGGCAAGACATCAATTTATATATAATACTTTTTTTACCCATAGTAAATACCTTTCATGCAAAATGCATTTTTATTGTAAAAAATCAAGTTGCTATTTTCCTTTTATCATCAATATACCGCTTGAAAGAGGTGGAGGCGGTGCTTTTTTTGTCATTCTTGCAAGCATATTATTCATAGGTATTACAGTTTGCGCGCTTCGAAGAACCATTCCGTCATTTCTTACAAGACGAGCATTCACAAAAAGCCCATTTTCATCTTTTAGATAAGTGCCTATCAAAAGAAGTTCATCATTTGCAGTGCTTTGTCTTTCTTCAAATTCACGAGAGAGAACAAATTCGCCTTCTTCATTTGTATAGATTTGATTTTCAATTCTATATTCTTGCACAGGAAAACCACGAGTATTAAATTCATAGATCATGGCTTCGCCCATATATCGCCCTAAATCAGAGGTTTCACTAAAATCACTCAAATTTACAAAGCTTGTAGGCAAAGCAAAAGTGCCTTTTAGCGTATAACCTGGGTAAACATCTAAAAGCTGGCTTGCCACTTCACGCATTTGCAATTTTAATTCTTGCATTTCTAGTTTTTTAGGGTTTACATCAACACCATACTCTTTTCTATAGAGAGTTTGAGGAGGTGTAGGGTATTCAATTTTTGGTGGCTTAGTATTACGCAAGACTGTATCAGTTGCTACAACTTTTACAACAGGTTGTGTTGGAGCTTGGGCAGAAGTTTGACTTACAGGCGCAGTTTTTGCTTCAGGCGCTACAACATTATTTGAAGAACTTGGTGTATCTGCTGGAGTGCGCACCCACAAAACTTCTTTATAAGGAATAACAATATCTGATTTTGCTTTTGATTGTGTAGATACAGCAGGTGCAGGTGTTGGCGCTTTTACAGTTTCTACTGGCGCTTTTGTAGGCGCTTGAACTTTGGCAGGAGGAGTTTGTTTTACAACAACTTCATCCTCAAATTTTGCATCAGGTGGAGCACCAGCAAAAGTTGAAGGAGCATGTAGAAGCATGCTCATAAAACACACTATATATAAATATAAATATTTACGCATAAAAAGCCTTTAACCTATCTACTAAAAGTTAAGTTTTGCAGATAAAATTACCTACAAAAAACTATACGGCAAAGATTAAAAAAACTTTAGAGAGCATGTTGAAAAAAAGACAATCAGTTAAAAAAGACTCAATTAAATATTCACTGATTTTAGTTGAGTATCAATATAAGTGAATAAAGATTGCTCTTCATCTTTTGAAATTCTGTTTAAATCTGGTAAAATATAAACTTTGTGTCCACTTAAATTAAAGGAAGTGTATTTACCTTTCTTAGGTAATGACAATGTATCGCGCGCATGTGAACCAAAAATCAATAAATTACGTACTTTAAGCTTTGCAACCATTGACCAATAAAATGAAGCATCATCTTCTTTAAAGAGTGAACCAGGTTCATTAGGTAAGTCATAAGGAATAAAAACATGTGTTCCGTTTGGTCTGCCAAGTCTTGTAACAATGCGTCTTAGCGTGTCTTGCCTTTCTTGAAGTGCAGAGCTTGTTTTTGCAAAATCGGCATGAAAACCAGTGTATGACCAAGCAACTTTAGCCCCATCTCTTGCAAGTTTAGCATAAATATCTTTCCATTCTTTATTCCATTCATATTCTTGAATAATATCCATCGGATATAAAGAATTAGCATGTGGGTTTTCTCTTTCTCTTGCTTCTTCAGAAGAACGAGGCGAACCCATCATTTCATTATTTCTTTGCGAAATATTTCTTACTTGTTCTGAATTGCTATTTGCCTGATTAGATTGACCTGTTTGCGTCGCTTGTGCTGAAACAGCATGAAATTTTTGATTATTTCCCTGTTGATTTTGCAAAGAATTTGGAACAAAAACTTGATTTTTTGCCATAGAAGCAGACGCCGTTTTTGCTGAAGATTTTTTTGCTTTCAGCGCATCACGTCGTTCTTCCTCAGGAATAAGAAGAAATTCTAAACCTGAATTATGCCAAAGTTTTGTTTCAACAGGCATTGTGTAGGAAAATTGTGGCATAAGCTATTCTCTTACTTTCTTATATGCAAATAATTGCAATCAACTAAAGGAAATTATTCTGACTAATCAAGCGAAGAAAGCCATGTAAGCACATTCCATGCAATTTCAGTTTTTGGTAATTTTTGCCAAAATTCTTCACGGTCTTCACTATCAATTACATATACTTTGTTATTATCAGTTCCAAAACCGTCAATAACAGTATTTCCGATAATCATATCCGCATATTTTGAATGAAGTTTCACTTTTGAAAGCTGTGCAAGTTCTTCTTGACTAGAAACCGATTCAGCCGCAAATCCAACAACTTTTTGATGACTTGCTTTTGTTTCAGCTAAAGTTTTAATAATGTCTTGATTAGGGAAGAAATTGAGGTCAAAGCCATCTTCAGCCTCTGATTTTTTGAATTTAGTATTTTCTAATTCATATTTCTCAGGCTTGAAATCTGCTACTGCAGCGGTGAAAATACCATAATCACAATCATCCCAAATTTCTTCTGCTTCTCTTAGCATTTCATCGGCAGTGCCAACTGTATGCTTAATGAAAAGTTCATCTTCTGGGCAATAAAGGTTTACATTTTCACCACAAATTGCATGCACTGTTGCTCCACGAAGCCACGCGGCAACTGCAAAACACATTCCCATCATTCCCGTGCTTGGGTTTGACCAAAATCTTACAGTATCAAAATATTCACGTGTTGCGCCTAAAGTGATAAGTATTGTTTTGCCTTCTAAATCTTGCTCAACAACGCTTTTCATGCCTTGCAAATAGATGCTTTCAAGGGAAGCTAATCTGCCTTGCCCTTCGTCATTGCAAGCTACTTTACCTTTTTCAGGATAAACAAATTTTATTCCTCTATCCTCTAAAAGGCGAACATTATCTTGCGTTGCTTGATTGTTCCACATGTGCGGATTCATTGCGGGAGCAAGAATTATTTGTCCAACTTCAGGCGGATATGCCAAAGCTTGAGCTGATAATAAGCTATCTGCTCTTCCCATTGCAATTTGTGCAATGGTATCAGCACTTGCTGGAGCAATAATGAAAGCATGGGCATCTTTTGTTGGAGCCAAATGAGATAATGGCTCATCAAACATTGAATTATATACAGGATTTGCATGCAAGGATTGAAAAGTGAGTGGCGTAATAAACTGTTTTGCAGCCTCTGTAAGCGTCACGCTCACTTCAATACCAGCTTTTTGCCATGCACGCATAAGTTCAATCGCCTTATACGCAGCAATAGAGCCAGTTACACCTAAATGTATTTTCCTCGATTCCGGCAACTCAAAAAGAAGATGATTTTCCATGCTAACACTCTTTTAATTGTTTAATTGCTCAGTATATACACTTGCAGGGGCTTGATAAGACCCTGTATTACTTTGTGAATTACTTCCATTTTGCAAATCACTCAAAGCTTGGTCTGCATGCCCTGAATTATTTGAATAAGATGGATTTGAACCGTAGTTTGAATTATTAATATTGTGCAATTGATTATTCATTCCAGAAAGTTCATTAAAAATCCACACTTCCATTGTTGAGCCAAGAAGCCCAGAAGTAATATAAATTAATGCATATTTTGAAGCTTTCTTATGCACTTGTACATAAGTATCGCCTGAAACAGCGCCAATGAGTGACCAATTATACTTCGTCATATTCAAAAGCATTGCATTATTAATTGATGCAAGATCAGTTCTACCAGTAAAAGTTTCTAAGCCAACAGGTTGATTTAGATTATCAATAGTTACGTGCGATTTATCGCCATCAAGCGACATATAACTAGGAACAGGTATATCAGTAAATTGCCCATAATACACATCTTCCACAACTGTTGGTTTTGCGTCGAATGGATTTGGGATATCCATTTCGACGCAACCAGTTAATGAAATAATTGCACCAAGGACAAAGGTATATTTTATTGATTTAACAGTATTTTTGAGTAACATAAAATTATCCTTTATCAAGAGAAATACGTATAAACCTTAGGAGAAACGTTTATGCGTCACTCTTATCTGTTTCAAAAGCTTCTGCATTAAAAAAGTCAGTTATTTCAGTATCTTCTTCAATTGCTTCAACTTCTTCACTTGTTTCTCCAGAAAGATTTTCTAAATCTGCTTCATCAATTGCGTATTCGCTTTCAATGATTGATTCTAAACTTTCATCTTCTAAAGTTTCGTTTTCATCATCAACTAAATCATCAGCATTATCATTTTCAACTGCGATAAAGCGACGACGTTTTGGTTCTTCTTGCTCTTCAGCTTCACGAGAAATCGGTGCTGTTGTTGGTTCTGGTAAAGTATTATAAATACGCCAGAATATTGGATAAGCAGCAGAAACAAGTTCTGGGTTTGCAATGCGAATATTTGGGCGCATAAATGCAGCCAAAGAAAGCGCTAAGCCCCATTCTTCGCTTGGTAAAAACCACGGGTTTGATTCAACTTCACATCTCACCAAAACATTTTCTGAATTTTTAGCTAGACCAATTTGTTTTAGGAAACCAGAAATAATATCAGCATCTTGTTCTATATCTAAATGCGCACATGTTGGCAATTCAACAGTTTCACCACTAAGCGCACAAAGGCTAGCAAAAACTAATGCAAGCGGATAAGAAGGCGCAAGGCTATAATCAGGCTGTGAAAGTTTTACTTCAGGATGTGCTGTATGAATAGCAATTCCATTTTCACCGTCAAGAATTTCAACTTTTAATCCGCTAGATTTCAAGAATTCGATACAATTTTTATCGTCATCTTTAAGCGTACCACGTAATTCACATTTACCACCACAGAAAGCAGGAACTGCAAGTAAAGTAGTTGCAAAAAGTGAATCCATTTCAACTGCTGGTTTTTCAGCAAATTCAATAAGGCGCGGCTTAATAGTAATTTTCAATTCATCATTTTCAGTTACAAAGCTATGCTCTATATTAAATGTAGTGAAGATATTTGTAAGATCTTTTCTGATTTTACTTTCTTCAGCATGTGCAGGAATTGTAAAAGTTAAAGCTGAATTTTCATAAGTTCTTGTAGTTGAAATTGCTACAAAAGAAGTAATAAAATCAGCAGGTAAATCTGCAGCAAATGTCATATCTTTAGGAAGCATGCCCGCTGATTCTAAACGAACAGGAATTCCTTCATGCCCAGGAATAACAGTAGTTAAACGAGCATTTAAAGTTGAAACAAAGTTTCTGATTGCAGTTGTATCTAAGAAACGCAACATGCCATCACCAACGATTTTGATTCTTGAAGGCACTGTAAGTGCTAATGAAAGCACTAAATAGAATGACAACGCTTCTTCGCCAACAGGAATAACTTTATCAACGTGTCTAGCAACGCCATTTCCACCACGGCTAAGCACTTTATCGTGCCCTTCCCACCAAAGCTGACCACCAAGTTGGTTGAAAGCTTTAATAGTTGCCATCATTTTATTAGAAAGATGCACATCAAAAGAAGTTACTGCGCCAGAAGCCGCTGCTAAAGCAAAATTAATATACATTTGTGATGCAGCAGCAAGGCCATCAAGCTTAATATTAACAGGCTTGAATTGTGGAGCCAAATTGTAGTAACTTGGATTGCCGTCAACTGTGCGAATTGGTTCAATTTGTTGTAATAGATTGAAAAAGTCGCGCGCAATACGAACATCATTAGTTACTTTTGCAACTCCTTGTTCCCAAGCGCCACGTAATCTTTTTTCTAGAGCTGGTGCTACACGCTTATCACGCTTAACAATTTGTAATAATTCAGCTCTTTTAGAAAGAAGACGTAAAATTGATTGATCTAAATCAAATAAAGCATCTATGCCTTCCATGCGGCGTGAAGTTCTGCCAGTGCGTTGGAATCTGCCATCGCCTCTGCCTTCGCTTCTATTTTCGTTTCTACCTTCGCTTCTGGCACGGCCAAAATCTCTTTGACCGCCTCTTTCATCATTAGATCTAAACGGCCTATCTTCCCTAAACGGTCTATCTTCTCTGAAAGGTCTGTCCTCTCTAAATGGACGATTTTCTCTGAATGGACGATCTTCCCTAGCAGGTCTATCTTCTCTAAAAGATCTTTCTTCTCTGAATGGTTTGTCTTCTCTGAAAGGTCTATCTTCTCTAAATGGGCGACGTGAGAAACCTCTATCGTTTCTATCGTTTTGCCCTGAAAAATCGTTTCTTTCTCTAAATGGACGGTCTTCATTTGATGATCTAAAATCTCTGTTTGAGCGGAAGCCATCATTTCTTGCTGGTCTTTCGTCGCCAAAAGAGCGATTTTCTTTATTAAATGAATTTGATGAGAAGAAGTCATCTTTTGAACGCTCACGACCTCTTGAGAAATTTGAATCGCCATCACGATTAAAGCTTCTTTGGCTGCCAAAGCTTCTTTCGTTTCTGTCGTTTCTTTCAAAATCAGGTCTAAAGCCTTGACGTTCACGGCTTGGTCTAAAACCGTCGCGTGAATTATCTCTTGAAAAATTTCTTTCGCCTCTGTCAGATCTGTCATTTCTGTCAAATCTGTCGTTTCTAGAAAAATTGTTTCTATTGAATGATCTGCCTTCAAAATTTTCATCGTTACCAAAAGAGCGTTGTTCTCTTTGGAATGGACGGTCTTGATAGTTTCTTGGGCTTCTTTCTCTATATTCTCTACCCTCACGGCTATCTCTTCCGTCTCTTCTTGCAAAAGAATCATCGAAATTTCTTTCTCTTGCGTCTCTTCTGTTGTTTGAAAATGACTCTCTATTTTCGCCTTCGTTTGCTTGTGCAAACCCTGATTCGTCATTAGTTTCTTGTGAAAGCTTACTTTTGTCATGACTGCGAATTGGTCTAAAACTCATACTCTACCCCTATTCTAAAAAAATCTCTAAATAAAAAAATAAAAAATAAATAAAAAAAAGGCAATACAAAACAAAGCATTGCCTTTGTAAACTCTTTTTAATAGTCAACTTCAAAACAAATAAATTCTAAAAAATCAAATCGCGCAGAACAAAGACTTGCTATTTTTACTATTTTTTATACAATCAATAAATTGAAGGATTAGTGATGAACGTGCTCACCTTTTTTAATTCTGTAAAATATAGCAGCCACCATAACTACAAAATAGAAAAAAATAAGTCCGACGCCAATAAAACCTTGCAATGTTGAATGCATTGCATTATTAATCAATTCAGCTAACATACACTCTCCTTCAAAAATACAATATGCATGACTATGCGTGATAATCGCGCAAAAGTCAAGCTTAATTTCACTTAAAAACCTTTAGCAAAGAGCAAATTATGACATTGAAACCATTGAACATTTTTATCAAGAATCTTGATAGTGAAGGCCGCGGAATTGGTCGTGACGAAAAAGAACGTGTAGTTTTTGTTGAAAACGCACTCCCAAACAGCCAAGTTCGCGTGCAAATCACCCAAGAAAAAAAGAATTTTGCTTTTGCTGAAGTTTTAGAAACTTTAGAAAAATCACCTTTCGAAGTTGAAGCTTCTTGCCCATATTTCACCGATTGTGGCGGCTGCACTTGGCAAAATCTTGATTATGACAAACAAGTTGAATATAAAGAGGAACTTATAAGGAATTCATTTAACAAAACTGCAAAAATGCTTTTACCTGAAAACTTCAAAATTCATCCTGCCCTTTCACTTACAAGTTATAGAAATAAAATGGAATTTGCTTTTGGCATGAACCATAAAGAAGTTGTGCTTGGGCTTAAAAAAAGAAAATCGCATGAAATTCTTCCTGTAAAGTGCGAACTTTGCGCACCAATCGTTAATCAAGTTATTGAAAGACTTTGCGCACTTGCAAATGAATACAGCCTGCCTGCTTTCGTTATTCAAGGCAGCAAACAAACAAGCTATAAGGGATTTTTGCGCCATGCTGTAACAAGAAGAAGCTCAAACACTAAAGATTTTCTTCTTGAAATTATCACTTTTCCTATGCCTGAACACAACAAGGATTTATATGCAATCTGCAAACAATTAAAACAAGAATTTCCAGAACTTACTGGTATTGTTCACTCAACAAGAAGAAACACTCTTCCACTTGCCTATGGCGAAAAAACAATTGCTCGTTTTGGTAAAGAAACAATTGATGAAAAACTTAAAATCAATGACAGTAAACTTGATATAAGCTATTCACATCAATGCTTTTTCCAAGTAAACACAAGAATGGCAGAACTTCTTTATTCAAAATTAACAGATATTGCTAAAAACTTAGAGATTAAATCAATTGCTGATATATATTGCGGTGTTGGCGGTATTGGTATTGCGCTTTCAAAAACGCTCAAAGATCAAGGAATAAATGGTTTCTTATGCGGCTTAGAAAGCATGCCAAAAGCTGTTGAATTTGCAAGAGAAAATGCTGAAAAGCAAGGATTAAAATCTGAATTTGTTCATGCTGATGCAAAACAACTTTCTAAATTCTTGAAAAATTATGGAAAATTAGATTGCCTTGTTCTTGATCCTCCTCGAGCTGGCATTGACAAAGAAAGCATGGAAACTTTACTAAGAATAAAAGCACCTTATCTTTTCTTTGTTTCCTGTAATCCAGCTTCTTTAGCACGTGATATCAACTTACTAAAAGATTACTATACTATTGAAAACTTTGAATCTTTCGACTTTTTCCCACATACTCCACACGTTGAAAGCTTACTTTTACTTAAAAGAAAATAAAACTAACTATTAGCATGAATACAAATAATTATCTTAAACTTTTAGTTGAAAAAATCCATACTTCAATTGTTGCAACAGTTGACGAAAAAGGCTTGCCTGTAACTTGCGCAATTGATATTATGGATTATGACGAAACTTCTCTTTATTTCCTTACAGCTAAGGGAAAAAGCTTTTATAAAAGATTAAAAGATAATAAATTTCTAGCTCTTACTGCTTTGAAGGGAGAGAGCACTCTCTCTTCAATAGCATTATCTATACGTGGTGATGTTGTAGAAATTGGGCAAGCAACATTGCTTTCTCTCTTTGATAAAAATCCATATATGCATGATATTTACCCAACTGAAAACGCAAGGAATGCACTTACAGTCTTTAGAATATCTAATATTGAGGGCGAATTTTTTGATTTATCACAAAAACCAATTTTTCGCGAAAGTTTCACCTATTCAGACGATAATCACTCAAATGTTCATAAGCATAAAAAGTATATAATTACTGACAGATGTAATACCTGTAAAATATGCTTAGAACATTGCCCTGTCGAATGCATTACAATAAGTCAAACATTTGCAAAAATTACTGAAAGCAACTGTTTACATTGCGGAAATTGTGCAAATATTTGTCCACAAAAGGCGGTCATATATGAATAAAATCAAAAAAGTTGTTGATTATCTAAAACAAGAAAATCAAATTTCCTTTTTTCAACTTATGAGTAGATTTGGTGAAGCTGGTTTTAATAAGCTTACTGATTTTCAGCAATATCAAGCTCTTGTAAACATACGTCAGCCATTCGAGTTACCTCAAGAAATTCTTCAATTGCAAGATGAATTTCTTCAAGAAATCAGCAAAGAAAAAGGAATAGTTAAAAGCGAAAACTTTCAATATTCCAATAACATTGCACTTTGGCAAGGCGACATCACAAGACTTAAAATAGATGCCATAGTCAACGCTGCAAACTCTGCTTTGCTTGGCTGTTTCTACCCTCTTCATGCTTGTATTGATAATATTATTCAGACATATGCTGGCGTTCAATTGCGCCTTGCTTGCCATGAAATTATGGAAAAACAAGCTCTTGACGGCATTTCACATGAGCCGACTGGGCTTGCAAAAATAACACCTGCTTTCAATTTACCTTCAAAATATGTTTTACATACTGTTGGCCCTATTATTACGCAGAAAGTGAGCGAGAATGATAAAGAATTGCTCGCCTCATGTTATAACTCATGCTTGAAACTTGCTGATGAAAACAAATTAGAATCAATTGCATTTTGCTGCATTTCAACTGGCGAATTTTGCTTTCCGCAAGAATTAGCTGCAGAAATTGCTCTTACAACTGTAGAAAATTATCTCAAAACAAATAATTCATCAATAAAGGTGGTATTCAATGTTTTCAAAGACGACGACAGAAAAATCTACGAAAGATTACTTGGATAAAATCAATAAATTAAAACAAGCTATTGAAGAAAACGACACAATATTAGTAGGTGCTGGTGCAGGGCTTTCAGCGGCGGCTGGCCATCTCTATAGTGGTGAGCGTTTTTATAGTAATTTCCAAGATTTTCACGAAAAATATGGCATACCTGATATGTATTCTGGTGGATTTTATAATTTTCCTACTCTTGAAGAATTTTGGGCATGGTGGAGCAGACAAATTTATGTAAACCGTTATAATCGTGATAAAAAACCAGTTTTCCAAAATCTGCTAAAATTAGTGAAAAACAAAGACTATTTTGTGCTTACCACAAATGCAGATCATCTTTTTCAAGATAATGATTTTGCTAAAGAAAAACTGTTTTATACACAAGGCGATTATGGGCTTTTCCAATGTTCTAAAGCTTGTCATTATAAAACATACGATAATAAAGAAATTGTTTATAAAATGTATAATGAACAAAAAGATATGAAAATTCCGAGTGAACTTATTCCTTATTGCCCAAAATGTAATGCACCAATGGATATGAACTTAAGAAAAGATCAATCTTTCATTCAAGATCAGGGCTGGGATGAAGCGCACAAACGCTATGCAGAATTTTTGAAAAATCATCTAGGTAAAAAAATTCTTCTTCTTGAATTCGGCGTTGGTAGCAACACGCCAGGCATCATCAAATATCCTTTTTGGGATATTACAATGAACAATAAAAATGCAACCTATGCATGCGTAAATATTGATTTTTGCAGATGCCCTGCTCCATTACAGGATAGAGCAATTCTAATCGAACACGACATTGCACAAGTTTTAGAAGATTTAGTTTATTAATACAAACTGATACAATTAAATGCTTACACCATCTTATGCACCAGGTGGTATAGGCATTTTCTTTTTTGAAATGAATTTATAGGTAGCAAAAAACGTACGCAATAGTTGATCAATGACAACAATTGCCCATGCACCATGTAGACCAAAACCTAGTGTAAACATGAGAAAATATGTAAGAAATGGTCTTAGCACTGCAACAAGCCAAAAAGAATATTTAGCCACATATTTTGCATAACCAATGCCACGTAATATTCCCGAATAGCTCAAGGAAAGCATCATAGGAAAAGTTGAAATTGCTAAGATTGATAATACGCTTCCGCCAAGTTCAATAACCGCTGGGTCAGTACTGTAAAAAGAAACAAGCGTTTCTCCCATTGTATAAAAGAAAATTGCTGCCGCTATCCCACACACAAAACAAACAGGCAATATGGTGCGAGCAAAAATAGAGATTGCGCTTGATTTTCTTTTACCAACTAAATTTGCAGAAACTGCCAAGCTTGCCTTTGAAAAACCTTGTCCAAATGCGTAATAAGTATCACAAAGTAGCATACAGATGCAGTGCGTTGAAAAGCTTACAACTCCTAAACTTGCAACCAAAACAGTATAGACAAAAATCCCAAATCGCTCTGATGTCTGCTCGACAATTGTGCTTATAAGTGTTGTTTTTACAGCAATAATTTTTTCTTTTTCTGGTATCCAGTCTGAAAAACCACGTAAAGCAATTTTGCTTGTTTTTCTATTTACAAATAAAAAGCTTACAAATAAAGTAATGAGTGAGCCTATAAGAGTTGCAATTGCTGCGCCTTTCACACCCCATTCAAAAGTAAATATAAAGAAATAATTGAGAATTATATTTACAATATTTCCCGTAACATTTGCTAAAAGCATTGCCCTTGCTGAACCAAGCCCAGTGAGAGCCGCATTCAACACCACGGAAATACTAAAGAAAAACAAACTTATATTTGTGATATAAGCATATTCTAATGCCATATCAAAATATTCATCTTCTGCACCAGCAACATAAAGCAGCTCTTCCATGAAAATAGTTGTTCCAAGAAGCAAAAGAAGAGAGACCATACAGGTAAAAAATGTGCATTGCTTTAAAAATGCAGAAAGTAGCTTTACTTTTTCAGAAACACACCAAAGAGCCGTCACTTGCGTTATTGCGACGGCAAATGAGCGAACAAAAATAAGAATTGTCATCTTTGGCTGAAGAAAAATCCCCACTGCTGCAATTGCGTCTTCACCTAGTGAGCTAATCATCAATAAGTCAATAGACGAAAGCAAAACAAGCAATAAGCCTTCTAAAGCCGCTGGTAAAGCGATGTTTATATATGGACGAAGGAGGGATTTATTATAATAATGACTATGCAAGATAGCACCAAAATACTTTAAAACAAGAGTTCAAAAAAAAGAGAACAGAGAGTAAAATTTATAGAAAAAGAGAAGAGAAATAAAAGGGATAAAGCGAAAAAAGGCTCTATCCCCTTTTTATATTTTATTCGCGGCCTAAATATTCACGGCTTTCAGTATTAATTTTGATTTTATCACCAATATTTACGAAAATTGGCACTTGAATCACTGCGCCAGTTTCAACTGTTGCTGCTTTGGTTACGTTTGAAACAGTGTCGCCTTTAACGCCTGGTTCAGTTTCAACAACTTCTAATACAACTGAATTTGGCATTTCAATATCAATAGCTTCGCCTCTGAAAAGTAAAACTTTACAGATTTGCGCTTCTTTCAAAAAGTCTGCTTTACCGCCTGTTGCTTCTTCTTTAACAGGAAGTTGATCATAGCTTACTTGATCCATGAAAATAAGGTCTTCATCTTCACGATAAAGATATTGCATTTCGCGGTGTTCCATGTCAGGTTTACCAACTTTTTCGCCTGAACGGAAAGTATTATCAACAACTTTACCATTTAAAAGGTTACGCAATTTTGTACGAATCATTGCGCCGCCTTTACCTGGTTTAAAGTGTTGAAATTCGATAATTTCATATGGGTTGTTATCGATTTCGATTTTAAGCCCGCGTTTAAATTCACTTGTAGAATACATAGAAGTCCTCTTATTTATGGATTATTTTTTGAAGAAAATTTCTTCTTTCCTTATTGCGTGGAATTTGTTATTTTGCCTTTAGTCAATCAAATTGTCAACTCTTAAGACATTAAAGTAAAAATTTTTTATACCATATATAGAGCAAAATTATGAACACAAAAAAAAGCAATAATACCAACGACTTTGTTTTTCCACAAATCGAACTTATCTCAACACTCTACACTCCAAGCCAACTAAATGCGCCTGACGAAGTTCAAGTTGCTTTTGCAGGACGTTCAAATGTTGGAAAGTCATCCCTTTTAAATGCGCTTTCAAACAGAAAAAATCTCGCAAAAGTAAGTTCTACTCCTGGTAAAACAAGAAGTGTAAACTTCTTTTATATTAAAAAGCATAATTTTTATCTTGTTGATTTACCTGGATATGGCTATGCAAAACGCTCAAAGTCTGAACGTGATGTTTGGGCAGAGCTTATTTCACAATATCTTGAAGAAACTGAACAATTAAAGCTTCTTCTTCTTTTAATTGACGTGCGCATTCCGCCACAAACTTTAGATAAAGAAATGCTTGCCTTTGCAACTCACATCGGCTTAAAAGTTCAACCAATTCTCACAAAATGTGATAAAGTTAAACAAACAGAAATTGGTAAAGCTATGAATTTTTGGCGTAATTTAAGCAATGTAAATCCAATTCCTGTTTCTGCAAACACAAAATCAGGCATAAAAAAACTTTGGGATGTGCTTATTGCTGAAACTGAAACTTCAGCTCCTCTTGATGATGATTTTGACAATGACATCAGTGGTATCAGTGACGAAATCGGATTTGAAGCACCGCAAAAAGAAAAAAGAGAAAGAGTGAGCTGGGTTGAAGCTGGTTTTGACTCAAACGATGAATAATATAAATTTCATAAAAGAATAAGCGAATACAAAATGTTAGATATATCAACACTCAATGAAGCACAAAGAAACGCAGTTACAGCAACGGAGCGCTCACTTCTTATCATTGCAGGCGCAGGTTCGGGCAAAACCAGAACTTTAGTCTATCGCCTTGCATGGCTTATAGAGCAAGGTTTACCCTTATCACACATGCTTTTGCTCACTTTCACCAAAAAAGCAGCAAGCCAAATGCTTGAGCGTGCTTCAATTATTTCTGACCAAAATATGCGTGGAATGCGTTCGGGCACTTTCCATGCTTTTGCTTTTTCTGTTTTACGCATGTATCCTCAATTTTGCCTACGCAATGCGCCAAATTCTGCAAAAAAAGGGCAAATTACAATTATGGATGCTGCCGATCAAAATTCGAGCATAGCCTATTGTAAAGATGAAACAAAAATAGGAAAAG
This sequence comes from uncultured Desulfovibrionaceae bacterium, assembly GCA_964370245.1. Lineage (GTDB taxonomy): Bacteria > Desulfobacterota > Desulfovibrionia > Desulfovibrionales > Desulfovibrionaceae > CAYJAZ01. The sequence goes on from CAYJIN010000010.1 coordinate 29,510, forward strand.
GCGATAGAGCTTTCCCAAAAGCTGCTGCAATTGTTTCGCTTATTTCAAAATCACGCAATAAAGAATTTGCTATTGATGAAATTCTAAAAAAAGAAGCGCAACATCTTCTTCCTTATACCGACGAACTTTATAAACTTTCAAAAGCATATACTGAATATAAGCAAAAACACGGCCTATATGACTATGATGATTTACTTTTTGAACTAGAAAATCTTTTTATTGAAGAACCGCATGCCCTTGAATATTATCAAAACACTTGCCAGCATATTATGGTAGACGAATATCAAGATACCAATAAAATTCAAGCACGTATCATTCAACACCTTGCAGGCAAAAGTGGCAATATCATGGCTGTTGGCGATGATGCGCAATCAATTTACGCTTTTCGAGGCGCTACAATTAGAAATATCATTGATTTTCCACAACTTTTCCCTGATACACGCATTATCTATCTTGAAGAAAACTATCGTTCCTATCAACCTATTTTGGATGTGGCGAATAATATTTTATCTCAAGCTACTGAAGGCTATGCTAAACATCTATTTTCACAAAAGAAAGCTGGCGAAAATCATCCTTTCCCAGTGCGCATGTATAAAACTTTAAGCGACATCTCGCAAGCTAAACTTGCTGCACGCAGAATTCAAGAACATCTTATAGGAACAAAAGCATCTGAAATTGCAGTGCTTTTTCGTTCGGGCTATCAATCATACTTGCTTGAAATTGAACTCAATAAAATGGGCATAAAATATAGAAAATACGGTGGAATAAAGTATACTGAAGCTTCGCACGTGAAAGATTTTCTTGCTTATTCACGCCTTATTGCAAACCCACAAGATTTACAAGCATTTGAACGTATTGCTTCTTTTGCAAAAGGTGTTGGCCCAAAAACTGCGCAAAAACTTTACTTATTAGCGCAAAGTGGCGAATATGATAAATTTGCAAAGTCATTAGAGAAATATCCTGATTTCAAAAAAGATATTGCGCTGATTGATCATTTACGCTCAAAATATCATGCTACTGTAGCAAACGAAAAAATTCAGCTTACGCCAATGCTTAACACTCTTTTTGATAGATATAAAGAGCATTTGCCAAATATCTATCCTGATGATTATCCAAAACGAGTGCTTGCACTTGAAGAAGTTTTAAATATTTCTTTAGAATACAGCGAATTAGATTTATTTATCTCTGATCTTGTTTTAGATAAAGCAGATGAAGATGATATTGAAAGTGAAAAAATTATTCTTTCAACTGTGCACTCATCTAAAGGTTTAGAATGGGATAAAGTTTTATTGATGGATCTTGTGGAAGGGCGCTTCCCATCTCATCATTCGATGGCACGTGCTGAAGAATTTGAAGAAGAAAGACGCTTGCTTTATGTTGCCTGCACACGAGCCCGTGAAAATTTAGATTTATTTGTTCCAAGCTCAGTTTCACAGCGTGGCTCTTATGGCTTTGAACCTGCAATGGCATCACCATTTATCAGAAGTCTTGATTCTTCAAGCTATGAGGAATATCACGAAGCAATTGGTGGTGGTGTTTACAAAAAGCAACAAAATTCTTCAAATTATGTCAATCCATTAGAGAATAATGAACGCGCCTACAAAAGCTCACACACAAGTTTTTACTCTGGCAATCAAGGGCAAGCATCAAATTATTCATCAGGATTTTCAAAATCTTCAAACTCTCATGAAAACTCGCCTCCTCCATTAAAAGGAAACTACAAAGAACTTGGCTTCTGCCAACATAAAATCTTTGGTAGAGGGAAAATCGTAAGCGATGATGGCGATAAATATAAAATCAATTTCCCAAATATGGGCTTGAAAACAATTTTGAAATCATTTGTTATTTTAGAGGATTAGTTTTTCATATCAATTTCAACAAAATAAGAGAATTGCATGGAACAGTATATTGACTTACACACTCATTCAACTGCCTCTGACGGAACTGATTCGCCTGAAATTCTTATTGAAAATGCAAAAAAAGCTCATCTTTCTGCCATTGCTCTTACTGATCACGACACTTTAAATGGATTAGAGCAAGCAGAAAAAAAAGCAAAAGAAATTGAAATCGAACTCATAAAAGGCATTGAATTTAGCACTGATTATGCGCGTGGTGAAGTGCATATTTTAGGTTATTGGTTTCATTCTGACCCAACTGATAACCCGAATTTTAACAAAGCATTAGAAAAAGTTCGTGACTATCGTAGCATAAGAAATGAAGAACTTTTCAAAAAACTTTCAACAGTTGGCGTTCATCTTTCTGTTGAGGAAGTTGCTGAATTTTCTGAGAATGGCATGCTTTGTCGCCCACATTTTGCACAAGCTATGTTGAAAAGAGGTTATGTGAAAGATATCAAACAAGCTTTTGCTAGATATCTTGGCTATGATGGCTCTGCTTACATTCCAAAAAATAAATTATCTCAAAGAGATGCAATTGAAATCTTACGTGATTCACAAGCGGTTGTTTCTTTTGCACACCCCTTTCTTACTATTTGCAAAGACGAAAAAGAACGCAAAGCACTTATCAAACAACTTGCAGACTATGGCCTTCATGCAATTGAAACTTACTATAGCATAAATAGCCAAGATCAAACACAAAAAACTATCTCTTACGCAAAAGAATTTAATTTGCATCTTACTGGTGGTTCGGACTATCACGGAACTGTAAAACCTAACATAAAACTTGGTGTTGGTAAGGGCGGATTAAGAATTCCTTATTGTCTGCTAAATCCATTAAAAGAAATCAAAAATTAATTATATTTGTAATAAATTGCAAAGATTCATTATTTTAATAAATTTTCTCGTTTTAAATTATTCAATATTTTCTAGCTCTTAGTATTAATTCGTCAATGAGTTGACAGATGTCAAAAAATAGTCTATAAAAATTATAAATATTTTCTAAACATCATAAAATTACGAGAAAAGCTATGGAAATCATAGGCGAACATTCCTCACTTTCAGAAATTTTTAGAATGCTCAGTAAGGTTGCACCGACTGACAGCACTGTTCTTGTTACTGGCGAATCTGGCACTGGTAAAGAACTTCTTGTACGTGCTTTACACAATAGAAGCTTGCGTGCGCAAAAGCCATTTATTCCAATTAACTGTGGTGCAATTCCAAAAGACCTTTTAGAATCAGAACTTTTTGGCCATGAAAAAGGCTCTTTTACTGGTGCTATGAACACAAAGCTCGGTCGTTTTGAAGTGGCTGAGGGTGGCACAATTTTCCTTGATGAAATTGGCGAAATGGATATGAGCTTGCAAGTGAAAATTTTGCGTGTTCTTCAAGAAAAAGAAATTGAGAGAGTTGGCGGTGCAGGCCCAAGAAAAGTAGATGTGCGCATTGTTGCAGCAACAAACCGTGATTTAGAAAAAGAAGTGCAGGAAGGGCGTTTCCGTGAAGATTTATATTATCGCCTAAACGTTATCCCTATGCATTTGCCGCCCTTACGTGAAAGAAAGGAAGATATTTTACGTCTTATTGATCATTTTCTCACACATTTTTGCACAAAGAAAAATCGCGCGCCACTGAGACTTTCGGAAGAAGCAGAGAAAATTTTCCTTGCTTATCAGTGGTCAGGTAATGTGCGTGAACTTGAAAACTTTATGGAGCGTTTAAGTATTTTAGTTGATGGAAACACCATTGCTATTGAAGACATTCCGCCTAAAATACTGAATAGTATTGAAAATATTGATGATTTACCTCCTGTTCCTGAAAACGCAAAAATTGAATATACAAGAGTAACATCATCTATTGAAGCTGAGTCTGAACAAGATATTAGTGAAAATTGTGCACATGCGCCTTTTGCAGTAAGCAAAGCAAAAAACACTAATACTTCTGCAGCTAGTGCAAAAGACATTCAAAGTATATTAAACCCTCAATCTTTTGCCGATAATGAAGATGAAAGCTTCTTTACATTTCCAACGCTTAGTTATTTAGAAAAATCGCAACAAGGACTAAAGGACTTTTTAGAATCAATTGAAAATGCTTTGATTGACGAAGCCCTGGCAAGGTGTGATAATGTGAAAAATCATGCCGCTGAGCTATTAGGTATAAAGCGAACAACTCTTATTGAAAAGCTGAAAAAAAGAAATCTTGAATAAGTATAATATTAACAAGCATAGTTTTTGCACATTTCTTGCATACTATTTTTGAAACTAAACACTTTTTTGACACAATTGAAATAATATGAAAAGAATTATAAATTACAGAATGTTGTTTATTGCAACACCATTTATAATCACAAATCTTTCATCAGATTTTTGTGTCAGCTCTGCGTATGCGGCTTCTCTACACTGGAGCCCACTACAAAATAGAGAAAGAATTATTATCACACTTGATAATCCCACTAATAATGTTGCAGTTAGCCGTAATGGTGGTCTTAATTTAGAAATTACTCTTCCTCAAGAAGATGGAACATTCACACAAAATAGTGCGAGTGAACAAGCAGAATATTTCAATAATTTCAATCAAAATGCTGATATTTTAGAATTGAATATGAAAAAGTCTGACTTTGGTTACATTTATACGCAACCTACTGCAAATACAATTATTATTGAAATTTACAACGATCCTCTTGCTGCTCGTTTTTATCCTTATGAAGAAAATCAACCAGCTCAAGCGCCTGTGCAAAATCAAGTAGAAGAAAGCATTGCGGCTTTACCACAAAGCGTACAAACTGCTTCAAATCAAAATACTTCACAAGAAAATCAAGTGAATGCGCCTCAAACAAGTAGCGTAAACATAACTGCGCATGCACAAAATTCTTTATCAACAGGTTCTCTTCCTATTTCTTCAGCAAATAGCACTAGTGCACCTTTAGAGCCAGAATTTACTCAAGGGCAAATTTCTGAACCAGTGCTTGAAGCTCCAAATGCTCAAAACTCTCAACCAACTCAAGAAGCTCTTGAACAGCAACGTGTATTACGAGAACCGCCTCAAAATATTCTTGATAATGTGGAAGAAGCTCCTGCTATTCAACCCGTTCAAGTAGAGCCAGAGGCAAATACAAGTCAAGAAAATTTACCTCAAGTTGATGTATTAGAGGGTGTTGTAAGTGCTTATAAAAGTGAACAAGAAAGTTCTGAGCCTGAAATAGTTGAAGTAACAGAAGAAATTTTTCCACCAACGCAAACAGAAGAAGCGCCAATCACACCTGCACAACGCCCTGGAATTGTAGGCGAAACACCGCAAACAACAACACCTCCTCCTTTTGAAGGAAATAGCATTGCAGAAATTGAAAAAGCAGGCGAAAATATTTATTATGGTAACTCGTTCACAGCAAATTTAAATAATGCACCAGTAAACAGTGTTGAATCTGTTGCATTGCCAAATTATGCTTTTCAGGTTGATCAACCTCGTCCATACGAAGTTTTTGCTTTCTTGGAAGAGGAAATTGTTACGCAAAAGCCAAATTCTACGCCTATACAACTCTCTATTCCAAAAAGAGAAGATGGAAGCCAAGCAACAAATCAAGCTCAAACAGGAGCAAATACAGCTCCTAGCCAAGGTGAAAATCCTACACAAGCGCAGCCACAACCAGCAAAATCAAGTGGTGGTTATGCACAAATAAAAGATGAAACTGCCACAGCAGATGCTGAAACAGGCGAAAAAGAACTCACAGAAAAAGAAAAAACTGAACTCGCAATTCAAGAAGCTCTTGCACAAAATAAAACTATTGTTTATCAAGATGCTGATGGAAACATTATTCCTGAACCACCTGATATTCCTGAGCTTATCCAAGAAACGAGAGAATTATACGATCGAAAAAATTATATGGATGTAATAAGAATCATTGACGAATTAAAAAACTATCGTCTTGATGATAATGATAAAATCCATAACCAGCTTATGGAAGAATTGCTCTATCGCTACATGAATTCATATTATGGCATTGCTACAATATTGAAAGATTTTTCAGAAGATGGGCAAAAAATTCTTGCTGCTGGTGCGGAAGCTATGAACTATAATCCACAGTCTGAACAATTGCCTGAAGCTATTAATGTCATTGCAAACACTCAAATTGCGCTCGGTAATCAAAATGAAGCTTACGGATATATAATGCTTTTAAGAAGGCAATATCCAACTGATCCAAACGTTGCGCCACTTCTTTATACTTTAGGTAAAGATTACATATCAAAAGGACAATACGCGCAAGCTGCTGAAATTTTTGGCTATATCATTTCTGAATATCCTGACAACTCTTTAACAGAAGATGCTGCTATTGCGCAAGCTTACGCTTTTTACAAGCAAGGACATTACGATAAAGCTTTGCCTGTTGTTGAATTTATCAACCTCAGATGGCCGAGTGCTTATATTGATAACCCTGATTATTTGCCAATGTCTGCCGATATTCAAATTTCACAAGAAGAGTATGAAGATGGGCTTGATACACTTTGGACGCAATATAACATTAATCCACGCCATGAAAGTGTGCCAGAAACACTCAATAAGATTGCGCTTCTTTATTACACACTTGGGAATAATGATGCCGCTGCAAAAGTAGAGTTAGAAATTCTAAACGTCTATCCAGATTCTATGTATGCGCCTAAAGCCTTGTTGCGTATGGCAGAAAATACTTTCTTGCCGCCAAATCCAAGCTTAGAAATTTTGCTTGATCTTTATTCACAACCAAATCCACGCATTCCATCAATCAACTATCAATTGATTTTAGATGATTACCCTGATTCAAACGAGGCTATTGATGCGCTAACTCGTTTTGCAGCATTAAGTTTTTATAATAAAGATTATACAAATGCCCTTAAATTTGCAACGGAAGTAATGCAAAAATATCCTGATAAGCCGCAATATAACGTTGCTTTTGATGTTTTATTACGCTCATTTGCGCATGCTTTAGGTAATGCATTATCAGAAGAAAACTATGCACGTGCATTAAATTTATGGGAAACATATCCAAGCGTGCATGACTATTATCTGCCTTTAGAAGATGATTTACGTGTTGCTTTAGCTAGAGGTTACCTTAACAGAGGAAACACTGAACAAGGGCTTGAACTTCTTGAACCTTTTATATCAACTGAACAAAATCCAATCTATGGTTTATATGCCTATAATTTATTTTTAGCGCATTATGTTGGCCAACAAAATTGGGAAGCTTTATTAAATTTAGATGAAAAAGTTAATTCTTGGAATATGCCTCTTGACGTTCGTGACCAACACGAGTATACTACTGCTCTATCAGCACAGAACTTAGGGCTTTCAGCTAGAGCTCTTCCTTTATGGCAAAACCTTGCTGGCAATACGCAAATTCCGCTCTATCAAAGAGCATACGCAACTTACTTCCTCGCTCGTGACGCTGAAAGTAAGCAAGATTTACGCGCAAGTTATCAATATAACCTAGACGCACTTGCAATGTTTGAACAATTGCAAGAAGATCGCTCAGAATTTGCTGACCCTCAACGTATCAGAGAGTCAATTGCTGCACTTATGGACGTAACCGAAGTGGCAGGCAGGTTTCAAGAATCGCTCGACTGGCTTAGCAGATATTCCACTTTTGTGCCTCAAACATCACCCGATTACGCCGGCTTACAATTAAGAGAAGCAAGACTTTACAGAAAAATGAATGACATGACAACATGGCAACGCATTTTAGAAGAAGTTATCAGGCGTGAACCGGATTCTGTTTTCGGTCAAATGGCCGCATCTGAGCTAAACACTGAAAGATTAGCCAGAGATTTAGACAGTTTAACACAATAAATATTTAAGTTTTCAGGAGTTTACATTGCTCATCGTAGGCCTAGGCAATATAGGCACAAAGTATGACAACACACGTCATAACTTTGGTTTTATGCTTGCCGATGCACTTTTAGAACAGTTTTATAGGGAAAATGCCCGCATTGATTCCATTTCAGGCGCAAAATTTAAAGGCATTTGTCATAAAGTTACATTAAACAAAAAATTAGAAAATGGCACAAATCAAATCTATATCATCAAACCACAAACCTATATGAACCTTTCAGGTGAAAGCGTGCAACCTTTCATGGCTTGGCACGACATAAAAGCTGATAATCTCTTGGTTTTACATGATGAATTAGATATACCTTATGGTGATATTCGCCTAAAAACAGGCGGCGGTTTAGCTGGGCATAATGGTTTGAAATCGATAGCTGAACGCCTTTCCACACAAGATTTTCACCGCTTGCGCTTAGGCATAGGCCGCCCTGAAAATAAAGAATATATGGCCAATTATGTGCTAAGCCCCTTTTCAAAAGATGAACAATCAAAGCTAGATGACTTATATATTCAAGCTTTTGAAAAAGTGAATATTTTCCTAAATAAAAAAGCAAATTCAAAGCTAAAATAGCAAAAACTAAACCTAAACCTTGGAAAAAACTATGCGTAAAAAAAATCCAACAAGTCGTCAACATGCTGAGCAATTTTCACCAGAAATTGAAGCAGATTTAAGCACAATGATAAGCTTAAAAGATCTTAAAATTAAAACTATGCCTGAATTGATGAGCTTTGCAGAACAATATGAAATTGAAGATGCAGCTTCTCTTAGAAAGCAAGATTTAGTTTTTGCCCTCTTCCAAGCTTGTTTGAAAAAAAATGGTGCACTTTTAGGCGATGGCGTTTTAGAAATTCTTCCAGAGGGTTATGGCTTTTTACGTTCACCACTTTCAAGCTATATGCCTGGGCAAGATGACATCTATGTTGCGCAAAATATTGTAAGACAATACCATCTGAGAAAAGGCGATACTGTTGTTGGGCTTATTCGCCCACCACGTGAAGGTGAACATTATTTTACGCTTACAAAAGTTACAGAAATAAATTCAGAAGCTCCAGAAGCTGCTAAGAATACAGTTTTATTTGATAACCTTACACCTATTTATCCTGATAAACAGCTTATCATGGAAACACATGAAAAAAATTATGGTGGAAGACTTATCGATCTTATGTCGCCAATTGGTCGTGGTCAGCGTGGGCTTATCGTTGCACCGCCAAGAACAGGTAAAACAATTCTTCTACAAAATATGGCAAATGCAATCAATCAAAATCACCCTGATGTAAAACTTATCATTCTTTTGATTGACGAGCGCCCAGAAGAAGTGACTGATATGCAACGCAATGTTAAAAATGCTGAAGTTGTTTCTTCCACTTTTGATGAACCACCATCACGCCATGTGCAAGTTACTGAAATGGTGCTTGAAAAAGCAAAAAGACTTGTTGAAAGAAAGCAAGATGTTGTTATTCTGCTCGATTCTATCACTCGTCTTGGCCGTGCTTACAACATTGTGGGGCAGTCATCGGGTAAAATTTTATCTGGTGGTTTAGATGCAAATGCGCTTCAACGCCCAAAACGTTTCTTTGGTGCTGCGCGTAATATTGAAGGCGGCGGCTCGCTTACTATCATGGCAACTGCACTAATTGATACTGGTTCACGCATGGATGAAGTTATCTTTGAAGAATTTAAAGGGACTGGTAACATGGAAGTGTATCTTGATAGACATCTTGCTGAAAAACGCGTCTTCCCTGCTTTTGATATCAATAAGTCAGGTACAAGAAAAGAAGATTTACTTCTTTCTGAAGATGTTCTCAACCGTGTATGGATTTTAAGAAAACTCCTTGCCCCTATGAGCCCAATTGACAGCGTTGAATTCCTTCTTGATAAAATGAAAGGAACTAAACACAATAAAGATTTTCTTGCCGCAATGGGTAAGTAAATTTTTATAAGAATAATTTTTAGGGAAAAGCACTGAACTATAAGTGTTTTTCCCTTTTTTTATGCATTATAGATAAAGTAAAACTTACTACAAGAAGAAAAACGTGTTAGCTAACTTCCTAATTTATTAAAACAAAAAAGCATTAACTTTCGTTAATGCTTTTATTTCAATCGTTACTTGCTACGTAGTCTATCACATCTTTCTGCAATTGAGAAAGTATCATACCCTGACTTCAAGCAGCGAATTTCAACTTTTTCTATAAAAATTAATGACTTGCGTCGCCTTTCATAACATCTTTAATGGTATTGAAAGCAACTAATGCAAGGCCAAGACCAAGCATAGCAAGAACTAAATATAATGCACCAAAAAAGATTGCATAATCAGGCATCCATAATGGAATATCCCATGGAAGTGGACTAGTGGAGTTAGTTCCCGGCATCATCATATCATTTCTCCTTATAGGTGGCTAAGCTAAAGCTCAAACCAAATCCTAAGCGATATTTAATTTCATTGAGAAAATATTACACTTTTTTTAAAAAAATGCAAGCATTTTCACTTATTCTTTAAACTGAATATAGCAACTAATTTCTTCTGCTTTTAAATTATATAAGTTATCAAGTATATACATTTCTAGCGAGCCAGGCCCATCAGCTTTTTCACAAGCTTTTACTTGCGCACTTTTCATCATTGCCATTGCAGTAATTGCCGCTATAAAATAATCTTCTTTTGAATTTTGCACAGCTAAACATGCGCCATTTAATGCAGTGCAAGAACAGCCCATACCTGTGATTTTACTGATAACTGGCAATGGAAGTTTCACTTCATTTTCATTTATATTTGCATGAACTATTGCTGAATGTATTCCATCAGTAATAAAATCAAATTCACCACTTACGCTTACAACAGTATCATATTTTTTTGCAAGATTCTTTGCAATTTCTTGTGAGGCTTCAACGCTGTCTTTAGCGTCAACTCCGCGTGATTGCCCTATTCCAGCATTCGCTAGAGCCAAAATTTCTGATGAATTACCACGAATTATCGCTGGTTTGCCTTTTTCTATCAAATTAAGTGCAGTTTCTGTGCGCAGTTTTGAAGCGCCTGCACCAACTGGATCTAGAACTGTTGGAATATTCATTTTTTTTGCATATTCCATTGCAAGCTCCATGCTTTCAATTTGTTTTTTATCAAGCGTACCAATATTAATGACGAGCGCCTGTGAAATTGCAACAATTTCTTCTAATTCTTCTGGTTCATGCGCCATAAGAGGTGAAGCGCCCGCTGCAAGCAATATATTTGCTGTGATATTTGTTACTACTGAATTTGTAATGCTATGCACAAGCGGCGATTTTTGTTGAACATTTCTAAGAGTTTCAATACATTTTCCTACATTATTTTGCATGATTTTGTCCTTTTTTAGTGATGAAATATTTAACAATACAAAGCCCTGCTAAAGTAAGTAATATAATTGAGCTTTTGCCTAGCACAGAAGATTGTGTGAATGCTGAATTATAAATGATAAAACCTACTAACCAAAAGATAATATTTACATAATTGACTTCAAGGTTTCTTGAATCAGCTTTTACTAAGAAATATTCAAAAATAAGAATAGTAAGCATTGGTAAGAAAACTGATGCAATAAAGTAAAGGAATGGTTCAAAATATGAGCTTGGTAAAGCTATTGCTAAGCCTGTTCCCATAATAAGCACAAAAATTGAAATCGCTTTATGACTGATTTTATTTTTTGGGGATACACCCTCAAGTACATGTAAAAAACTTTCAGCAGCTGAATATACATCAAGATAAGCAGTTGTAACCGTTGAAAAGAAAAGCACAAACAAAGCTAAAGTTCCGCCAACTAGTGCAAATAATGGAACAACTGCTGATAAATCAAGATAATATGCTCCTAAAAGCCCAAGGCTAAACATGCAACTTGAACCAATAAAATAAGCAAGAGCGCATGTAAGCGTGAATTTCACAGGATTTTCAGCATTTTTGGTATAATCAGCAATAAGTGGCGTCCAAGAAAGTGGCAACACTAAAGCAAGATCAACAGCTAAAGCAAATGTCATTGTTGGGGCAAATTCTTTCACTTCTGCATAACCTAATATTTTAGTAAAAATTCCCACACATACTGCAAATAATACAACAATTAAGATTGCATGGAATTGATTCAAACCTTTTGCGCCAGTTACAACCCAAAGCCCAACACCAAGACCAAAAGCAATAGTCCAAACTTCTTGTGGAATTGCAAAGTCCCCAAAAATCATTTTTGCAGTAAGTGCGCCAAATTGTAGCATAACTGCAGTCCAACCAATCAGTTGAATAAAGTTTAGAAAGGCAAAAAGAAGCGAACCTTTTTTACCATAAGCAATTGCAGTGCTTTGCATACCTGCTAATTTTTCTTTTGCGCCAATAAGCCCCGCACAGAAAAATATGCAACAACCAATGGCAAGACCTGTAAAAATAGCCATAAAACCTTGAGATAAACCAAGTTTTGCTATTTGCATACCAGTCATAATGTCAACAATTGAAATTGCAGCACCAAACCAAAGGAAAAATCCTCTAGTGTTTTGCGAAAGAAAAGCTTTCATAATATCCTCACGAATTAAAATAAAAAAAGAGTATACCACATAGTATACTCCCACTTCTACTTTCACAAAAAGTTAGCATCCCTACGTTGGCATTATCCAAATCAGGTTTTGGGTCGAAACTTCATATTTCCTCTCAGCCTGTATACAAGCTCCCCGTCAAAACAAGGTAGAGATTTTTTCTAATTTTGTCAAACAAAATTTCCTATTTGCATAAGTAAAAAAAGCAAAAAAAAGAATTTGTATTTTTTTAGGTTTTTATATAGACTAAATTTGATTTGACTGATTTCACAGCTGTTTCACGGCTGATTTTACCTTGAAGGTTTATATGATAACTGTTTATTCAACAAGCCCTACACCAAAAATTGATTCTTGCCTAGCAACAATTGGAAATTTTGATGGTGTTCATTTAGGGCATACTGCGCTGATTAATGCATGTGTAGAAAAAGCAAAAAGAGAAAATTTACCCTCTGTTCTCATTACTTTTGACCCACATCCATCTACTGTTGTGGGAAAAAAACCAATTCTACCACTCACAAGACTTTCAAAACGTCTTGATCTAATTGAAGCTCATGGCATAGACTATTGCTTTGTTCTTCCTTTTAATGAAAGCTTTGCAAAACAAGATTCTGAATTATTTGTAAAAGATTTCATCAAAGAAACTTTGCATTGCAAAGAGCTTTTTGTTGGTTTCAACTTTAGAATGGGTAGTGATAATAAAGACACACAAGCTTTAGCAGAAATTTTAAAAGCATATGATTGTAAGCTCTTTATTCAAAATGAAGTTGCTTATTTTGATGAAAATGAGAATAAAAATCCCGTTTCCTCAACAAGCATTAGAAAAGCTTTAGAAGAGGGAAATATCAAACTTTGTAATGCACTTTTAAATCGTCGCCATTGTGTGACTGGTCAAGTTGTGCATGGTGCAAAACGTGGCTCTACTCTTCTTGGTTTTCCAACTGCAAATATGGATACAGGTAATCTTCTGCTTCCAAAACCAGGTGTTTACGCAACAATTTCAAGTGTTTTTGACGATAACAAACAAGAAAGCAAGCAATATAAATCAATAAGTAACATAGGCTATAACCCAACTTTTGCAGGTGATAAACTCCTCATCGAAACATATATTATTGATTTTAATGAATTAATTTATGATAAAAAGTTGAAAGTTTGCTTTTTAGAACGTATAAGAGATGAAAGAAAATTCTCATCCCCTAAAGAGTTGATAGAGCAATTAACTACTGATAAAAAATATAGAACAGATTTAGAAGAAGAATAAATTCAAGACTTTGGAGAAAACATGAGAAGCACAAATTACGAAAGAGCAACAAAAGAAACAGATATCAAACTTTCAATTAATCTTGATGGAAAGGGCGAAACTAACATAAATTCTGGCTTTGGTATGCTTGATCATTTCCTTACACTCACTGCTTTTTGGGGTGAATTTGATTTAATGCTTGCTTGTAAAGGCGATACTTATATTGATAATCATCACACAGCTGAAGATATTGGCATCTGCCTTGGTAGTGCAATTCTTGAATGTCTTGGCGATAGAAAAGGCATTGCACGCATAGGCAACGCAAAAGTGCCTATGGATGAAGCACTTACAGAAGTTTGCCTTGATCTTTCGGGGCGTGCATGGATAGAATGGAGAAATGATGAACTATTACCGCCTGTTATTGCTAATGAAGAAAAAGATATCTGGCGTGAATTTTATAAAGCATTTGCCTTTGCACTAAAAGCAAATCTTCATATTTCTTTTCTTTATGGAAAGAATGGACACCACTTACTAGAATCTGTTGCAAAAGGCCTTGGACTTGCTTTAAAGCAAGCTGTCAAGGTTGAAAGCAATAGAATATCAAGCACAAAAGGAGCATTAGAAGCATAATGAAAAAATGTATAACACAATTTATCCCTTCCTTTAAATTTTTTGCACTTCTTCTTTGCCTTATAACATTAAACGCTTGTGCGCCTAAAACCCCAAGCCCTACTGCAGTTGCACCTCAGCTTTCTATTGGCCTAGCTCCAATCACTCAACCATTAGAAACTACTGAACTTATGGCAGGATATTTCCCAGAAGAACGTATCTTAGCCACGGAAGCAGAGCTCAATACTCTCAACTCTCTTATTCAAAGAGAAATTTTGAAAAATCCACGCGCTATAAAAACTCTTGAAGCAGTAAATTATGATGACTTGCTTGAAGCAATTGAAGAAAACTCTACAAAAGGTATACTCGCTTACTGGATTGAGTATGGCAAACATGAGGGAGTTGATTTACTTCTTGTGCCTCAAGTGCTTTATTATAAAGACAAAGGTACACACGGGGAAAATGCTCTCATGCTTGATTTCTTCCTAATTGATACAAGAGAAGCAGGCTTACTTCTCAAACGTTCACATTTTGCCCAAGAAGCACAAGCAACTGACGGCAACCTTCTAGGAATGCTTGCTTTTTCAAAACGTGTAGGCGATTCAAGCATTGAAGCAATGACTATTGATGCTGTTGATACTATGCTTGAAGAGTTTGAATTCTAATACTCTGTTTTATCTCAATTCAATTCTATAAAAATAAAAGCCAAGAATGTAATATTTCTTGGCTTTTTTATTGGTAAATATTTTCTAATAATTTATATGGCTTAGATAAGAGTTTTTACAAATTAGCAAACTAAAAGAACAGCAAACTACTTATAAATATCAAAAATTCATAATTTTTAGGCATAAAAAAAGGCAAACCTAAGCTTGCCTTCTTTATTGAAATTAAAACTAATTATT
>CAYJIN010000011.1:0-22491 GCA_964370245.1 uncultured Desulfovibrionaceae bacterium
GACCAAACAATAAGTTCTTCGCAAAAACGTGATAAATGCATAGCACATGTGCTTGCACAGAAAAGGGCTTCAAGAACATGATCACGATCCGCCACTGTATCCATACTATTTTGGAAAACACCATACATTCCAAGCTCATCAGCAACCATCTGCGAATTGAGTGGATAAGTTGTTCCACCAAGTGCCGCTGCGCCTAAAGGCGAAATTCTTGCTCTTTTTTCTGCTTGCATCATGCGCTCATAATCGCGCTGAAACATTGCACAGTACGCTAAAAGATGGTGCGCCAAGCTCACAGGTTGTGCTGGTTGAAAATGGGTGCAACCTGGTAAAAGAGTTTTTTGATGTTTCTTTGCTTGCTCAAGAAAAACTTTGATAAGAGTTTGTAATTGTTCGCCCCATGCACGTAAAGAATCAGAAACAAAAAGACGAAAATCTAAACAAACTTGATCATTTCTGCTTCTACCTGTGTGAAGTTTTTTACCAACATCGCCAATAATTTCGGTAAGCCTTGTTTCAATATTCATATGCACATCTTCTAAATCAGTGCGCCATACAAATGTATTTGCTTGAATTTCTTCTAAAACTTTTTCTAAACCATCACAAATAAGTTTTGCTTCATCATTTGTTAAAATACCTTGATTTGCCAGCATTTTTGCATGTGCTTTTGAACCTTGAATATCAACATAGCAAAGTTTTTTATCAAAGGTGACTGATTGAGTGTATTCTTCAACTAAGTTTGAAACACCTTGGCTGAATCGACCACCCCATGCTGAATTTGATTGCGCTGAATTTGTTTTAGAATTTGTCATGCTTACTCCGAAATTTTTCTCTCTATACTGGTAGGTATCAACCAGTACATTTGATAACTTATTACTTTATAATGTATTTCATTGAAGTTTGAAAACATTTTGGAAGAATACTAAACTTATTTATAATTGTCAAAAAAAGATTAGATTTTGTAAAAAAAATGGGGAAAGCGAACTTTCCCCTTTTGAGTCAGCTATAAGCCGTGTTTTGTTCGTGTTTTATAATAAAAGCACGCGGTTATCATTCATCTACGATGGCTGTTACCAGACATCTTTAGCAACCTACCCGAGAATATATTCAGTAAAGAAATGGTCGGGCAACCGTCTATTCTCCTATTTGGTCTTGCTTCGGACGGGGCTTATCCGGCTGCTGAAGTCACCCTCAGCACCGGTAGTCTCTTACACTACCTTTTCACCCTTACCTGCCTAAGCAGGCGGTTCTTTTCTGTGACGCTATCCAAAAATCGCTTTTTCTGGGAGTTACCCAGCGTCCTGCCCTATGAAGCACGGACTTTCCTCCACTTGTAAACAAGCAGCGATAACCCGCTTAACTCAAAATTTATTCTAAGCTGAATTATTCAAATTTGATAAATCAGCCTAATATTTTAGCTAGATAAGGTCTTCACCAAAAACCATATCTTCTTTGCCTGCTGGCATAATTTCTTGCACTTCTTCTTCAGCTGTTTTGAAATGTTCAGCCCAATAGATGAGTCTTTGGCAGTTAGGGCAAGAAACAATTTGTTGGCCACGCTGTAATTCATTATATGCTTGTGGTGGAATTGAAATATGGCAACCTTTGCAAACACCTTCTTTAACTGGAACAATAACAGGGTGTTTTAATCTTCTTCTAATAAATTCATAACGTGAAAGCACAGGTGCTGGAATATGCGCTAAAGCATTTCGGCGATCTTCTTCTAAAGCAGTAATTTGAATTTCAGAATCTTTTACTAAAACAGAAAGATTTTCTTCTGCTTCTTTGTAATTTTCTTCTGCTTCTTTCCATAATTCTAAAATGTCTTCAAGGCGTGTATTTTGGAAAAGAAGTTCGCTTGCTAAAGCAGCTTGTTCGTCTTCAAAAGTTTTATTTTTATTTTCCATGTTGTCAATTTCACGTGAAGCTGCGTCTAATTCACGGTCATTTTCAACTTGGTCAAGCTTTGCTTTGCTTTTTTTCATACCAGCAGATGCAAATTCTAATTCTGTTGCAAGGCGTTTTTCTTGCTCGTGTAGATGTTCAAGTTTTTCTTCTACATTCTTTTTTTGCGCATCAAGCTGGTCAAATTTAGTTTTTAGTTCCTCTAAATCAAGAGGTGCTTTTTTTAACAACTTATCAACATCGTAAATTACGTTATCAATTTTTTGTAATGCAATAAGTTGCTCGATTTGGTTTAGATAAAGACTCATCATAACTCCTTGTTATTTAAACGCTTTTGAAATTTATTCCACTGAACAAAAAGGATTTGTTCCCTGTATAAAAGTTACGTCTATTGGTAAAATTTGTTTTAAATGTATAGAAAAACGACGCATCATTTCTTCTTCCAAAGAAAAGTGCCCCACGTCTAATAAAAGTGGTGATTTTTTATTTTGTATTGAATTTTCAGAGTGTTCAGATAAAGATGAAGCCTCAAATTCATGACAAATATCAAGAGCAAGATGATATTTCACATCGCCAGTGATAAATATATCCGCACCTTTATTTTTTGCAAGAGAATATAAAGAAGAACCAGAGCCGAAACAGAATGCAACTTTTTCAATCAGTCTGTCCTGCTCTTTGCCTGAAATTCTAAAATCTTTACGAGTCACAAAAGGCATGCTTTTTTCTAATTGTGAAACAATATCAGATAAATAAAGTGGTTTTTCTAAAGTTCCTACTACACCAAAATTTCCTTCTTCATCAAGCACTTCTTGATGTATCAAAGCTAAATCGTCTGCAAGCCATGAAGAAAAGCCACCAAAAGTTGCATCAAGGCTAGTATGTGCAGAATAAAGGAGCGCTTGCTTTGAAAAAATAAGTTGAACTGCTCTAAACAGCGCAGAACAAGAATTTAAGCGATAAGGCTCCATAGAAAGTGGATGATGTGCTAAGATGCAATCTGCACCATGATTGAAAGCTTTTTCGATGTTTTCCCAAGTAGGATCAAGCATTACAGCTAGATGTGAAAATTCATTTTTCAAGGTATCGATTTGTATTCCGCTAGAATCCCACATCGCTTGATTAAGCAAGGGCGCGCTTTCTTCGATATATTGTATAAGATTTTCTTTTTTCATTTTTCCCTACAATGCTTTCATTGGTTAGTAGTTTGTGTTTCTTAGCGACTTTTTTGAACCTTGTCAAGTATTCTCTCAGAGCAAATCAGCTAACCGCTTGATTTAGCCTATCTTTTTAAATATTGTCTTTTTTTTATTTTAAAGCCTAAGTTTTTTTTCATTCTGTCGTTAAGGTTAGTAAGTTGTTTTGGATTACAATGCTCATTGATAAACCTTAACGCTGTTTGACTTTCTCGGAAGGTATTTGAGAGATTCCTCTTACAGAAAACCCTTGTCTTTTCAAGGGTTTTTCTTTATTTAAATTTTTTTTATTGTATTGAAATATGTTCTTCTAATTTAATGAAAGCATTTTTCATACAAGGCCCAATGTGCTCACCCCAATTAATGCTTCCTTTATATATATGTGAAGGTTCAGCATTATTTGTAGCACTATCTGAAATTTCATGCTTATTGAGATATTCTGCCGAACTCATATAATTTTTATCACCATATAAGCATAATTTCAGCTCATTTTCAAAAAGAGCTTGAGCACTTCGATGATTATAAGTTTCACGTGGCGCTGGCGGAATATACGCAAGCACATCTTTTTTTAAAGGATTTATCCCTAGATAAAGAGTAGGAATATTTGAAGAAGGAAGCATAAGATCTTCATAGGTTATTGAATAAACAGTCGATAAACCATGTTCGCGATACAAAGTATCGATAGATTTTTTTATAGCTCTTTTTTCTAAAATAGAAAGTGATGCTGTTTTATCAACCATTGAAGTATCTGATAAAATTGAAATAAGTTTCACTTCAAAATTTAGATTATATAAAAAACAAACACCAGCAAATAGCACAATACCAAGAAAAAAGCGTGTGCTCTCTTTTCTTTTATAGCGATGCATTTCCCGTTTCTCTTTTGAAGTTAAACAGGATTTATAAAAAGGATTCTTCATATAATCCTCACTGCTAAGAGATAAAACAATTTATTGGCGTGGTAAAACAATTGCTCTTTTCACAAAAAGCTCTTCACGAATATAAGAGAGATTTTCATGTAAGCAATCGCCTAATTCTTTCTTCTTTCTTTCATAACAAATATTAAAATTATTTACAAATTCGCTTTCAAGGTAATTCGCTTCTTTCCCTAAAACATCTTTCAAACGTATAGGAAATTCATAATTAACATAATTATTTTTTGTATTTATTGCAATTCTAAGATTATTTTCACCAACTAAATCAGGAAAAGCACCGCTTTCTGCAACATGAAAACTAATGCGAATACCCATTTCTGGAAAGAATTCATTCATAAGATCACGCAACGACTTTCTTTGAGACGTAGTTAAAGAATTGGTGTCATCTTTCATAGAGGTTTGAGCCATTATTTTCAAATATTTATCAGTAAACATATGATTATATAAAAGAAAGCTTGCAATGCAAAAGCTCATACCTAAAATTGCCCAAAAAATTGAGTGACTACGCACGTATACTACCTACCAAGTTTTAATTATCAAATATAAAGCCACTTATACGCATGAAAAAGCTAAGAGTCAACTAGATTTTATATGAATAAAAATTTTTATTATTTATTATAAATTCAAACAATTAGAAGCATTATAAAATTAAAATCAAATCAATTGAGAGCTTACAAAAACAAAACTCTCAATAGATTATTTTTTATTACTTTTTCCAAATAAATGAGCCTTGACGCCCAGACATTGGAGTATGCCTAAAGCTGTAAAATAAATGCGGATTTGAATAAGTGCACAAATCTAAAGAATAGATATTTCTTGCTAAAAGCCCAGCTTCTTTAAGTTGACTTTTTGTTAATTCCCACATGTCTACAGTTTTATTTTTTTCATTATACCACGCATTAAATTCTGCCCCCCACTCACTATCGTAATTAATAAATTCAGATACAGCTGGCGATAATGATGGGCCACGCACAGCACAAAGATTTTGGGCTTTAACATTATAATGTTCACAAAATTCTTTTACTGCAATATAAGGATAATTCAAGCGATTTCCCTTCCAACCAGCATGAAGCGCTAAAATAAATTCGCCTTTCATATCAGCAAGTAAAATTGGCTGACAATCCGCACTTTTAATGCAAAGAGCTTGATTTGTTTTAGAGCTTGCCAATCCATCAGCTTCGTAAGGTGCATATTTTTCAGCAGTTGCATCTTCTGGTTCAAAAATTGTTTTTACTCCATGCACTTGTAAAACATCACAAAACGAATCTACATTGAAAGTGCTACAAATTTCAGCACGATTATTTTTTACATCTTCAGGATTATCAGATACATCGTATGAAATATTTCCGCCTACATAATTTGAATCGACACGCTCTTGCGCATTTTTAGGAAATTGTGGAATATTTCTTACTTGAAAGGCACAAAAAACATTTTCTATATTTGGGAATTTAAATGGTATTGATTGCAACATAATATTTCCTTTTCATTTGCTATAAAATTAATCGGGATATCCCACGATTGTGGAATAATTTCTGATGAATATTGAAAACTAAAAGCAAGTACAAGACTTGGTCCTTTGTGTTTTGATAAAAATCTATCGTAATAACCACCACCATAGCCAAGTCGATAACCTTTATCATTATACGCTAAACATGGCAAGATAATGAGAGCATCTTCTGAAATTTTTGATGCAGCTAATTCTTTTTTGGGTTCAGATATTCCATACATTCCTACTTCAAATGAATGCGCATAGTCTTCTGAAGAAATTTTTATAAACTCAATTATATTTTGCTGCTTTTCACCATTTTCTTTGCATGAAAAACAACGTGGAAAATAAAGATTTTTATCTTCTTTATAAGCCTTTTCAATAAGATAAGAAGTTTCAACTTCCCCTCGAAAAGGAAGATAGAGAGCAATGTTTTTTGCGCTTTTCCAAATAGAGTGATTGCAAACTAATGCTTGACAAAGCTGAGAAAAACAAGCATATTCCTTACGTTGTCCATAAAAAGACATACGCGCACTTTTCTTTTCTTTACGAATTAAAGAGTTAGTATCAATTGTTTTCATTGTGTCGATTTTTCAGGTTTTGCAATAGAATCAAAGCTATTGGCTGAATTAATTGGCTCATCACTATCGGTGGTTATATTATTCATAAACTACTACCAAAAGACATTTTTTTATTTCTCTCTCTATTATGCTTAATGCTTTTATCTTATGTAAAGAAATAATACGTGAAGAGTCTTTTAAGTGCAAGCAGGAAAATTATAATTTATTTTCAATGCATTAAAACAACATTTTACAAAGGAATATTATATATTTACTTCTTTTTTCGTGTAAGTTTACACAGCTCTACTCTTCCTTATATATAATATATCTTTGAAAAAATATTTATTTAAAAAATTTACATTTTTATTAGGATATACTTATGACAAAAAAAGAAATTTCAAAAGAAAATCAACCAATTGAGCAGCAAGATAAAACACCTCGTCGTGGTCGCCCTCGTAAAACTCCAACAATTCATAAAGTTGTTGATGAATTTACAGAAAGAAAAGAAGAAGAAAAACTTGCTAAACGTGCTTCATTAAAAGCAAAAAAAGAAGCCGCAATCGATTCAAACAAACTCGATAATCAACAAGTTGCCGAAAAGCAAAATATTTCAAAAGATGAAAGCCGTGATTTGGCTTCAGATGCTAAAAACGAAAAACCGCGCACAAGAAACACAAGAAGCAAAAAAACACAAGTTGAAAGTGAACACACTGAAACAACAAGTGAAGTTTCACAAACTATAGTTGAAAAAGCTCCTTTAGAAGTTACAAGCCAAAAACGTGTAAGACAACCACGAACACGTAAAACACAAAACATCAACACACCTGAAGAAATTCAGCCAACTCAAGAAATTCAAGAAGAAAATTCTAGAAATTCAAGAAGAACTTTTACAAAAAAAACACGCTCTACTTCACCAAATTTCCAAGAAAATACTCATCAAAATACTTCTGTTCAAGATGAAGGTTCAGTCTATCGCTCTTTTGCTTCAGCGCCAAAAAACAATGCGCACACCGAAGAACACGCGCAAAAAGAAACAGTATACAATCTTTACCAAGGCAATGCGGACGATTCTCATAAAAATGAAGCACGTAAAAATTTCACTGCTCCTGCTAAAAGAGAAAACGCACATCCTAAAAAATCACACGAAGAAAATACTGCACCAATTTTCAACCCTGCAAATTATAACTATGATTTTGATGATGAAAATTCACCAATTCAACTTCTTCCAACACAATTTGCTCAAGATAATCAAAGACCAAGAGGACGCAATACAAATAAAAATGCAAACAAGCGTTCTTCTTACAATAATCAAAATAATCAAGGAAGAAATCAACAGCGTTCTGAAAACAATCAAGGCAAAGGTCTTCAACAAAGACGCCCACAAAAATCAAAATCTTTTTCAGAGCCAGCATTTGATAACTCTTCAATTATTGCAGCGATTACAGGCAAAAATTTAGAGCAAGACATCTATTATAATGAAGAGCAAGCACCAAGACCAGTAAAAAATGCTCCTTACAATGATCACAACCCACAACCATCATTCCTAGAAGGTGGCGAAGAAGGTTTTTCATTTTTAAATCCAAATGGTGCAAAGCAAGGTCAAAAATCACACGGCCATAGAAAAGCTTCTTCTTTTGCGCAAAGCAATACTCTACACGAGAATGCACCACGCCCGCTCAATAGCCTTCCAAGCTTTATTGAAACTACACTTGAAGAAACTTCTCCTGTTGAAGCTGAATTGGCTGAACCAGCAGTAGTTCCGAAAAAAGCAAAAGCTGGAAGACCAAAACGTGCTAAAACACCTGAAGTAGAAATTAGTAAAAATATTGAATATCTTTACGAGCCTATCAAAACTGAACAACACCACCATTCAGAACAATTAAAAATGTTTGTTTCTGTGCAACCTGATGAGCAAGTTGAAGTTGTGCTTACAGAAAATGGAACAGTTGTTGAATATTTTGTAGAAATGGCTCACCATGCAAAAATGCGTGGCAACATTTACAAAGCAACAATTCATAATGTTGAGCCGAATCTTCAAGCTGCTTTTATCAACTTTGGCGCAGAGAAAAATGGTTTCTTACAAATTGATGAAGTGCACCCTGATTATTACCTCAACTCACACGTACCTACAAAAAATCATAGATTCCCACTTGTTAGCAAGGTTCTAAAACCGGGGCAAGAGCTACTCGTTCAAATCGTAAAAGAACCAAATGGTAATAAAGGTGCATTCCTTACCACTTGGATTTCTTTAGCTGGCCGTTTCCTCGTGCTCACTCCAGGGCAAGAGCAATTAGGTGTTTCACGTAAAGTTACTGACCCTGTGGAACGTGAAAGATTACGCTCAATGCTTGACGGGCTAAACCCAGGCAAAGATATGGGTGTTATCATTAGAACTGCTGCTGCAAATGCTTCAACAGAAGAACTGCAAGCGGATCTTGATTATTTACAAAGACTTTGGGTTGATCTTGTGCATAAAGCGCAATCAGCTCCGTCTATTTCACTTATTCACCAAGAAGTTGAACTAACTCAACGTGTTGTGCGTGATTATCTCAACGAAGATGTGCGTGAAATTTGGACTGACGATAAAAACATGGCTGACGCTGTTCAAGATATGGCTACACTCATGTTTCCACAAAAGAAAAATTTTGTGAAATATTATTCAGAAGTAAGACAATCTCTGCTCGAACGCTTCAACTTGCAAAAGCAAATTGATGAAATTACTGCGCGTGAAATTGTTCTTCCATCTGGTGGCCGTGTAACTTTTGATCAAACTGAAGCTCTTATGGCTATTGATATTAACTCAGGTAAAACCCAAGGGAAAGCAAATTTCCAAGCAATGGTTTTACAAACAAATATTGAAGCAGCAAAAGCAATTGCACGCCATTTACGTTTGAGAGATATTGGTGGCCAAGTTGTTATTGATTTCATTGAATTACGTGACAAATCAACCATTAAAGAAGTTGAAAATATTTTCAAAAATAGCATGCGCCCAGATAGAGCTCGCTATGAAATTGGGCATATTTCATCTTTTGGTCTTCTTGAACTTGTGCGTCAACGTATTGGTTCTTCAGCAATTTCTATTTCAACTGAACCTTGCCCACATTGTAATGGCACAGGCCTTAGAAGAAATATGGAATGGCAAGCGCAAGATGCTTTGAAAGAAATTGCAAGAAAAGCTCGTTCTGAAAAATCAATTAAATTTGTCTTTACTACAGATAAAGAACTTGCACTCTACCTGCTCAACCATAAAAGAGATCGTATCACTGAAATTGAGTCAAAACTCAATCTTCGTGTTGAAATAAACTGTCATTAATCTATTATAGCACTCTATTTTTACTTTCTTTTTACAAGGAAAGAGAAATAGAGTGTTCTTTTATTTAACTTTTGGAATAAAGAAAATGTCCACACCATTAGATTTTCAACTCTCTTCTTATTTTTTTGATTTGCCTGAATCTTCCATTGCTCAACAACCTTCTGACAAAAGAGATTCATCAAAACTTTTTGTGTATAATCAAGAAGATAAAAATATTACACACGCAAATTTTCATAATATTTTAGACTTTTTACCTTCAAATAATGGAAAAAAAGCTCTTCTTATTGCTAATAATTCAAAAGTTGTGCCTGCTCGCCTTTTTGGTAAAAGCCCAAACGATGGCAAGCGAGAATTGCTCATGCTCACGCCTCCAATTTTCGCACAAAATGATGCAAAGGAAAGCATTTTTCAAAATAAAGAATGCATGTGTGCAGAAGCAGAAGTTCTACTAAAGCCATCAAAAGCAGCAAAAATTGGTGAACACTGGACTTTTGATGGAGTAAACAATGCAAAGCTTTATGTAGAAGTTTTAGAAAAGTTTGATTTTGGTAAAAGCAAAGTCCGTCTTTATTGGGAAAAAGAAAAAGGAAACGTTATTGATTTCTTCAATGAAAATGGTCATCTACCTTTACCACCTTATATTAAGCGCACGCTCAATTCAGAAAACGATAAAAAGCGTTATCAAACTATTTATGCAAATACTGAAAAAGCAGGCTCTGTTGCTGCGCCAACCGCAGGTCTACATTTTACACCTGAACTTAAAGAACAGCTTTTGAATGATGGCTTTTTGTGGGAAGAAGTAACTTTACACGTTGGGTATGGAACTTTTACCCCTGTGCGTGCTGAAGATATTCGAGAGCACCCTATGCATTCAGAATATTTTGAACTTTCTGCTAAAACTGCACAAGCTATCATTGAGGCAAAAAAAGAAGGGCGACCAATAATCGCTGTTGGCACAACCTCTTGCCGAGTTCTTGAAGGTGCAGCGCAACTTTGGAAAAACAAAGAGGGCACTCCACTTCCAAAAGATGGAATGACAGCCTCAACTTCAATTTTCATTTATCCGCAATCTGAACATAAAATTCAAATTGTTGATGGCATGATAACAAACTTTCACTTGCCAGAATCGTCATTACTCATGCTCGTTTCTGCGCTTATTGGGCGTGAAGAAATTATGCATTGTTATCAAGAAGCTATACAAGAAAATTATCGCTTTTTCTCTTATGGCGACGCTATGCTAATTAAGTAGCTAATAATATAGAACAAAAAAAAGCCCTTTAGCAAAAAACTAGAGGGCTTTTTTTATATTATCACTTCGCAAGAAAAGAGATTAAGTTTATTTTTTATGTTTCTTCTTCGCTTTCTTCTCATTTTCTTCATTATCTGACAACACATCTTCCACTGACTTTAGCTTTATTTTCTCTTCATGTTTGATATTTTTTCCTAAAGCCTTGCGTAATGCTTCTCTATAAATTTTCAAAATTTCTAGACGAGCATAATATTTTGATTCGCCTGGAATGATGTGCCATGGTGCATCAAGTGTATCAGTGCGCAAAAACATTTCTTCTGCTGCAATTTTATAAGCATCTGCTTTATCTCTATTACGCCAATCTTCATCTGTGATTTTATATTGTTTCCAAGGCGTTTTTTCTCTTTCTTTAAAGCGATTTAACTGCTCTTCTTGCGAAATTTGAATCCAGAATTTTAGAAGAATATTTTTCCCTTCAACAAGCTGCTCTTCAAAGTTATTAATTTCAGAATAAGCTTTTTTCCATACACTTTCGGGGCTAAAGCCTTCAACTCGTTCAACTAATACCCTACCATACCACGATCTATCATAGATTGTTACATAGCCAGCTAAAGGCACATGACGCCAAAAACGCCAAAGGTAATGATGCGACAATTCCTCATCAGTTGGGCTACTTATCGGAATAACATGAGTTATTCGTGCATCAACAGCACATGCAATGCGACGAATTGCTCCGCCTTTGCCCGCAGCATCAACACCTTCAAAAACTAAAGTTGAAGAAATTCCATTTTGATAAGCTTCGTAAGTGAGCTTTCCAATTTCAGCCTGTAATTCCTTAATTTCTTTATTATAATCTGCTTTCTCAGTAGTTTTTGACAAATCAACTCTATCTAAAATTGTAAGAAAACCTTCTTTTGATTTATCTTCTTTATTTTCTTTACTTTCTTTATTTAATTTTTCAGCTTTTTCAATCTTTTCTTCTTCGCGTTCTTTTATTATTTTCTTCTTTTTTTCAATTGCATTTTCAATTACTTGGATAAGCGCATTTGCAGCCGTAACATTTCTAAATTCTTCATCATAGGCATCAATAATATACCAAGGGCTAAAATATTTATCAGTCATTGTAATTACTTTTGAAACAACTTCTATCATTTCTTCATACGTAGCATCTGCATCTGCATTGTAAGGACTAAAGTGATATTTCCCTACCTCTTTTTGCCTTTCCTCAAAGCGCTTTGCATGCTCTTCCTTATCTAGGTGAAGCCATAATTTTACGAGAACACAATCATTATCAGCTAAAGTGCGTTCACGTTCTAAATGTCTTCCTATAATACTATCGAGTTTTGCATCTGAAATTTCACCATAGGTTGCCATACGGATTGGGTCGCCATACCAGCCGCCAAAAAACACACCAAATTCACCTTGTTGCGGAAGTTTCATCCAATATCGCCATGAATCAGGACGATTTTTTTCATCTTCACTTTTACGCCAAAAAGTATGCGTGCGTAATTTTTTATTATCAAGCCATTTTGAAAGCAAATTCATCACCTTACCTTTGCCAGCACCATCAACACCAGCTAAAGTAACTAAAACAGCAAGTTTATATTCTTCGCATTCTCTTTGCAGAGTAAAAAGTTTTATTCTTAATTCATTCTCTAACTTATTATATTCTTTTGAATTAAATTTTTGACGCAGAGTAACAGTATTAAACATAAAAACTCCTTATAAAAAATGCACGGTTTTAATTTATCATAAGTCAGTCTAAAATAAAGAAGTATAGAGCAAAGAACAGTAATAATAAAATATCTTGATAATTTTCTTTTGTCAATATAGCTATTTTCTAAAAGAAAAAAGCACCCAAAATGAGTGCTTTATAAATAGATTTAGTCGAATAAAAGAACATCAACCTCAAGGCCGTTTTCAAGCCCCTCGCTTTTTGCATCAATTTGCACAAGACCATCACTTGCGAGTAAGGTTTTTAATAAACCTGAATGCCCTAAGATAGGTTTTGCATATAAAGTATTATTTTCCTTATAGATAGCCACTCGAATATAATCTTCCCTACCATGTTTTGAAGCAATATTTCTATCTAAAATTGCTTTACAAGAATGCCAGCTTTCAAGCTCAAAAGCATGTTGATTATTAGCACAAAATTCAATATATGGAAGAATAAGGCGCTTCATAACAACTTGTGCTGATGTTACTTGACCAGGCAAACCACAAATTAAAATATCTTTATACTTAGCAAAAATCACTGGCTTACCAGGGCTCATTGCAATGCCATGGCACAAAATTTCACAATGTGGTAATGATTTCAATACTTCAACTGTAAAATCACGCATGCCAACAGAAGAGCCGCCAGAAAGCAACACAATGTCGTGTTTAGCTTCAAGAGCTTTTTTGAGTTTTTCTTGCAATTCTTCAATCTTATCATTTACAATACCATAAAAAATAGGTTTTGCATGAACTTTCTTTACAAGTGCCGCTAATGTATAAGAATTTACATCGCGCACTTGACCTTTTCTAATATTTGTTTCAATTGGCTGAACTTCATCGCCTGTTGAAATAATAGCAACTTCCATTTTCGGAACAACAGGAACATGCGTCACACCCATAGCTGCAAGCATGCCAATTTCTTGAGCTTTTAGAAAAGTTCCTTTTTCTAATGCTATAGCATTTGCCTTCACATCTTCACCTTGCAACATCATATAAGAATAAGGAGCAACTGATTTTCTAATTTCAATCATGTTATTGCCAAGTTCTTCAGTATATTCAACCATTACAATAGCATCAGCATTTTGTGGCGGAATGCCACCAGTTACAACGCCAGCACATTCACCTTCATTCAAAAAACCTTCGGGAATATCATCAATATTAAAATTCATAACATTTTTTAAAAACATTGGATTCGATTCAGATGCGCCAAAAGTATCTTTTGCATGAACAGCATAACCATCCATTGCTGAACGGTTTGATAAAGGTAGATCTTCTTTCGCACGTATTGCACGAGCAAGAACACGATTATCAGCATCAATGAGTTCAACAAGCTCTTCGTTTTCAAGCATATTTCTTTTTGAATCAAAATCTTTTTTAAATGACTTTAAAACATTAATAATTTCCTCTAAGGATAAAACATCAAAAAAATGTGCCATTGAAATACTCCAAAAATCAGAATTGTTTTAAACTAGCATGTTCAAACAAAGAAGTAAATTTTATTTTATGTGTTGCAAATATTAATAAAAAAAGCACTAATACCCAAAAGTATTAGTGCCTTCTAAGAATCGGACACCCGACACAACTGCTACCGTTGCTTCCTTTCGGATCTGGCGGGGTTCACAGCGTAATCGCCGCCCGATTCATTGCGAAAAATATTTATATGCAAGTTAGCGCAAAATGTCAAGTTTTTCTTCACCCTCTTTTTAGATTGAATAATTTCTATTGAGTAAAACAAAGAAAAACAAAATCAACAAGTTAAAATAAAAGTTCACGAAACTAAGCCTCGTGAACTTCATATTTATTTTTGCGTAGAAATTATACTCTCATAAACTCGCCAACATAACCAGAATCATTGATTTGGCTAAGTTCGTGCTCGCTGAGTGTTATGCCAGCAAGTTCGATATGCTGCACTTCAGAATCGTTTACAATTTGAATTGTTGTGCCTGCTTCATGGCTATTTGCTGAAATATTATAACCTGCATGTTTATATGCAGTTAAGTCAAGAATATCGCCTGCTTCAAAGCTTGTGATAACATCAATATTTGCTACAGAATAAGAAAGATTTCCTTCCGTATGATTTGCAATTGCATCATTTGTGTCATGAATTTCATTCATCCATGCAAGCAAGTCCGCGCTATTTTGATTATCAAGAGCATGAGGAGTATACGCTTCATAATTGTCAAAAATATCTAAATCTTCAAAGGCTAAGCTTTCTTCATGGTTTAAATCTGAAAAATCATCAAATTCATGAGTATCATCAAAGTGTGGAATAATATTATCAAAATTTGCATAAGTAACAGGCATTAATGCACTGTTTGTTGCAAACAAAAATTCTTCTGAGCTAATAAATTCCTTATTAACAACAAAATCTGGCATAAAGCCTTCTGGGTATACTTGATAGAAATTTTCAATAAGAACTGAAGAATTTCCTTCAAATGAAATAAGAAGATTTGTATCTACTTTTTCAAAAGAAGCATTTTCTTGTGAAAAATCAAAAACATACACATCAACAGAGCTATCAACACTGTGTTTTACTTGCTCATTATTTAAAGGCGCACTAATAGTTAACGTAGCCATAACAACCTCAATTATTCAATATCGTAGTAGTATAGTATGTGAAAAAATAAATGGCAAATATACACCACTCTACTTCTTCTTGAATAAGCCCGCCTATAAAACCCTAGAATCAACACTTACTCAACTTGCGCACTCATTGGGCGTCAAGTAAAAAACCGTAAAAAGTTACTTTTACCTTTTACAAAACTACTAATATATTAGTTTTGTATTTTTTGCAAGCTTTTTATAAAACAAAAAACACATAAAACATTCTAATATTTTATGTGTTTTTTATTTAACTTTTTATTCAAATTTTGTATTACATTTTAACTTTATGTTACTTTATTCTGATTTTACATCGCTTAGTTCAACTTCAATTGCATCATTATTTGCATCAACAGCTGTAATAGTAACAATATAATCGCCATCCGTGCCCGTTCCAGCCCAGTTATATTCATGCTCACCTGCTGCAGTCGCCCCTGTAATACTTGCAATTTCATTTTTCTCAGAATCATAAATTTTAATTGTAGTTGCCGCAGAAGCTTCGCCAAGTGTATAGTAAAGTGCTGGAACAGCGCCATTTTCAACTGTGAAAGCCATGCCGCCTTCTGTTGGATCAACAGCAGGAGTTTCTTCTTCAGGTTCAACGGTTGTAGTTTCTTGTGGCTTGAGAATTTCACGCACCTCAGCTAAACTTACAAGTCTACCGTCAGTCAAGTGAAGGAATTGTTCGCCATTATAAGTACTTACACCGTCAACTGTTCCTGTAACTTGTGTATCGGTAACAACAACATTGCCACTATCATCAATAGCACTTAATGAAATTGTATATACACCATCTTTCGCTTTTGAGCCATCAGCCAACACGCCATCCCAATTGAATTCGTGCACACCACTAGATGTTGCACCGATTGGAACACTTGCAACCATTTGATTATTTGAATCAAAAATATTTACAGCGCCTGAAGCAATATCAACATCATGCGCATAGAAAACTGTTGAGGCTTCGCCGTTTGTTACACTTACGCCATAACCACGAGCAGAAACGTCTAGCCCGATGAATGAAGCAGCGCCTACTGTCAATTCTTTGCCAGAAGCTTCCACAAGTCCATCCATACTTTCATTCAAATTCATCATTTGTTCTAAAGCAGTAAATTCAGCTAATTGCGCAACAAATTCAGTGTCTTCTGACGGATTTAAAGGATCTTGATATTGGAATTGTGTTACCATAAGCATCAAGAAAGCATCTTTATCAAGTTCATCACCTGAACCAACAAGATAGTTATTGGCATTAAATGCTGAATTATATTGGTTATCTATAGCTGACATATTTGTACCCTCTAGGCCACTGTGTTAATATAGAGCCCGTTTTCAGTGTCAAAAATCGGATTCTCTTCATCACTGTCTAGCAAGTTTTGTGCCAGTTCTAACTCTTCTTCAGAAAGGGCGCTTTCGTCAATCCAGCCTTCATTGATTCCGCGTCCTAGCACTCTAAGGCGGTTCAAATCGTTCACTTGCTGTTCCATAGTTTCATGTTTTTGTTGACTTTCTTGGCCAAATTCTTGGCTTTCTCTATGTTCTGCAAATTGATGACTATCAGAAGATTTCAAGTCAACTTCTATTGATTCTAATTTGATACCTTGCCCTTCAAGTTCACGTTTAATAGCGTCAACTTGCTGGTTGATTGTGTGCATTGTTTCAAGGCGTTCTGATTGAATTTGTGCACTCATTTCGCCATTTTTAGAGCTAAGAACAACTGTAAGTGCGCCTAATTCTACTGGATTCAACTCAACTTCAATTTTTGTAAGATTATTTTTCATAGCATTTGCTACAGCATCTTGCACTTGGGTTGAAACAGTTGAAGCATAGCTAGGCAAGCTTCCTTCTACTTTCACCGTATTTGTTTGACTTTGTGCTTGGCTTGAAGATAAACTTTGACCAAATGAAGAAGAATTATTTTCTTTTTTAGAGCTAGTGTTTGTATCAGTATTTTCTCTTTCAACATTCAAGGCATTTTTCAAAGTATTTTCTAAGCTTGAAAGGCTTGATGTTTTTGTTTCTCTAATAGTTTCAACTTTTTCAGTATCATCTAAAAGCATAATTTGACTGATGAGAGTATCTTCTTCAAATTCATTATTTTTATAATCTTCTAAGATTTTATCAAGCTGAGTATTTTCCATTGTTTTACGGGAAAGTTCAGTTTGTTTGTCTTCATAATTTTGTGTAGAAAGTTCAAGCTCCATGCGGTTGCGTGCGCTTGCTTCTAAGCTTTCTAAATTTTGTGCCATTGCATTTGTTAAACCAACAAGTGTTTCTTGTTTACTGTTGATTTCATTTCTTGCGGATGACATAAGATGGTTGAAGCCTTCTTTATCTAAAGTTACGCTTCCCACTTGTGAAAGCATAGTATCTAACTTAGCTTTTTCAGCATCAGAGAGTTGAAGCATTGTGCCAAGTGCATTAATTTCTTCACTGGTAAATGTTATACTGCCTTTGCTTTCAATTGCATTTGCAATAGTATCAAGAGCACCATTAGCACCCTGCATTTGAATTGAATTTAAAATATCTTCGCTAGACATTTCGCCATTCATTAATTTTTGAGACATAGCAAGAAGTTGTTGCTCTTCTAGTTTGGTAAGTCTTTGCGCTTCGCCCATCAAAGCATTTGTTGCTTCTTGTAAAAGATATTCAGAGCTTGCACCATTGAGGTTTTTGCTTGCATCTTTCAAAGCATTAATAACATCAGACTGATTAAAACCAGCAATTTGTAAATTTTCAATAAGAGTGTTTACTTCATCCTCATTCAAACGAATAGCATCAGAGGAAATATTTGCCCCATTTGCATCTGAATAAGGTGAGAGGAAGTTATCGGAAAGTGAATTTTCTTCCGAGTTATTCATGCCATAAGCATTTGCAGCAAATTCATCAAGAATACTTTGCGCATTCTTTTGAATTTCGCTCATAGTAAGCATTTCTTCTAGTTTTGCTGCTTGTTTATCTGCTTGAGCATAATAAGCTTGCATTTGTTCTTGCGCTTTTTCCATATCAAGTCTTTCTTGTACTTCTTTTTGCATAAAAGCTCCGAAAGAGTTGCCTGCTTGCGCATTTTGCAAACCAGAATAGGCTCTTGCAGCCGTTGTTCTAGCTGATTTTACAGCGCCTTGTGCTTGTTCAAATATAGATGGTAAAAATTGCATAGTATTTTCCTCTTATGCTAAATTATGCAAATTATATGCCAATCTAAAAAGAAAATACTAAAAGAAAGTGCTTTATCAGAAAAACCTATTCTACTAATCTAAGCTAGGGAATCAGTTACTTCATTTTTCTGTGCTTTCAAAGCTTTATAATCTGGAATTACACGAAAAATAAACACAAATATCCAAAGAAGTTGCAAAGCAGTTGTTGTCAAATAAGCAGCTTGCAAAGAAAAGAAATCAATAATAACGCCACCACCAAAAACTGATAAAGCAGCACCAATATCAAAAGCAATATAGTAAGTTGAGCTTGCTAAACCTCTTTCATTTTTTTGTGCAAATTCAACTAATAAGGTTTGAAAAGTTGGAATAATTGCTCCAAAAGAAAGGCCTAAGCCAAAAGCAATACCAACAAAAACCGTAAGCGAAGTTGTAAAAGAAAAAATAAGAGAAAAAATCATCATAAGTGCAAATGAAATTATTGTTTGATGCACCATATATCCTCTATCGTAGAAAAAGCCAGAAACCATTCTGCTAAGCACTAAGCCAACACCCATAAATAAAAAGAAGAGTGATGAAGAAGAAGCAAAATTTAATTCTCTCGCATAAAGTGCAGTATAGTTGAGAAACATACAATATAATGTTGCTGTTGTAAGGAGGGAAAATGTTACTGGTTTTCCTGTTTTTAGTAAAAGTTTATCTTTTGAAAAAGTCGTTTTTTGTGGCTTAATTTTAGGTGTAATCGACGTAAATATTACGCTTAAAAAAGAGGAAACTGAAGAAATAACAGCAAATGCAAAAATATAGAAAAAAGCTTGAGCCATATCATCGGGAGATAAATCTAAAAGTATAAATCCGCTCATTGGGCCTATAATCATTGCCAGTGAAGTGCTTGTGCTAAAAAGCCCAACACCAGTGCCTAGCTTATTTTCAGGAATTGTGTCTAAAGCCATAGCACTCACTGTTGTTGTTGCTACTGAAAAAAGGAAACCTTGAACAGCACGCAAAAGCCCAATTGCAAAAACATCTCTAAATATAAAGTAACCTACCCCACTAATAATCAAGCCAAAAGCAGCCACAAGAGCTGTTTTCTTGCGAGGAAATGAATCAGCAAGCCAACCTGCAAAAGGTCTACACACCAGTGCTCCGAAAGGAAATAATGCCAATAAAATTCCACTTACTGTCGGGCTTACTCCTAATTCTTCCAATAAAAATATTGGATACATTGTAAGAATTAGCTGTAACGACCAAGCAGTAAAAAAAGAAGAAATTGTTATAAAGATGAAATTTTTTGTAAAGAGCTTTTCTTCTGTATGAAGCATAGCATTTTCCTTCTAGACTTAAATTAGTATATATATTTTTGATATAGTTGATATAGCTGTAAATTGCGCACTACATTACACTAGCAATATCATGCCAAGCGCATATTGTTTAGCGCAAAACAATATGCTTGTTATTTTTTTATCAATCTAAATAAAATAGATTTTCATTAGAACACAAGCTAAAAAAGAAGTAAAGTAATATTTCACAGAAAAGTTTTCATTCTAATTAACTGTAATTTATTATTTTTTTATTCTCAATTTATTTTTCCTTATCACTTTTTCCTACACTTGCATATTTCACTGTTTTTTGCTAAAGTCTCAATTTGTAAAGTTTAAAAACATCAAACTTAAATTAGGAAAAACTATGCCTCAAAACACACTAAAAGAGCATACTTTAGCTTATGTGGAACATGAAGGAAGTAAATCTTTTCGTAACAAAGTTCAAGAGCTTTTGCCAGATGGTGGCAACCTAACACTTTGCTTATCTTGTGGTGCTTGTTCTTCATCTTGTCCAGCTAATGGTCTTGAAGACATGGATCCACGTAAATTTCTTCGCTTAGCTTCACTTGGGATGGATGAAGAAGTTACTTCAACTCCTTGGGTTTGGCAGTGTTCATTATGCATGCGCTGCGTGCACAACTGTCCAATGCAAATTAATATTCCACAACTTGTTTATTATGCAAGGCAAGCGTGGGACCCTGAAAAAAAACCAAAAGGGATTACTGCTTCATGCCAAGCAGCTTTAAATACTCCTACAAACTCAGCAATGGGGATTAGCGAGGAAGATTTTGAATTTGTAGTTAATGATGTT
Organism: uncultured Desulfovibrionaceae bacterium; assembly: GCA_964370245.1. Classification (GTDB taxonomy): domain Bacteria; phylum Desulfobacterota; class Desulfovibrionia; order Desulfovibrionales; family Desulfovibrionaceae; genus CAYJAZ01. The sequence goes on from CAYJIN010000011.1 coordinate 20,235, forward strand.
CTCGAAGAAATCCAAGCAGAACAACCAGGTCAGGATGATTTAGAAGTAAACATCAATAAAGAAGATTGCGAATTTTTCCTCAATCAAAACTCTCGTGAACCAGCCTTAGAGCCTGAAGAAATGGCTCCATTGTGGAAAATTCTTAAGCTTGTTGATGCGGATTGGACATACTCTTCAAAAGGTTTTGCCGCTGAAAATTATTGCATGTTTGCAGCAAATGATGAAGCGTGGAAAAATATAGTTCAAAATAAAGTGAATGCTGTAAAAGATTTAAGAGCCAAAACTTGGCTCAACACCGAATGAGGGCACGAACTTTACGCATTTCGGGTCGGAATGCAACGTTTCAAAATTGACGGTGATTTCAAAATTGAATCAATCGTACGTAAATATGCGGAATGGATTCGCGAAGGCAAACTAAAACCAAATTCTGATTGGAATAAAGACTTGAAGATTAAATTTACTATTCAAGATCCTTGTCAATTAGTTCGTAAAGGTTTTGGTAACCCTGCAGCAAATGATCTTCGTTACACTTTAGCAGCTTGTGTTGGTGCAGAAAATATTATTGAAATGCACCCAAATCGTTCATTAAACTACTGTTGCGGCGGTGGTGGCGGTTACTTGCAATCAGGCTATAGTGAAGCAAGATATAAATATGGCACTATCAAGCACGAGCAAATTCTTACCACTGGTGCTGAATATGTTCTTACCCCTTGCCACAACTGCCATTCACAAATTGATGATTTAGCTCATCATTTTAAAGCAAATTACCATGCTGTGCATTTATGGACTATTCTTGCACTTTCACTTGGTATTCTTGGGGAAAATGAACGTATTTACCTTGATGAAAGATTTGCTGATATTAATGTAATGAAATAAATAAGTTCTAATTTTCTGAACTGTTTTCTGTTTTTCAACCACTAACTGACTATAAAGCGAATGACTATGGATTTTGAACAAGAATACAACAGCCCAGAATACTGCAAAGCACTTATTAATTCAATTGAAGATTCACTTAATAAAATAAATAAAGAAGTCCGCTTCATGGAAGTTTGTGGCACGCACACTGCCTCACTCTTTCAAAGCGGGCTTCGCTCGTTATTACCAAAAAACTTACACCATATTTCGGGCCCTGGTTGCCCCGTCTGCGTAACGCATGAAAATGAAGTTGAGAATTTTCTCAATTTCGCAAAAATGGAAAATTGTATTATTGCAACTTTTGGCGATTTAATTCGTGTTCCAAATGCTGAAGGTACAAGTTTAAAATCATCAACCTTTGGCACTAATTCTCGCCTTGAAATCATCTATTCACCGCAAGATGCAATAAAAATTGCGCAGGATAATCCAAATCAGCACGTCATATTTCTTGGCATTGGTTTTGAAACCACTGCACCTATTATTGCGGCCACTATTCTTGCTGCTAAGGCTCTCAATTTAAAGAATTTTTCTGTGTATTCAATGCATAAACAAGTTGCCCCTGCCTTGCATGCTTTACTTACGGAAGAAGAAACAATCATCAATGCGCCAAGTATTGATTTATTCCTTCTACCTGGGCATGTTGCTTGTATAACTGGCGTTGAGTATTTCAATTTTATTGCTGATAAATACAATAAACCAGCTGTAGTTGCGGGTTTTGAATCGCTCGACATGGCTTATGCTATCGATCTTGCTCTCAAACAAATTGAAAAGAATGAAGCAAAGGTGGAAAACGCGTATTCACGAGTTGTAAAGCAAGAAGGAAACCCAAAAGCTATGGAACTTTTGTTTTCAGTTTTTGAAACAGAAGATGCTTACTGGCGAGGGCTTGGATTAATTCCACAAAGTGGTCTTGCAATGCGAAAAGAATTTGCTGATTTCAACACATTAGAGCGCTTTAATATTACACAAGTAAAAGCCTCTAAACCATCAGCTTGCCGCTGTGGTTCTGTTTTGAAGGGGCATATTCAACCTCCGCAATGCCCAATTTTTGCTAAAGCATGCACTCCTCAAAAAGCTATGGGGCCTTGCATGGTTTCAACTGAAGGAGCTTGCGCTTCTTATTTTAGATATCTCAACTACTAATCTACCAATATATATGAAGAAATAAGGATTATTTTATGGAAAATCAAGCCTCAAATCATTCGTCTTTTTCAAATGCTGCAAATGGCGAAACACATCTTTCCCTTGATGCTGGTTCAGGCGGACGTGCTTCACAAAGGCTTATTAACGATTTATTCAAAAAATATTTCAGTAATCCTATTTTAAATTCTATGAATGATGC
>CAYJIN010000011.1:22591-43403 GCA_964370245.1 uncultured Desulfovibrionaceae bacterium
ACGATTTATTCAAAAAATATTTCAGTAATCCTATTTTAAATTCTATGAATGATGCTGCAATGTTAGAAATGAAATCTCCTCTTGCATTTAGCACTGATTCCTTTGTGATAACTCCTGTTGAATTTAATGGCGGAAATATTGGTAATTTAGCTGTTCACGGCACTGTGAATGATGTTGCTATGCTTGGTGCAAAACCTAAATATATTTCAGCTGCTTGCATTCTTGAAGAGGGGCTTGAGCTAGACTTATTAGAGCGCATTGTAAAAAATATGGCAGAAGCAGCCCAAAAAGCAGGAGTTCTTATTGTTACTGGTGATACGAAAGTTGTTCCTCGTGGTGCGTGCGATAAAATCTTCATAAATACTTCAGGAATCGGCGAAATTATTACTGATAATCCACCTTCTGGCGACAAAGCAAAAGAAGACGACGCTATTCTTATTTCAGGAAATTTGGGCGACCATGCCCTTGCTATTATGGCAGCACGCGAAAAATTTACATTTCTTGAAAATATTTCCTCTGATTGCGCTTCACTCAACCATATTATTGAAAAGCTTATTACTGAAATTCCTGAAATTCATGTTCTTCGTGATCCAACCCGTGGCGGACTTGCAACAACATTAGGCGAAATTGCAGAACAATCTCAAGTAGATTGCCTACTTTTTGAAAACGAAATTCCAACTTCAAAAGCAGTGCATTCAGCCTGTTCTCTTCTTGGGCTTGACCCACTCTATCTTGCAAATGAAGGGAAATTTATCTGTATTCTTCCAAAAGAGCATGTTGAAAAAGCGCTTGAAATTATGCATGCTTTTGAAGAATCAAAAAATGCAAAACAAATTGGTGTGATAAAAGAAAAAGAAGCACAAAAAGCAAAAGTTGTTTTACAAACAAAAATTGGCGGAACAAGAATGTTGCCTTTACTTGAAGGCGCGCAACTACCACGAATTTGCTAATTATTTGAATAGAATAATACACACAAATACATTATTAAAATGAGAAAAGCCAAAGAATAAAATCTTCGGCTTTTTTTTCGAGCTATTAAAAACTATAAAACTAAATTATGTTGAAAAGTGAATAGAAATAGGCATTTGAAAAATTTTCTCTAAATTCTTTTCCATACTTTTTACAGCAAATTCTTCTACTGTGCTTGGCGAAGATTGCTGTGCATAAAGCACAAGCTCTTTATCTTCTTTTATAAAACCAGCCTCATAAATGTGTTGCCTATGCAATCTTTCCATGTTTTCAGCTAAAGCTAAAAATGTTGCATATATTAACACTTTCTTTTGAATTTCAGGTTTCAATGCAGCATAATGCGGAGTTTTCAAAGATGCCTTTTTCCTTTGAAAATAAGCAAGTTGTGCTATATACTCTTTCTCTTCTTCGCTAAAACCTAAAAGTTCACTTCTTGTGATAATATAATAGCTATGCTCAAAGTGACGGCTATAAGCTATTGAAATTCCAATATCATGCAAAATACAAGCATAGGTGAGATATTCACGCCATATACGATTATATTCAATAAGTTCGCAATCAACAGCGGAATCATGCAACATAAGCGCAAGCTCAAGAACATGCTCCGAATGTTTTTTCTCATAATGAAAAGCATTTGCAAGCGATTTTACACTTTGCATACGTGTGTTTTTCTTTGATTGATTCAATGGAAGTTGAGATGCATTTAGATGTTCAACCAAAGCACCATCTTGCAAATTTGCATGCGTGATGCTGATTTTTGTCATTTCTAATTCTTGCAAGAGCGTGAGTAAAATTGCAGATCCTGCCACTAAAACTTCTGCTCTCTTTGTGCTAATTCCAGGTAAAGTTTGGCGCTCTTCTGCTGTAAGATCACAAATATATTTTGAAACAGCTTTTAAGCCTTCAAGGGTAAGCACATTTGCTTCATGTGCTTCTTTCAAGCCAAGTTCAAGCCTATGCGAAAGTTCGTAAAGCGCAATTGCAGTACCTGAACTTGCTACAACTTCAATATAGGAATAATTTTTCAAAGTCTGAAAGGCATGTGCAGAGGCTTGACGAACATATTCTTGCATGCTTTGGAAAAGTTCTTTTTTTACTTTGCCATCATTCTTAGAATTTTCTTTGGGCATAAAACGGTTTGTAACCATAACGCAACCAAAAGTGAGCGAATCAAGAAAAAGATATTCTAAAGAATGCCCCACAATTAATTCTGTGCTACCGCCACCAATATCAATAAAAACGCGCAAACCAAAAGAGTGTGAGAGTGAACTGGAAACACCAAGATAAATAAGACGAGCTTCTTCAGAACCTGAAATAATTTCAAGTTCAATGCCTGTTTCCTCAGCAACTCTTTCCACAAAATCTCTGCCATTTTCAGCTCGACGAACTGCCGCTGTTGCATAGGCATCAATTTTTGAAACATTATACTGCTTGCACGTATCGGCAAATGCGCCTAACACGTCAATGGTTCTTTTCATCGCATTTTCTTGAAGCATGCGATTTTCAAAAGAATTTTCACCAAGCCTTACCATATATTTAGCTTGTTTTACAATTGTAGGAGAGCCATTTTTTTTTATATGAGCTATCATTAATCGTGCAGAGTTCGTTCCAAGGTCAATTATTCCAAGGAAATAATCTTTTTTTTCTTCGTCAATTTTTTCTAAAATTTGATGATTTGACGGAGCAAATGCATGTAAATCTGCCATTATTTTTCTATCTCTCTTAGCTTGGTTTCTTTCAAACTTTGTTTCAAATTTATAATACTAATAAAAATGGGTTTCAAGTCTTTTTTTATATGCCAATTCAAAAAGATCTTTTTTCTTTTGTATGCGTAATTCTTCTGCTTGCCCACTGTAGATACGTTTAGTTTTTTCCCTTAAACAATCGGCATGCAAAGTTACAATTTCATTATCAATTTCTATATCTAATCTTTTAATTACTGCACCATGCGAAAAATCAAGCCCATCCGCCATGCGAACAATGGCAGCAAGCTTTAGAACAATTTCCTTATCTTTCTTATCTAATTTCTTGAAAAACACATGCTCTTTATTTGGCAAGCTTTTTCTATGATATCTTGCTAAAAGTGCCACCAAGGTTATTTCTTTTTTAGTCAGATTTTTCAAATTAGATTTGAGGACTTGATTTAACAACTTTATTGTATAATTATCAACATTTCTACTCTGCCCCTCTTTAGGAATAAATTCCTTTGAGTGTGCGTAATTCATAATAATTTCACAGCTTTCTTTATGATGAGCTTTTTGCCCATACACCCAACCCACATCATGCAACTGCGCACCAGTTGAGACAATTGATAGATATTTTTCAGAAAGTTTATGCAAAGGTTGAAGCCCAATAAAAAGGCGCTCTGAAAGCTTGCGCACTTGTTTAGAATGCTCTAAAGATTTTTCAAGTTCATTCAAGGGCATTTCATAGCATTCGCCTTTAAGCTCTTTTTCTAAAAATTCATCAACATTATCTTCGGTTATGATGAGTGGTCTGCTTGGGCGTTTCATTTCTTATCACTCTTTTTCTTTACTTGGGTGAGGAAAAATTCTTGCACATCAGCTAAATCTTTACCACTTTTTCGAGAATAAGTTCCATCTTTGTGTAAATGATATGCATTTGTATCATCAGCAAATAATGGAAGAAGAATTGAATTATAAATGTGTTGAGATATTTTATTATCAAGAATTGGCGCTATAACTTCAATGCGTCTATCTAAATTTCTTGTCATCAAATCAGCACTACCAAATAATATTTTTGGATTACCATTTTGATAAAAACAGAAGACTCGTGGATGTTCTAAAAAACGCCCAACTATGCTAGTTACTTCAATATTTTCACTTATTTTTTCTATGCCAGGACGTAAGCAACACACGCCACGAACTTGAAGTTTAATCTTAACACCAGCTTGTGAAGCAGCATAAAGTTTTTTTATACATTTTTCATCAGATAACTGATTACATTTTATATAAATTTGCCCATTGCCATATTTTTTATGTGAAGCGATTTCTTCATCTATGCATTTAAATAGGCTTTTTCTTGTTGTTGTTGGTGATACAAGTAGTTGACGATATTCATTTATTGTTGCATATCCAGTCATAACATTAAATAAATCACTCACATCAGAACAAATGTCTACATTTGAAGTGAGAAGCCCCATATCAGTATAAATTTTTGCTGTGCTTGGGTTATAGTTGCCTGTGCCTATATGCACGTAACGATTTACTTTATTTCCTTCCTTACGCACCACTAAGCATAGTTTTGCATGGATTTTCATTCCAGGAATTCCATACACAACGTGCACGCCAGCTTTTTCAAGTTCTTCTGCCCAAGTTATATTTTGCTCTTCATCAAAACGAGCTTTTAATTCAACAACGGCAGTAACTTGCTTGCCTTGTCTTCTTGCTTCCATAAGCGCTTTAACAATAGGCGAATTTTTACCAGTGCGGTAAAGTGTTTGTTTTATTGCAATAACTTTAGGATCTTCACTTGCTCTTTGAATAAATTCTTGAATTGAATGGAAAGAATCGTATGGAATGTGTAAAAACACATCTTTCGAGCGCAAATAGCTAAATAATTCTTTGCTATTTTCTTCTTTAAAAATAGATGGAATAAAGGATTTAAATGGTGGATATTTCAATGCAGGTTTATCAATGCCAGACAAAGCTATCATATCAGAAAAAGCCATAATTCCTTTTATTTTATAGATTTGACTGCTTTTCAATGAAAGCTTATCCGCTAAAAAGTGTAAGAGTTCTGAAGAAATTGCATTGTTTACTTCAAGGCGAACAACATTACCAAAACGGCGTTGGTCAACCATATCTTGCACAGTGCGCAACAAATCGTTTGCTTCATCTTCTTCGATTTGCACGTCAGTATTACGAGTAATTCTGAATAAAGCACTATCAACAACTTTATATCCATTAAACAAAGTATGTACATTTGAACGAATAATATCTTCAAGCAGGATGATATCGCAATCACGAAGGTTTGAAGCTCTGCCAAAATCATCAAATTCATCATAATCTTTTTGACGTGGCACAACAAGGAAACGCGGAATATTATTTGGGCATTTCAAACGTGCATAATGTTCAGTTTGCGCAGGGCTTTCAAGCTTAATAATAAAGTTTAAACTCAAGTTTGAAATAATTGGCATTGGATGTGATGGATCAATTGCTTGCGGTGTGAGAATAGGATAAATTTCTTCATCAAAGTAATCATCAACAAAAGCTTTTTGTCTTTTTGATAAGGCTGTGTATTTCTTTATAATTACATTTTTTTCAGCAAGGTGCTTAACTAAATAACTATTCCAGTGATGATAGCCTTTATGCAATTGCTCGAGCACTGCCTTTCTAATAAGGGTAAGTTGACGTGCAGGGCTTGTTTTATCAGGACCTAAAGTATCAACATTATTTACATATTGCAATGTTACGTTTGCAACTCGCACCATGAAAAATTCATCTAAATTATTGTGCGAAATTGCAAGAAATTTTACTTGCTCTAATAAGGGATTAGATGTATCTAAAGCTTCATTCAAGACTTTATTGTTGAATTCAAGCCAGTTAACATCTCTATTGATAAAATAAGATGGGCATGACAAATCTGCAAAACATTCTTCTTCAAGCGTATGCTCTTTATGTTCTGAATTTACAGATATATCATTGTGTTTTTTATGTTTTTTTATATTTTCTTTACTGGCTACTTCACTCATAATCAAAACCTCATACTACTACTAAACCGTTAAAATAAATAAAACCAATCAACTAGAGAAATTATGTTAAGAAGTGTGAGAAATAAGATATTTTCAATTTTAGATGATAAGAAAACATCTCATGCAAAATCTTGACTTTTCATGTATTATCTATAACATACTTTTTTCTAAGAATCAATAAAGGACAAAAAATGCAAATTTTTCATAAAAAAAAATCAATAAAAACATTTCTTTGCGGTTTAGCAATGGGCGCAGCTGATGTTGTGCCTGGTGTTTCAGGTGGAACTATTGCTTTTATTACAGGGATTTATCAAGATTTATTAAATGCAATCAAAAGTGTAGACATTAATTTTGCAAAACTACTTTTCAAAGGCGAAGTAAAAAAAGCATTTTCACTAATACCATGGGCTTTTCTTATTCCTTTACTTCTTGGAATTTTTACTGCAATTTTTTCATTAGCAAAAGTTATTCTCTTTCTTTTGCATAATCATCCACTCTTTATATGGTCGTTTTTCTTAGGTTTAATTTTAGCTTCTGTTATTGTGCTTTATAAAGCATTGCCTGAAAAATCTATAAAAACATTTATAATTTTTCTTATTGGTTCAATATTTGCTTATACAATTTCAAGCCTTACACCAATTTCAACGCCAAATTCACCATTATTCATTTTTCTTTCAGGGGCAATTGCTATTTGTGCAATGATTTTACCAGGAATTTCAGGTTCATTTTTACTTGTAATTTTAGGTAAATACGAAACAATACTGAATTCAATCAGCACTCTTGATTTTACAAACATCGCTTTATTTGGCATGGGTGCAGTATGCGGTATATTATCCTTTGTGCGAATTTTATCCTATGCACTAAAAAATCATTACAATATAACAATTGCACTTTTACTTGGCATTATGTTTGGCTCAATAAAGCGCATTACCATTTCTTTGCCTGAACTTGAATTCAATCTTTCGCTTTTCTATGCAGGGTTATGCCTTGTTGTAGGCTATCTTGTACCTATTCTTTTAGAAAAATTTGCAAACAAGCAAAAGAGTGAAGAAATAGAATAAAACACCTTCATTGTTTTAAAATAAGAAAAAGCTCGTGCCAAAAGAATCTTCTTTTAGACGAGCTTTTTTTGTAAAAGTGTATAAATAAAGTGAGATAATTTTATAAATCGAATTGCGCCAAAATATCATCAACATTTTGTTGTGAAGCAACTTGAGAAGGGCCTTTAAGCTTTTCTTCACTCACTTCAACAAGAAGTTTTTTAACATCTAATGATTTTTCAATTTGTTGCAAACGTGTAAGAACTTTTTGAATTCTTTGTCCAACTAAATCTTGAAAAGCCAAAGCTGAAAGTGCATCATTGAGGTCATTTTTAAGTTCGTCATCTATAGCTTTAATTTTTGCTAATTTTTCTTGAAGATGAGCTTCATCGACTTCTGCTTCACGAATTTCATGATAATCAAGATGTTTTTCAACTGTAGAAAGAATTCCGCTTGCTGCATTTTCGGTATGCGTAAAGGCTGCATTTAGAAGTTCGTAACATTCACTGATAATCTTTGAAAGTTCATCGGTATGTCTTTCTTTTGCTGACATGTCTGACATAAAATTACCTCTTATTGGCTTTTGTAGAGATGTTTGAGCGCAGTGTTTGTGCCAAGCACAATTATGCGATCCTCCGGTTCAATAACTGTATTACCTTGCGGAATAAGAACTATCCCCTTTCTAACTATACTAAGGATAAGCAAGCCTTTTGGCAAGTCTAAATCTTTAATCTGTCCATGAAGAAATGGTGAATTCTCTGAGAATTCAATTTCAACAATTTCTGCTTCTTCCGCACCAATGCTTACTGAAGTGAATACTTTACCTTCACGAATGTAGTTCATAAAAGAATTTACTGCAGCAAAACGTGGGTTTACACTATGGTCAATACCAATACTTGAAAGTAATGATAAATAACTTGATTTATTTACTCTAGCAACAGTATCTCTTACTCCTAAACTTTTTGCAAGCAAACAAGTAAGAATATTTGTTTCTTCATCTTCTGAAACTGCAACAAAAACATTCATTTTTGCGATATTTTCGCTTGTAAGCAGCTCTTTTTCTCTTGCATCGCCAAGCAAAACAAGGGTTGATTCTAACTCTGCAGCAAGCACTTTTGCTCTTTGCTCATTTTTTTCAATAAGCTTTACATCAAGCCCTCTATCTTCAAAAAGCTGAGCAAGCAAAAGCCCAATGTTTCCACCACCTACGATACAAGCTGAAGAGAAAAATGCTTTATGTTTATTCAAAGCTTTTAGCAAATGTTTTTGCCTTGAACTTTTATAAACAAAATAAACAACATCATCTTTTTCAATAGTATCTTCACCAGATGGAATAAATAATGTGCCTTCACGACGAACAGCTGCAACAAGAATATCATCACTTTGAATAATTGTTCTAAATGATAATAAAGGATGCCCTATAAAACTGCCTTCTTCAATTTTATAGCAAACCATACGAACTTGCCCTTGCGCAAATTCAGCATAATCTAATGCTTGTGGCAAGGAAAGCAAGCGGTCAATCATGCGAACAACCGCTTCTTCCGGATTTACTATAAGATGAATGCCAATGCCCTGCTCGTGCAATTTTTCTGCATAAGCTTTATAATCTTCATTTCTAATTCGTGCTAAACGCGTAATAGAAGGATTAAGAACAGCAGCATTTATTGAAACAAGAAGATTAGTTTCATCATCATCAGTTGCAGCAATACAAACATCTGATTGCATAATGCCAGCATCTATCAAGACTTTTGGATTTGCACCAGAGCCAAGAACTGTTTGCACATCAAGATTATTTTGAACATTCTCAAGTTTTGTTTCAGAAAGATCAATAATTTTAACTTTATAGCGATCACGAGTGAGTTTTTTCGCTAATTGATAGCCAACCTCACCCGCACCAACAATAAGAACATTCTCATATTTTAGTGCATGCACTTCTTTTTTTCTAGTAAAACCAAACACTCTTAGAACTCCAAACTGCCTGGAGTGCGCGGGAATGCAATAACGTCACGTATATTGCTAATGCCAGTGAGAAGCATAAGCATACGTTCAAAGCCCATACCAAAACCAGCATGTGGCGCTGAGCCAAAGCGACGTAAATCAAGATACCACCAATAATCTTTAGGATCTTGCCCAAGTTCGATAATACGTTTTTCTAAAACATCAAGGCGCTCTTCACGTTGTGAACCACCAATAAGTTCGCCAATGCGTGGAACTAATAAGTCCATAGCCGCAACAGTTTCATTATCATCATTCATGCGCATATAAAATGCTTTGATGCCTTTAGGATAATTGTAAACAGTTACAGGGCCTTTGAAATATTCTTCAGTTAAAAATCTTTCATGTTCTGTTTGAAGATCTTGCCCTTTTATAACAGGAAATTCAAAAGTTTTGCCTGATTTTAATAAAATTTCAATTGCATCATTATATTGAACTCTATGGAAAGTGCCTTCTTGTAAAGCTTTTAAGCTATCAAGCAAGCCTTTTGAAACGAAATTATCAAATAAAGTTAAATCTTCCATACAGTTATTAAGCGCATGGTCAACAACATAACGAGTTAAATCTTCGCCTAATTTCATATCGTCGTTCAAATCAGCAAAAGCCATTTCAGGTTCGATCATCCAAAATTCAGCAACGTGGCGAGGTGTGTTTGAATTTTCAGCTCTAAAAGTAGGGCCAAAAGTATACACATTACCAAGTGACATAGCTAAAGTTTCAGCTTCTAATTGGCCTGAAACTGTAAGTTGCGCTTGTTTGCCAAAAAAGTCTTTTGTGAAATCAGATTCATTTGGTGGCAAAGTTGTTACACGGAACATTTCGCCCGCGCCTTCGCAGTCAGAACCTGTTAAAATTGGTGTGTGCACATAGAAAAAGCCTTGATTATTAAAGAAATCATGCACAGCTTTAGCAGCTTGTGAACGTACGCGGAATGCCGCACCGTATTTATTTGAACGTGGGCGTAAGTGCGCAATAGTTCTCAAATATTCATCAGTATGACGCTTTTTCTGAATTGGGAAAGTTTCAGGGTCTGCTAGTCCATACACTTCCATTTCAAGCGCTTTCACTTCCCATTTTTGCCCTTTACCAGGTGATTCAATTAAGTCGCCTTGAATGCGAATAGCTGCACCTGTATTAATTTGCACATTTGGGTTTGTTAAAACTTCATAGGCTTGTGTGCCTTCATCTAAAATACATTGTATATTTGTGAGGCATGAGCCATCGTTAATTTCTAAAAAACTAAAGGATTTCGAATCTCTTCTTGTTCTTATCCATCCGCAAAGAGTGATGTTTTGTTGTGGATTTTGAGAGTTCAACAACTCTTTTATGCTTGTTTTTTGCATACATTTTCCTTTCAAAAGTTTTAATCATTTTGGCATTTTTTTATAAAAAGTCAAGCGATGAGAAGAGCGCTCATAAATTTGAAAAAAAGAAAGAAAAAAATAGACATTTCTACATAATATATATAAAGTAGCAACAGATACTTTAGGAGTTTATTCTATGCCTTGTAATAAATATGTATATACTGATGTAAATGAAGCTAAAAATTTCTTTTCTTTTATTTCAAAAAGAGATGAATCAAGCCCTGAAATTGACAAAAGCGTTACCGAAATTTTAGAAAATGTAAAACTTCATGGTGACAATGCTCTACTTGAATATACAAGAAAATTTGATGCCCCAAATTTTGAAGGCTCTTTTCGAGTTCCTTCGCATGTTATTGCAGAGGCCGCAGCAAGTATTCCTGCACAAGACTATACAATTATTCAAGATGCTGCAACACAAATTAAGCAATTCCATGAAATGCAAAAAGAAAAATCATGGTTTCACACAAAAGACGATGGCACAATTTTAGGCCAAAAAGTTGATGCAATTGAACGTGCAGGCATATATGTGCCTGGTGGAAAAAATGGTAATACTCCGCTTATTTCATCTATTTTAATGGGTGCAATTCCTGCTATGGTTGCTGGTGTGCAAGAAATTGCTGTTGTTAGCCCTCCTCGTGAAGATGGCTCACTCAATCCTTATATCCTAGCAGCAGCCTATCTGCTTGATATTGATGAAGTGTATGCAATCGGTGGCGCATGGTCAATTGCGGCTCTTGGTTTTGGAACAGAAAGCATAAAAGCTGTTGACATCATCACAGGCCCTGGCAATTCTTATGTTGCGGCTGCTAAACGCATGTTACAAGGCCGTGTTGGCATTGATATGGTTGCGGGCCCAAGCGAAATTCTTATTATTGCTGATGAACACGCAAATGCTGACTATATTGCGGCTGACATGCTCTCACAAGCTGAGCACGATACTCTAGCTTCTGCTATTCTAGTAACTGACAGCCACTATGTTGCTGATAAAGTTATTAAACACTTAGAAACTCGCCTTCAAAAACTTCCAAGAAAAGAAATTGCTGAGCAAGCTTTGAAGAATTGGTCTGGCATTGTTGTTCTTCAAAACATTAATCAATGCGTTGAATTTTCAAACTTTATTGCACCAGAACACTTAGAAGTTATGACAACTGATCCTTGGCAAATGCTACCTTATATTAAAAATGCAGGCGCAATTTTCTTAGGCGGCCATTCCTGTGAATCAACTGGCGATTACTTTGCTGGCCCTAACCATGTTTTACCAACAATGTCTACAGCTCGTTTTTCCTCTGGGCTTAGCGTTGCAACTTTCACAAAAAAATCAAATGTACTTGCAATTTCACCACATTTTATCAAGAAAAATGCAGATGCTATTGCACGTTTTGCTCGTCTTGAAGCTTTAGAAGCGCATGCGCAAGCTATTGAAGCTCGTAAAAGATAAGTCCTTTTTATACAACCTTACAAATCTCACACGGAGAAGAAAATGATTGATACTATTGAAGCGATTACGATAAATTATGAAGAAGATGGTATTTTGATTGTTAAGGAGCTGGAAAAAGAAGTTATCAGCAAAAAAGGTGCATGGGTAACTATGCTCTTTAGATATCAAGATTGGAATGCAAAAAAAGAAGAATATAGCGCTGATAAATATGCTATTCGTCGTTATCAAAAAAGAGCTGGCGAATATAGAGCACAGGCTAAATTTGCGCTTACTGACACTGATCAAGCAAGAGAATTAGTTGCAAAACTTTCAACTTGGCTCGAACTTGCTGACAAAGGCGAAGAATAATTATCCTACAATTAAAGATTTAATTTCTGTAAAAAAATTCATTTTCTTTTTGAAAAGCATTCTCTTTTTTTCAAGAAGTCTTATCTTATGTTTAATTACTGGTTTTCAAATACTTTCTATTGCATCATATAAAGAGAATAAGAGATAAAAATGAAGGACGATAAAACGAATTATATCCACGAAGTACGCCTCGATTTTCTTTCTGCTTTATTAAAAAATTGGCAGAAAAGAAATAATCGCTTGCTTCATATTGGTGTAAATCATGGCATCGAGCCTTCATTTTTTTGGGATTTAGGCTTTGAAACAAGTGCATTATGCAAAAATCAGGAAGAATTAGAACAGTGCCAAAATGCAAATGGAAAGAAAATTGACTATTATGTTGGGCAAATAGATCATCTTCCTTTTGATGAAAAAACTTTTGATTATGTTGTGCTCACGCATGCTTTAGCGCCTTTAGCTCTTCAAAAATCGCGTTACCAAAACCCAAAAAACTGTTTTGATGAGGATAGTTATCAGCTTTTGCTTGAAGCACAAAGAGTAAGCACAAAAGGTATTTGCTTTTTAGAATTTTCAAACTTTGCCTTTAAAGTGGCAAAACCTTCACTTTCTTTAAAATGTTTGAAAAAACTCCGTGAAGAAGTGCAAGAAAATGTTGAAGCAAAAGTTTTTACAGCGCTTCACTCCCCTCCTTTTTTATGGGGCAAAAAACTTCCTCTCTCTTCTTCATATCCATTAAATATACCTTTTGGCACTTTAATGGCGCTCAAACTCACTCATTCTCCCTTACTTATGACTTCGCTTCCACTGCAAATAAGTTCAGCTGTATCTGAAATCTAAATATTCAAAAAATAATTTCTTTTTCTATAAGCATTCAAATAGTAGCAAGTAGTTCGTAAGCAATCTTTTTCCTTTACTTACTTTGTTGACAAACAATCGCATTAGCAGTATTCTATATAAAATAAACTATTTCGAGTCTGTATGCGTATTGTTCTCATAAATTTCACACGCTTTGGCGATACTTTGCAATGCCAACCGCTTGTTCATGCCCTCAAAGCTGAGGGGCATACTCTTGCGTGGATTTGCCTTGAAAATTTTATTAGCGCAGTAGAAATGCTTGACGGAATTGACGAAGTTTTTCCAATTCCCTCGTCTGCCATACTTGCTCATCTAAAAAGTAAAAATCCAAAAGATTGGCATAAATCACTTTCAAGATTTGAAGATTTTTCCGCATATTTACATAAAGAATTCAAGCCAGATGCAATTCTCAACCTTACCCCAACAAATATTGCAAGGCTTATGGCAAAGCGCCTTTCTTTTTCAGCAAATGAAGATGGGAAAAATTTGCCTATCTATGGTTTTGGTTTGGATGAATTTGGTTTTACTAAAAATTCAACAGTTTGGGCAAACTATATTCAAGCTGTCACACTAAACAGGCTTTCAAGTCCTTATAATATTTCTGATGGTTTTAGTCTTCTTTATTTAGATTCATTGGCTAATAGTTCAGCGCATAGTGCAAGAATAAGAAAAAATAGTGCTGAATTATTGAATAAAGCTACTGATTTTATTAGCAATCTCCCCATTGAAGGCAGTATAGAAGAAGTAAAAACTCCACCTAGCAAAGGCTTTATTGGATTCCAACTTGGTGCAAGTAATGAAATTAGGCAGTGGGCTATCAGTAACTTTGCAAAATTAAGTCAAATTTTTGTCGATGAAGGCTATATCCCTGTTTTACTTGGAACAAAAAGTGAAACTCCTTTAGCTGAACAATTTTATTCAGCTCGGGGCAGGGCAAAAAATGCTATAGGTAAAACTGATTTACCTTTACTTTCTGCAGTGTTAGAAAAATGCGAAATGCTTATCACTAATGATACTGGCACTATGCACTTAGCAGCAGCTGTTGAAAGACCAATCATCGGCATTTTTTTGGCAACGGCTCAAGCGTGGGATACTGGCCCTGTAAGCACTGATGCTGCCTTAGTTGAACCAAATTTAGTTTGCCACCCTTGTGATTTTTCAACGAAATGCCCGCATAATTTCAAATGTAGAACAAGTATTCCAGCTGAAACTATTGCTGATATTGCACTGAAAAGACTTGCAAATAACGCATGGGGGCACAGCTTTTCAGAGCATGCAAGAATATGGAAAAGTATTCGTGATGAATTTGGCTTTTTAAATCTGCAACCACTTGATATTATAGAAAATAATGAAAGACACGCACTCTATACAATGCAGAGAATTGTATATAAAGAACTTCTAAATATTTTGACACTTAAAAATCAAAATATAAACAAAGAAGCTGAAATACATTTTACAGAAAAACTAAACTCTGAAGAGAATGAACTAATAAAACAAAGGCTTGAATCAATTTTAGAGCTTATTTTCCTTCTGCAACAACAAGGAAAAATTCTCACTTCTGTGCCTCGCATGAAACAAGCATTTTTAGCTACTAATCAGAAGATTTTGCTTTTTATGAAAGATTTGCGCTATCTTGTCCCCCTTGCACATATGTGGAGTTATGGCATGGAAAGCTTTGGCGATAATTTAGATAAGTTTAATGAATTTACTATTATTGTTCAAGATCTTATGACTAAATGGAAGCTTGCACTCGAAGAAAAATAAAGCTATTGGCACACACTTTGCATAAGTATTTCTGAAAAGGAAAATTTGACATTCTTACTTTTAAGAATGCAAAACATTTATGCAAATAATAGGAGTATTTTTATGATTATTATCGATGGTCGCCAATCACAATTAGCTATTTCAAACTATGAAAATTTAGAGCAACTACTTATTAGCGTTTCAAATTCAGATGAATTATGCAATAGAATTGTAACAGATGTATTTGTAAACAATGAACAATTTAGTGAACTCTATCCTCATCAATCAGAAGATATTGAATCTGACGAACTTGAAAGCGTTGAAATTCGTTCAGTACCTTTCAGACAAATGGCTTTAGATATTACCAGAGAATTATTTAAAGTTAGCAAAATCATGCAACTTTCAAGCAAAGAAATTTCAACACATTTACGCAATGTAAACGTTGAAGAAGCCTTGCCACTTTTACTTGATCTTATCAATGTAACACGTAACTTTATGGCAATGATTGCCGTGTTACGCCAAGAATTTATTGATAAAGTTGACCCAGATTTTGTAGCGCACGTTGAATCAATTTCACAGCTTTTAGGTGAAATGAATGAAGTGCTTGCAAATGAAGACTGGTTCCTTTTAGCAGATCTTTTAGAATTTGAATTTATTCCAACATGTAATGGTTGGGAGCTCATCCTTGAAAGAATTCAAACTGAAATTTCAGAAAACATGTAATTTAGCCTTAATAAATTATGGAGACAACTCATGTCAACAGTACTAACAATGTTAGACAGAGCTCTTATTCATGCTCAATATGAGCTTGATGCCCTCAGTTCTGGTGATATAGAAGTGGCTGAAAGCCATTGCTCTGATCGAGCAGAACTTCTCAATCTTGTCTATCAAGAGCATGATGAAGAAAGCAATGAAGACTATGTAGTAAAACTTATTGCTCTTCAAGGATACAATCAACTTATCTGTGATGCAGGTGAAGAACTGAAAAAAAGCATCCATAACGAACTTTATGGTGCAAAAAAAAGCACTCGAGCTGCAAAAGCATATATGTCAACAGCGAATCGTCAGTAAAAACTAATTTTACTTTCCGCGTGATATGGCATAAAATACAATCAAATTACTTCTTTTCAAAGTATATTGCATAAATAAAAAGCCCTCAGTAACATGAGGGCTCTAATTTTTTAATAGAGAGGAAAATTTTTCTTTTCTTTCTATTCTTTATATAATGAGATTTATCTTGTTTATTTTTAGCTATTTATTCTTCACCTAAAGCCGCAGCATTATCAACAATCCAAATCAATTCACCTTTAGGACGAATAAATTGAGCTGGATATTTTGGCACATCTAAAAGGTTGAGTGCGTGTGACAATGGCTCGTGCTTATCCGCGCCAGAAACTAAGAATATGCAAGATCTTGCATTATTGATTGCAGGCAAAGTAAGTGTTACCCTATTTGCTATATCATTGTTGGTTGAGCGAACATATTGATCAACAACAATTCTTTCTTTTTCCATCATCGCTTGTTCACCAGGGAAAAGTGAAGCTACGTGCCCATCATTACTCAAACCAAGAAGCACACAGTCGAAGCGAGGGAATTCACCTGGTTTCAATCTAAAATGTTCTTGCAATAAAAACTCATACGCTGCAGCAGCTTGCACAGGGTTATCTTCACCCTTTATTCTATAATACCAAGTAACAGGCACATGACTTAATAGCTCACGTCTTGCCATGCCATAGTTGCTTTCTGGATGTGAAGGATCAACACAACGCTCATCAACCCAGTAAAGCACAATTTTTTCCCATGGTAATCTATCAGCCCAATCTTCGCCAGCAAGCAAACGGAAGAGAGGTAAAGGAGTTACGCCACCTGAAATAGCAAGAGTAAATACACCGCGTCTTGAAATTGCTTCTTCACATAATTCAACAAGATGGTGAGCCGCTCTTTCAGCCATGGTTGATGGGTTTTTATGCACATGAACTGCTAAGTGAATAGATCTTGACATAGTTCCTCTTTTAGAATTTGTTATATGTTGTTATATAGTTATTTATTTTCTTCTAAAGCTAAAATTCTTTTCACTTCCTCTTTCGCTTGTTTGATAAAAAGCGGAAGTCTTTCTTGAATAATAGGGCTTAGTTCTAGGCTCCAGGTGGTGTAATCTTCTGGTTCCATCCCTAAAATAAAAAGTTCTGGTCTTTTTTTGTATAAAAGTTCTGCCATGTTTACTGAATCAATCAAATCAATATCATGAATTGACATTCTTTGATCTTTATTTTGTGTAAGCTCTTTTTCAGTAAGGCGGTAAATTGTGCCAGGTTCTTTTTTAGCATGTAAAATATCTAATATTAACACATGGCTATATTCTTCAAAAAGATAAAAAACATCATGTGTAAAAGTGCCCGCTTCCATAACGCTCACGTTTGGTGGCATTTCTTCTTTCATAAGTTCCATTGCGGCATGCACGCCTAAACCATCATCAGTAAGAAGAATATTCCCTATTCCCAAAACAAGTAGTTTCATTCAGAATCCTTTCAGGGACGAAGTATTTTACCTTATTCAAAAGAAGAATTTAGCAATAATTTTCTATAGCATTTAATCGGATTAATTGCAAGAACTCACTCATGCACTTTTCTAAAAATTCTTATGAAAGAGAGAAAATCGAATAAACTTTTTATTAAAAATACTATGGAACAATCAAAATTTCTGTTGATATATTAAAATCTGCATTCGGGTCATATTCATTTTCATTTTCTTTTTCAGGCGGTGTTACACGAATTATTTTTGCTTTGCCTTCTTTATCTTCTTCAAATTCAATTCTATCTTCCCCTACAGTTCTGATTTCATTATCAGAAATTTCTACTGCAAAAGCAATTGACTTTGAAAAAATAACAAATAATCCAACAGGTAATAATATTTTTTTCAGCTTTAAAATTATCATTCTAGACTCCTTAAAAATAACTTGTCAACGAGCAAGATTTCTTATAGACTCACTTAGCAATGCACACAAAGTGTATTAATTATGATAGTGAGGATACTATGGCTGAAGATAGAAGTAAAGCATACACCAACACAGGTGTAGATATTCATGCAGGGAACGAACTTGTTCAAAGAATTAAAAAAGATGTTGCGTCTACGCACAATCATTGCGTTCTTTCTGACATAGGCGGCTTTGGCGGACTATATCGCCCTGATTTATCTGGCTTAGAAGATCCTATTCTCATCGGTGCGACTGATGGTGTTGGCACAAAACTAAAGCTCGCTATTGACTTCAATAAGCATGACACAGTTGGTATTGACCTTGTTGCAATGAGCGTTAACGACATCTTAGTGCAAGGCGCAAAACCATTATTTTTCTTAGATTATTACGCAACTTCAAAACTTAATGTTGAAGAAACACAACAAGTTATTGCTGGTATTGCTGAAGGCTGCAGACAATCTGGCTGTGCGCTTCTAGGTGGCGAAACTGCTGAAATGCCTGGCATGTATGCACAAGGTGATTACGATTTAGCTGGCTTTTGCGTTGGCTTAGTTGATAATAGCAAACTTGTTGATGGTTCAAGCATTAGCGTTGGCGATGTTATTTTAGGCTTCCCATCATCAGGCGTTCACTCAAACGGTTTTAGCCTTGTTCGTAAAGTGTTGGCTGACAGTGGCTTGAAAAAAGATGATATCTTCCCTGGCACAAATGAAACAGTTGCTGAAGTGTTATTAAAGCCTACAATTATTTATGTAGAAATGTTGAAAAACATTATGCGCGATTTCAATATTAAAGGTATGGTTCACATCACTGGTGGTGGTTTCTACGATAATATTCCGCGTGTTTTACCAGAACAAGTTATTGCAAATATTGAATTTGGCACTTGGGATATGCTACCTGTTTTTGAATGGCTCAAAAAAGAAGGCGATATGGCTTGGGAAGAAATGTTGCAAATTTTCAACTGCGGTATTGGCTATGTGCTTATCGTAAACGAATCTGATGGCGAAGATATTCAAAATAGATTCAAAGCATTAGACCAAAAAGTTTGGAAAATTGGAACAATTGAAAAAAGACCTAACGCTGAAACTGAACAGGTTTCTATTAAATTTTAATGGCTAAAAAAGGAATTCTTATCGTCGCATACGGCCTTGGTAGTTTCAGCGCCGAACAGGCTTTCTTAGCATTTTGCAAGGAAGCTGAAAATTCCTTTAAACCAATTCCTGTTCGATATGCCTTTACTTCTGAATTAAGTAGAAAGGTTTTAGCAAAAAAAGGAAAAAAATCAGATTCTGTAAAAAAAGCAATCCAGAAAATGATTTTTGAAAAATATACGCATATATATGTGCAATCTCTTCATTTAGTGCCAGGCATTGAATATCAAGGCCTAATAGATGATGTTGCACATATTATGCAAAATAATGCTGTTTCTATAAAAGTTGCCCCTCCCCTTTTTCATAATGAAGCTTTTTTTAATAAAGCAGTTCAATCGCTTGCTGAAAATTCTTCTTATCTCGCAAATGAAGATGAAGCTTTGCTATATATGGGGCATGGCACAAAAAATTCAAAAGAATTTCAAGCTGATGCAGTTTATACTGACTTACATAAGCATTTGCATGCCCTTGATTCACGCTTATTTCTTGCATGCATGGAAGGCACAAATACGCTTGAAAATATTTTACCTCTCCTCAAAGAGAAAAATTTTAGAAAAGTTATGCTTTTCCCTTTCTTCACACTTATTGGCAAACATGCCAGTGAAGACATGGCAGGAACGGACGATTCCTCGTGGAAATCACAATTAGAGCAAGCTGGTTTTGAATGCCAAGCCCAATGCGTTGCACTTTTGCAAAGTAATGATTTTGTAAATTTTTGGCTTGAATCGCTCAATGGGCTATTTGCTGAAGACGCAGAATAAATTCATTTTTTACTTCCTGTAAAATTAAAGTTTTAAAAGCTTCAATTATTGCTTTACAAAAGCCTTTATTTTTTTATACAGTATATATTATTATCTGATAAAATTCATTAAATAAGGGTGATGTATGTCATTAATTTCAAAAGAAATGGAACAAAATATTGCAAGCGGCTCAATGATTAGAAAAATGTTTGAAGCTGGTGCATTATTACGCGCTGAACATGGCGCAGATAAAGTGTGTGATTTTAGTCTTGGTAACCCAGACCTTGCAGCGCCACAATCTGTTATTACTGCCTTAGAAAAAATTGCAGAAAAAGCAAAAGAGCCTGCTTCACTTGGTTATATGCCAAATGCTGGTTTTGAATTTGCTCGTAATACCCTTGCAAGCTATCTTTCAAAAGAACAAAATTGTTCGCTCACCTCTGCTGATGTTGTTCTCACATGCGGAGCTGCTGGCGGTATGAACGTATTTTTCAGAACTGTGCTAAACCCAGGCGATGAAGTTTTAGGCATAAGCCCATTCTTTGTGGAATATTTCAAATATGTTGGTTCAAACAATGGTGTTTTCAAACCTATCTCTTCACAAAAAGATACTTTTGCGCCAGATATTGAAGCATTAGAAAATGCAATTACTGAAAAAACCCGCGCAATCCTTATTAATACTCCAAACAATCCAAGCGGTGTTATTTATTCAGAAGAAGATATTGCAAAACTAATTGAACTTGTAGAAAGAGCAAGCAAAAAATATAATACTTTCATTTATTTATTAGCTGATGAACCGTATCGCTTCCTTGCTTATGACAAAAAAGTGCCATCTGTTTTAGATAAATCTGCACATGCTGTAATCATCGGTTCATTCTCAAAAAATCTTGCACTTGCTGGCGAACGTGTTGGCTATATTGCCCTTTCTCCTCTTTTAGAAGAGCGTGATCTCCTTATGGGCGGCCTTGTGCAAGCAAATAGATTTTTAGGTTTTGTAAACGCACCTGTTATTGGGCAATATCTCATGGATGCAGCGCTCAGCTCAAGCGAACTTCAGAAAGGTCTTGATGAAGCAAAAGAAGTCTACGCAAAAAGACGTGAAATTTTCAGCGATATTCTAAAATCAGCTGGTATCGAATTTCAAGAGCCAGATGGCGCTTTCTATTTCTTTATAAAATCACCAACTGCTGACGAAAGCATTTTCGTAGCAGCCTTGAAAGAGCAACTCATTCTTGCTGTGCCTGGCTCTGGCTTTGGTTGCCCTGGCTATGTAAGACTTTCATTTGCTGTGCCAACAGAAATGATTGAACGTTCTCGTGAAGGTTTCAAAAAAGCTGTGGAATCATTGAAGTAGCTTTTTTTATGAAAATTTATTCGAGAGGGGGAAACCTTACTTTTTCAAAAGTATGGTTTCCCCTCCCCAATTATATTATTCGTAATGGCCTGTTTCCACGCCTTCAATATCAATAATATGCGGCACC
>CAYJIN010000012.1:0-42101 GCA_964370245.1 uncultured Desulfovibrionaceae bacterium
CCCATACGAATAAGTTCTTGCACATGCATAAAACGATTTTCAAAAATAGTTTCTTCAATAAGGCTTGGAGAGTCAGCAATTGACATTAAAGCCATCATTTGCGCTTGCATATCAGTAGGGAAACCAGGGTAAGGACGAGTAGAAATATCAACACCTGATATATGGCCATTCACTCTTTTTGCACGAACTAAACCTTTTTCTTGAGTTATTGATAATCCCATTGCTTGTAATTTATCAATATTTGCTTCCATATCGCTAAGGACACAATTTTCTAAATAAATATCGCCATCAGTCATACCGGCAGCAATAATAAATGTGCCCGCTTCAATACGGTCAGGCATAACTGAATAAGTTGTTGAATCTAAGGATGTTTTACCATTAATTGTGATAATGCTTGTTCCTTCACCAGAAATATCTGCACCAGCTGAACGTAAAAAGCGAACTAAATCGACTATCTCTGGTTCTCTTGCGCAGTTTTCTAAAACAGTTGTGCCTTCTGCTAGTGTTGCAGCCATAACAAGGTTTTCTGTTCCGCCAACTGTTGGAAAATCAAAATAAATATGTGCGCCTTTTAGTTTTTCACACTTACCAATGATATAACCTTCGCTTAATTCAAATTCACAGCCCATTTTTTCGAGTGCTGATAAATGTAAATCAACAGGGCGTGAACCAATTGCACAACCGCCAGGCATTGCTACTTTTGCATAATTATTTCTTGCTAATAAAGGCCCTAAACAAAGCACAGAAGCACGCATAGTTTTAACTAATTCATAAGGTGCAAGGCTTTCAATTGTTTGCGGAGTTATTTGAACAGTATTATTTTCAAATGAAGTTTCACAACCTAAAATATTCAATAATTCTAAAGTTGTATATATGTCTCTTAATTTAGGAACTTCATTAAGTGTTATAGGCTTATCAAAAAGTAAAGCTGCAAATAAAATAGGAAGAGCTGCATTTTTTGCACCACTAATGCGTACAGTTCCTTTAAGATTTAGTGATTGTTCTATAACTAATGCGTCCATATTGCCTCACGTTTTTTCTAGAAATTTTGTTGACTTTACAATATTCACTATTTAAGCACAAGTTTAAATTTCTTCAAATTTAAATTGCTTGACAGAATGCGCCTTGAATAATATTTTTCATGCTGAAGCAAGGTAAAATCTACTAAAAATAGTTTATAGTAAAAATTTTTAAGGCAATACAAATTTATGGCACTTTTAGAAATTGAAAATCTTCATATAGCATTTAATGACTATCCAGTTGTTAATAATATATCTTTTTCTTTAGAAAAAAAGAAATGCCTATGCCTTGTGGGTGAATCTGGCTGCGGAAAAAGCATGACTTCACTTGCGATAATGCGTTTACTTCCCGAACAAGCAAAAGTGAAAGCCGATAAATTATTTTTTGAAAATGAAGATTTAGAAAAATTTTCACTCAAAGAGATGGCGCACATTCGTGGAAATAAACTTGCTATGATTTTTCAAGATCCTATGTCAGCTTTAAATCCTGTTTTACCTTTAGGTGATCAAGTTGCTGAAACCTTGATAATTCATAAGAAATTTTTAAAAAAACAAGCTCTTGCAGAAGCTGAAAAACTTTTGCAAGATGTTGGAATTAAAGATGCACATAATAGATTAAAAGATTATGCACATCAATTTTCAGGCGGAATGCTTCAACGTGTAATGATTGCAATGATGCTTGCTTGCAAACCTTCACTCCTTATTGCAGATGAACCAACAACAGCGCTTGATATTGACACTCAAAAGCAAATAGTTCAATTAATAAAAGAACTTATGAGTAGTCACGATATGGGGCTTTTATTTATTACGCATGATATGGATATAGCAAAAGAAATTGCAGATGATATAGCTGTTATGTATGCTGGTAAAATTGTTGAATATTCTCCTGTTGCAGATTTTTTTGCTAAACCGCTTCATCCGTATGCTGAAGGTTTGCTTGCCTCACTCCCTACAGAAGAAAATCAAAAACTTGAAAGATTACCAACTATTAAAGGTAGTGTTCCTCCACCTTATGAAGTAATTGAAGGATGTAGATTTAAAAATAGATGCCCTTATGCTGATGATGAATGTAATAATGAACCAATTCTTCAAGAAGTTGGAAGCAGAAAAGTGCTGTGTAAATTAAAATTTGATTAACTAGAAATAATAAGTATAATTGGCTGAGAGCAAAGCGAACAAGTCTTTAGCAAACAAGTGAAAACGACGCTTTACACGTAATGAGGATTTTGTGCAAAAAGCCAAAATCTATATAAATAAATGGAATAAATAGTATGAAAAAGAAAAAATATCAATACGATGAAAATGGTGTAATTATTGACGATTGGAAAAGTCGTTCACAAAAAAAACGTGAAAGCACAGCAAAACAAGATGAAGCAGATGCGCTTATGAAAATGTCTCGTTCAAAGCTTGAAGAAGAAGGCGTTCACGAAGATATTATTGCTGCGATTGAAGATTATAGAAAAATAGCTTCTCATGAAGCTAAAAGACGCCAAATGCAGTATATTGGCCGTCTTATGCGTGAGTTTTCATAATTCACATCTATAAAAATTTAATTCTATAAACTCGACTTATTAATTAGAAAACTTTTAGCAAGAGAATTTTATATCTATTAATAATAGAAAAGCAACTAACTCATCAAGCTAGTTGCTTTTTATTTTAAAATAAATAGTTCAATAAAATTAGAATAATTCTTCAATTTTTTTTAGAAAATCTTCTTTGCTTATAGAGTTTTCAAAAACTAAATCAGCTTTTTGCTTTTTCTCTTCAATTGGAAGCTGTAAAGAATCAAAAAATTCAATAGTTTCTTCGCTCCAAGAACGTGCATATAAGCGCTCTTTTCTTGTTTTTTCTTCAGCAAATACACAAACAGTGATATACTTTTCTTCCTCATCAAGTTTTTCTGGTGATGTTTCAAAATAAAGAGGAATTTCAGCAAAAGCTTTTTCGTAAGCATCTTCTTCAGCTTTTTCAAAAAATTCATTCATTGCTCTATAGACAAGTGGATGAATTGCTTTTTCAATTCTTTCACGTTTATGAGAATCTTGCATAATTGAAAGAAGTATATTTGTATCAATTCCACCATGTTTAGCTAAAATTTCTTCGCCAAACATTCGTGAAAGCAAGAAAGTGCCTGCACCATCTTTTGCATATAATTCTTTCACATAAAGATCAGCTGAAAAAGTTGGATAGCCTTTTTCTTTTGCCATTTCTAAAAGAAGTGATTTTCCACAACCAGCATTTCCAGTTACAATATATTTTTTTGTTTCATCTTGTAATCTTTTTAAGCAATGCTGCATATCTTCAGGAATTGGGCATTCAATATTAATTTCCTCCCCTGTGAGAGGCTGAATGAAATTAATTTTCCACGCGTGAAGCATTTGCCTTGTTGCAACTTCTTTAAGTTTTGTTGGAACAGGCTTCATTATGCGGTTTGTATAGCTTTTATCGCCCCAAAGTGGAAAACCAATATGCGATAAATGCACACGAATTTGATGTGTTCTACCTGTATGAATACGCACAGAAAGAAGGGCATAGTTTTTATTAATATCGTAATCTACAATAGAAAATTCAGTTAAAGCATCTTTACCATTTTTTGAAACAGCCATCTTTGTTTTATTTGATTCATGTCTGCCAATTGGTAAATCAATTGTTTGTTCACGTTTTGGAACATTGTGAACTAAAGCTAGATATTCTTTTTTAACTTCACGCAAAGCAAATAAATCGCCAAGCGCTCTTCTTGCTTTATCATGGAGGGCAATAACTAATATCCCTGTGGTATCTTTATCAATTCTATGCACAATACCAGGGCGTAAACCTTCCATTTCACGCATTGAAGGAAAGTGCGATAAAAGTAAATGCACTAAAGTTCCTGTTTCCTGTGAAGGAGCAGGGTGCACTGTTAAATTATGAGGTTTATTGATGATAACATAATCATTATCTTGATATAGAATTTCTAAATGACCTTCTTCTGCAATAAGTTCCGAAACTGGAACAATTAGAGTAAATTCAATTTCGTCTGAGCGTTTTACTTTATAATCGGCTTTAACTTGTTTTGTATTTACAAGGCATAAGCCATTATCAATAGCTTTTTTTGCTTGCGCACGTGAAATTTCGGCACGTTCTGCTAAAAATGCGTCGAGCCTTTGTTTTTTGCTATCTTCGCAAAGAAATATTTTTTTTTCGTTTTCAGACATAAATTTTACTTCTATTTACAAAATAAATTTTGAATAATTTTGTAAGAAATTTGTTAGTTCAATATTCTAGTAGAAGTGCGTAAGATAAATAAATTAGAATATTTGAACAAAGGGGAAACCTTGCCTTTTATTAAGACAGGGCTTCCCCTCATATATTAAAAGAATAATAAATTAATCTTTGAATGGTGACATAATACGTAAGTTTTCAACAATCTTTGGTAATACTTCTAAAACTTTATCAATATCATCGTCATTTGTGTAGCGTGATAATGAAAAACGTAGTGAACCATGTGCAAAGTTGTAAGGAACGCCCATTGCACGTAAAACGTGTGATGGTTCAAGCGAACCAGAAGTACATGCTGAACCAGAACTTGCACAAATACCAAAAGTATTAAGCATAAGTAATAATGCTTCACCTTCAATATTTTTCAAAGATATATTTAATGTATTGATAAGACGATTATCAACATCGCCATTAATTTTTGCATTTGGAATTGAAGCAAGTAAACCCGCTTGTAATCTATCACGCATTGTTTTAATACGATCATGATCTTTTACCATGCTTGTTTTTGCTAATTCAATTGCTTTACCTAAACCAACAATATATGGAACGTTTTCTGTGCCAGCTCTTTTGCCTTCTTCTTGGTGACCACCAATCATGAAAGGACGGAAACGAGTTCCACGGCGAACATATAAAACGCCAATACCTTTAGGAGCATGAATTTTATGCCCTGATAAAGCTAAAAAGTCGATAGGCATTGTTTGCATATCAAGTTTTTCTTTACCAATTGATTGCACAGCGTCAACATGAAGAAGAACGCCATATTCTTTTGCAATATCAGCAATTTTATCAATAGGGAAAACAGTTCCTGTTTCATTATTTGCGTGCATCACAGAAAGAAGAGCAACATCATCAGCATTTTGTTTGATAGTTTCACGAAGATTATCAAGATCTATTTGACCATATTCGTTAACATCAAGCCAAAGCGCTTTTTTACCTTGAGCTTCCATTTGTTGATTTGAATTGATAACAGCTGAGTGCTCAACACGTGTTGTAATAAAAGTATTTTTATTTGGTTGAGTTAATTTTGCTGTGTGAAAAGCTGTGTTATCACTTTCAGTTCCGCAAGAAGTGAAAATAATTTCATCAGGTTGCGCATTAATCATTGAAGCAATTTGTTCACGTGCACATTCAATATGGCTTTTCATTTGCCCACCAAAAGTGTGCATTGAAGAAGCATTTCCATAAAGAGTTGTGAAAGTAGGAAGCATTGCTTCAACAACTTCAGGAGCTACCATAGTTGTTGCGTTGTTATCAAGATAAATAGGTGAATTTATAGTGCTAAGCATATTATGCCTCCACCACTTCTATCGCAGGCTCAACTTGCTCTTTCAAAGCTTTTTCAACAAGATTTTTGATTGTAAGGTGTGAAGCTTTGCATGAAGCGCATTTTCCACGAAGTGAAACAATAACGCGTAAGCCATCCATATCAATAAGTTCAATATCGCCACCGTCTTGAATAAGGCGTGGACGAATATCACTTTCGATAACTTGCAATACTTTTTGCATGCGTTGGATATTTGTCATACCAGATGTTTTTACTGGTTTTAATTCTTCCATTGATTTTTTGCTTGAAATGCCGGCTTCATCTTCAATAATATCAAGAATAAGTCCTTTACATTTACCACAAGCGCCACCAGCTTTTGTAAAGTTAGTAACATCTTTAACTTCTTTCAAGCCGTTAATGCGAACTGCTTCACGGATTTGATTTTCAGTAATACCAAAACATTTACAAATTAAAGGTGAGTGATCGTCAACATGCTCTAAAGGCGGTAAGCCTTGATAATCACGGATAGCAGCTTCTAAAGCTTCTTCACCCATAACAGAGCAGTGCATTTTTTCAGGAGGTAAGCCACCAAGAAATTCTGCAATATCTTTGTTTTTAATTTTTGCAGCATCTTCAACTTTCATACCTTTAATAATTTCAGTTAAAGCAGAGGAAGCAGCAATAGCTGATGCACAACCAAAAGTTTGGAATTTTGCATCAGTAATAACATCATCTTCAATTTTGAGGTAAAGTTTAAGCGCATCGCCACAAGCAAGGCTACCCACTTCACCAACAGCACTAGGGTTATCCATTTGACCAGCATTTCTAGGATTTAAGAAATGGTCATGAACTTTTTCTGTGTATTCCCACATAGTAATCTCCTTGGGGGGAATTTATCAAATTATATATAGAGAATAAGAAATTTAATTTTCTTATATATTATCTAAGTTAGTTTTTTAAGCGATTATAAAAAGAATAAGTTTACAAATACTATCTATATTGTTCTAATTCTTGACGGAATTCTTGTGGAACATCATAGCCATAGCTTAATGCTTTATCCATAGCTTTGAGAGCTTCTTCTTTTTTATCTTGTTGCATAAAAATTAAAGATTGGTTGTGCCAAGCAGGTGCAAAAGCAGGTTGAATGCGTAAAGCTTCTTTTGCCATTTTAAGAGCTGTATCATAATCATCTTGCATCATATGTGCTGAAGAAAGAGTTGTAAGCGCTTGCACGAGGTTTGGATCCCATTTAATAGCTTTTGTTAAAGCGTGAATAGCTTTATCAATTTCACCTGTTTGTAAGTAAGCAAAACCAATATTTGCTTGTGCAATTGCAAATTTAGGGCGAAGTGCACTTGCTTCAATATTATATCTTAAACAGCCTTCATAGTCATTTCTATGTAAGCAAATTCCACCAAGTTGAACATAAGCTTCAGCTAATCTACCTGATTGGCGAACTGCCTCTAAAAATGAACCTTCAGCTGCATCAAAGTCACCTTTTGAAAGCATAGCTAAACCAAGATTATAGTGATGGCTAGCACAGTTAGGAGTTACTTCAATCTCAGCTTGAAGATCTGCAATATATTCGTCAATATCATTGTAACGTTCTTTCATTTTTTTAGTCCTTAAAAATTCATTTTCTTGCTTTCGCAAAAGTGCCTTGACACAAGATTATAAATAATTCTTTTTTTTATTTCGTCAATACATGAAATGCATGCTTTTTAGAAATCAGTTTATTAAGAATTGAATTTACTTTTAGCATGAAATTTTAGTTCCACATCTAGCAAAATTTCAACGGCTAAATTTTAGTAAATTACTTTTATTTTGCCTCTAGTTATTTTCGTCAAAATGTCCTTCTTTTTTGAGTAGCTTATAATACCACACAGCAAATTCAAACATGCCTAGAAATCTTTCATCTTTATTAATAAGGTGAAGTGCCATTTCTAGTGAGCCCTGTTCAAAAGCTTGCCCAGTTTCATAACCAGGGATTACTTTTTGATTTTTCATGGCTTTTTTAAATTCAAATGTGAGCTGTTGAACAGATCTGCCTGTTGCATCAACTCTTAATTCCATTGGATCGTTTGGTTTTGGGAATGGATCCCAGTTATCATAACCAATTCTGTCAATAAACTTACGTCTACGTGGTGACATTGAATCATATAATTGTTTTTTATTGTCTTCTTGATCTGGCGTAAGTTCTTGTGGTGTTCCGTCACGATACACGGAAGCAGGTATATGTAATGGCATAAATTATCCTTATTATTTACATTAGGCGCATGCCAGTGGCAGTTGCTTTTTCGTTTTTAATTCCTAACCACTCATTATCAATTGGTTGAAGAATTGTTGATGATAAAGGCACATATACTTTATACAACTCTTTATAAGAAGATTTTAAATCTGTTTGAAGTTGTAAAGAAATTTCTGAAAGTTTATCTTGAAATTTTGAAACAAAAACAGTTGGATATGTTTTCGAAGTTTCAAAGCCTGTTTCACTACAAACGTGAACTTTTGAATGAATAACAGCAGGAATTCCATATAGTCTGCAAGTGATTGGTCTATCATCATAAAGAAGGCAAGAATCGTCAGGGCCTAAAAGTGGGCAACGTAATTGCAGTTTTGAAGCTTCTTCTAAAATTGCAGCTTGGGTGTGACCTTCTTTTGCAAGTTTGTGGAATCTTCTTTTTTCTCTAATAAGAGCTCTCTCAACTTCTAAAGCAGCATTTGCAATAGAAGAGCGAAAACCGCCGTAAGGAATTTTCTTTTTAAAAGCATTTTGAAGTGAAATAGCTTCAATTAATGATAAATCAAAAGGAGCGTGACAACAGGAAATACAGCCATCATGGCAGGTAACTTCTTTTGGATATTGTGAGGCAACTTTTTCAAAGGTTGAATCTGCTAATTCAACAACTTTTTGATATTCTACAAGCGCTTTATCTATCGCTTCTTGCATACGCATAGTTTTATAGTCCTTATCTCTAAATTAACAGTTAAATATAACCATTATTAAAATCTTTTATATTCATAGCATTTTTGCCAACAGGCTTGATTTTTGTAATAGCATAAGCTTTATTAGCGTCAGCCGTTGCAATTATTAATGCATCATTTGTTGCTTCAAGCACAGTTCCAGCTGAAATTGAAAAGTCCTTTTCAATTTCAACAACATCGCCTTCAATAATTTGCACAACTAAAGCAGGGTCTTTTTTTGTTGCAAGAATAGTTCTTGGTGTAAGTAAAGCACGCACTTTTCTATCAACCTCCACAGCTGATATATTCCAATCAAAGGTAAATTCTTCTTTGAGGATTTTTTGTGCGTATGTTGCTTTTTCATGATTTTGTGGAATAAAAGCAGCACGTAAATCAAAAATTTGATTAAGTGCTGTGTGCATAAGCTTACCACCAAGGTCAGCCAATGCATCAAAAAGAGTTTGTGAAGTATCTTTCCTTGCAATAGGGATAGCTTGCTGAATAAGCATATCGCCAGTATCAAGCCCTTTTTCCATGCGCATAATGGTAATACCTGTTTGGATATCACCCGCTAAAAGCCCACGTTGAATTGGGGCAGCGCCACGCCATTGCGGCAGAAGTGAAGCATGAATATTGTAAGGGCCAAATTTTGGAATAGAAAGAACGCTTTCAGGCAAAATTAAACCATAAGCCGCAACAACCAAAACGTCAGGTTGTAAAGCGGCTAAGGTATCAACATCTTCTTGATTTTTAAAGTTTAAAGGTTGATAAACTGGAATATTTAATTCTTCAGCTTTTAATTTAACAGGTGGAGCTTGCAATTTTTTACCGCGTCCAGCTGGTTTATCAGGTTGGCAATAAGCTCCAACAACTTTAGCATTTATTGAAAATGAATTTTTATGGAGATATTCTAAAATTTGAGCAGCAAAATCAGGTGTGCCCATAAAGACAATGTTTTTCATTAATTTAAACCAAGATTAAAAAAAGTTTGCAGTAGAAACATTTGCAGTTTTTACAATAAAAACAGAAACATTTTGAGCTTTGAATAGCTCACAGTATTTTCTTGCAATTTCATTAAATTTTTCATCAACTTCCATTGCATTTCCTGCTACTTCAATAATTGTTGTGTTTTCACGTTGAACGTCTTTATCATTCAATCTATGCCCAATACCTTCAAGAACTGTAAAGCCAGTAACATCTATGGAAGCAAATTGAGTGTTTATGAAATTATAAAAATTACTAGCATTCACAGCATTTTTTTGGTCACCACGACCAAAGTGAATGAGATAAAGTGTTTGATCTTCAAGATGAATTTCTTCAGCAGCATTTGCACTATTGAAGAGGGAAATGCCAAAAACGAACATAAATAAACAAATAATTTTCTTCATTATTAAATCTCCCTATATCTTTTATATGCAAATTTTATAATGGATAGAATTTTTTGTCAATAATATCACAAGCTCTGTCAAAAATTCTAATTCTTAGGATTTGAGCGCATTTTCAAGAATTATTTCAAGCAGTTCACCGAATGATATACCTACAGTTTTCGCTGCAAGTGGCACAAGGCTTGTTGGTGTCATTCCTGGAATAGTATTAGTTTCTAAAATATACAACTCATTTTCTTTTGTAAGAATAAAGTCAGAACGACTATAGCCTTTTAATCCTAAAGTTTTATGTGCTTTTATTGCAGTTTCTTGAACAAGCTTTGTCATTTCATCAGAAATTGGAGCTGGGCAAATTTCTTCTGCGCCATTTTCTGAATATTTATTTTCAAAATCAAAAAAACTACCAGCTTTTGGCTTAATCATAATAGGAGGTAATGCGCCTGTTTCACCATTTCTTTCAAGAATTGGGCAAGTAAGCTCAACGCCTTCGAGCATTGGTTCGATTAATACTTCGCAATTTTTTTCAAAAAGAATATTTAATTGCTCATGCAATTCTTCTTTATTATTGATTTTTGCAAGATTAATGCTTGAACCACCAAGAACTGACTTCATAAATAGAGGGTATGCAAAGCTTGCTTCCCAATCTTTATTTGGTTTTTGTGCTATAAAGTGCCAATCAGCAGTTTTGATATCTGCTTGACGATATACTTGTTTTGCAGCAGCTTTATGTAAAGCTAAGAGTGAAGATTTAGCATCGCCACCTTGGAATTTGCAACCAGCTTGTTCGAGCATTGCTTGAATAAGGCCATCTTCACCTGGTGAACCATGCATATTGATAAAGCTAATATCATGCTGTTTTGCAAGTGTAATGATATTGTCAAAATCAGAAATAGGGTCGCAAAGAGTTACAGTGTGCCCACGTTCTTCAAGAGCTTTTTGAATTCCTTTTGCGCCTTTAAGTGAAACTTCACGCTCTGGCGACCAAGAGCCCGCTATCAAGAGTACATTCATTGAGATTAAACTCCAATTTTTTTGAAAGAATATCTTCCATTTGTTTTGCTGTATTATAATTTATTTGAATATTATCTTTTCTTTCTTCTGTTGTGCCATAGCGTTCTTGTAAATCTTCAAAGCGGTCTTCAAGAGTTACAAGTTCATTATGGCGCACTCTTTTATCAGCATAAGTGATAAGAAGAGGGATATGAAAAGCCATATTTTCTTGTGATAATTCGCCTTCTTGCCATGCCCAAATAACATGATGATACACGCAAGAAGCAAGAAAAGTGCTTCGTGTTTCTAAGCGCACAATGCTTGCACCAAGAATTTGATGATTTCCGCCATGTTTTATAGTCCAAGTTTTTGCAATATCGTGCAAAAGCCCTGCTACATAAGCGCCGTTTTCAGAAACACTATTTGGATATTTTCTATTGATTAATATTGCAAGGCCACGTGCAAATTCGGCCACAAGTTGAGAATGCTCTCTAATATTAGGAAGCATTTCATATTTATCCCACAACATATAGCATTCCTTTTCGCTAGGAAGCTGTTCAGTATTATAGGAAAATTTTAGTGGTGGAAATGTATTATCAAAGTAGCCCATATTTTACCTACTCTTAAAAAACAGTTTTTAAAACTTCAAGAGCTTTTTTTACAATTTCTTTATCTGCTTGTGTTCCCATGTGGCCAAGCCTAAACACTTTTCCGCTTAGTGAAGCCAAGCTTCCACCAAGAAAAACACCTTTTTCAACAAGTTCTTGATGTTTTTTTGCCCAATCAACATTTTCAGGCACGCACACAGCTGTAACAGTAGGGGATGGAATTGAGCCTTCTTCTACAAAAAGTTGTAAGCCAATTTCTTTAATTCCATCACGGCAGAATTTTGCAACTTCTTCATGTCTTTTAAATATATTTTCAAAGCCTTCTTCTTCATAAGCTTTTAAAACTGCAGCAAGTGCGAAAATGCCAGAAGCATGAGGAGTGTAAGGAAGATTTGCAGGATTGTTGATTGCGCCTCTAAAAGGTTTAAGGGCATCATAACCAATATAGTTAACTTTTTCGATATATTCCCAAGCTGTTTCACTTATTGTGAGAGTTGTTATATCTGATGGGCAAGAAAAACATTTTTGTGAGCCACCAATAAGAATATCAATATTGCAATCATCAACATTGATAGGTGCGCCACCAATACTTGCTACAGCATCAACAACGAAAAGAGGAATATTTTTCTTCTTTTTTAAAGCACCAAGTCCCTCAAGAGGATTCAAGCTTCCTGATGGGGTTTCGCAGTGAACAAGAGTAATCATTGTTGGCTTAAATTCGTCAATAGCTTTTTCGATTTCAGCCAATTGTTCATTATGTAAAGTTGTATTGTAAGGGTATGAGATAAGGCGTGCTTCACAGCCAATCGCTTCTGCCATATCGGCAAAACCATCTCCAAAAACGCCAGTTCCTATGGAAAGAACTTTATCTTCTTTTGTGAGTGTAGATTTTAATGCAGTCCATAAACCTTGAATTGCTTCACCTGTTTGAAGAACAGTTTCATTATTTGTATTACAAAGTTTTTTAATTGCAGAACAAGCATAAATATAAGCATTTGCAAAATCTTCACTATAGCGCCCAGGCATATAATCTTTTGATAAAGCTTCTAATGCTGCTTTATGTGTGCTTGACGGACCAGGATATAAAGGAGCTTCAATATACATTCTAACCTCACAAATAAATATAATAACAAGATAATTATTTAAATCTAATTTCAAAGAAATTAAAAATAAGAATCTTAGATTTCTGTGTGAGGAATATAAAGCTTTTTCTTTATATTTGCAATTGATTTGTTTAGAGTAATAGAATTACTCAGCCAGGCAGTGAATAAACTATATACTTGTTATATTTGTTAGCCTACAAAAATTAAAGTATTCCGGTGTTATTTCCAGCTGTTACACCGGAATACTTAGGAGGGCTAACTTGCCAAAAAGGCTTTGTTAACAAATATATATTAAGCTGCTAAGCTTTGAACATGCATTAATAGTTCTTGCGCTTCTTTATTTTCAGGCTCAATTGATAAAGCTTGGTTGAGAAGAGCTGTTGCTTCTTCATGTCTATCTAAGCTAATATAACAACCTGCAAGAGTGATACGAGTATGTTGTTTTTCATCAACTTCAATACCACGTTCTAAATAAGGAAGAATTTCTTCAATTTGATTTGTAAGATACGCAATGCGCACAAGGCAAGAAAGTGCAATCATATTACCAGGATTGATTGTAAGCGCTTCTTTGAAGTGTGAAAATGCATCTGCATACATTTCTTTTTCCATAAGCACTAAGCCAATACCAGTGATTGATTTGTCATTTTTTTCTTCTAGTGATAAAGCTTTTTTGTAAAAAACTAAAGCTGAATCATAGTCATTACGCTGGATGGCAATTGTTGCCAAACCTAAAAATGGTGATGCTAAAGTATTGTTTGAATCAATAGCTTTGCGGTAATAAGATTCTGATTTTTCAAGTTCGCCCATAAATAAATAACATTCGCCTAATTCTTTGTTAATTTCATAATCTAAGTGACTACTCATGGTTATTCCCTCCAAGGAAAATTTATTTAAAGTATTATTTACTTCTTTGCCGGACAGCTAGTACCGGAGTGTTTTTGATTAAGCATAATCTGTGCCAAAATAAAAAAAACATGTAAAAATAAATAGTTAGATTTGTATAAAATAAAAAGAATAATTATTTAAGGAAATTAAGTGTCAAATAATACTTAGTTTTTCACGGAAAAATAAAGGAAATTTTTTAAAGAGTGAAAATTTTGCCTACTTATATTTTAGCTTTATAATTAAAGGAGTTAATTAAAATTAAATACTTCTTTTTGACAAAAATCGTTTTTTAGCATAAATTAAAGCAAAGATTAAAAAAATTAAGTCTTTAGAAAAAATTAATTACTTACTAAATCTCTATGAAAAGAAGGGTCTTATGCAAAAACCATTAATTTGTCCACACTGCGGAAAAGAAGCAAAAAAATATCTTCAACCAGCCCCTACTGCGGATGTAATTATTTATGATGAAGAGAAAGGTATTGTTTTTATTGAAAGAAAAAACGAACCTTTAGGTTTTGCATTACCTGGTGGATTTATTGATGAAGGCGAAAGCGTTGAAGAAGCTGCAATTAGAGAAATGAAGGAAGAAACAAATCTTGATGTTGACTTGCTAGGCATTGTTGGCGTGTATTCAAAACCTGACAGAGACCCGCGTTTCCATACTATGACGATAACTTTTGCAGGCAAAGCAAAAGATATTTCACAGCTAAATGCAGGTGATGATGCTGCCACAGCTAAGTTTTATTCTTTAGATAATATACCATCACCTCTTTGCTTTGATCATGGAAAAATGGTTGCTGATTTTCTCAACTATCTTAATAAAAAGCAAGCATTAGCATCAATTCAAAGCTAAGATATTGAATTTTATAAAGAATATTTATTAAAAATAGATTTTTTTAACATAATTAAATCAATGTCTTATTGCAAATATCTAGTAATAATCAGTATTTTTCTTTAAAAACTCTAGAAAAACTCTTGTGTTTTATTGCGAATTGCGCTATTGATATAATGAAGAAAGGAAAAATTTCACGTTTATGTTTTTTTACGCTGGAAAAGTTTTGATATTCTTTTAATTTCTTCAAAACAAGGAAGAGAATATGCCACAGGTAGCTGCTAGAATTAATGATGATCAAGAAAAATGGTTGAAAGATTATTTTCGTACGAAAAGTGCGGGCGCGGAATTTATTTTGCCTTGGGCTGTTGATATTTTTTTCCGAGCAATTAATGCAGTAAAACAAAATTTCACGCCAGCTGAACTTAAAACTATTGTTGAAGTTCATAAAGAATTACGTCTTTCTCCTGAGCAAACACGTCTTTCTTATTTGCTTTTGCGTATCAGTGACCACTGCGAACTTAATGGTGTGCATGAAAAACATGGTGCAAGCAGAACAAGCTTAGAAGCAAAATTAAAAAAATTAGATGACACACAAGCAACAGCTTTAATGATTTGGGCATCTGCTTTTTGGGTAAGCAAATCTTGCACAGCTGATGATTTAGACCACTATATTTCACAATACTAATTTCTTTATGAGCCAAAATATTCAAATAGAATACAGTGGATTATGGCACAAAATGCCAATTGATAAAAACGAATGTCAAAAATTTTTTGAAAAAGTGTGTTTTTATCAAAAACTTGACGCTCTTTCTTTTGAAATTATTGTTTGCGACGATAAAAAAAGCAAAGAATTAAATCAAGATTATCTTTCTATGCTTTCCCCAACAAATGTTCTTTCTTTTCCAGAAGAGTCAGATGATACTGATGAAATTAATTTTATTGGCTCCCTTGTGCTGAGTATTGATACTCTGACAAGAGAGTCTTTTTTATATCATCAAGAAAAATCAGACTATGCAAAACAACTATTAATTCATGGTTTTGCACATCTACTTGGTTATGATCACAGTGAAGAAATGGATATTTTTTGTGATGAATCTTTAGAGTTTAGTAAAGAAAATCAATAGTTAGAAAAATAGATATATAAAAATTTTGAACTTGATTTTTCTTTGACCTCATCCGTAGACTATGCTATAAAATATTCCAAAGATTGTTTTTAGGTGTAAATATGAACACTATAGATAGAGAAAATACAGCTGTTATAATAACAACTTATAACGATTATAAAAAAACTTTAGCTTGCCTTGAACACGTTCACAAGCAAAGCGATATGCCACGCCGTATTGTTGTTGTGGATAATGGCTCTGATAATGAAATTGTTGATAAACTTTTAAAAGGCTGGCGTTCTTTAGTGCGTGCGGAAGTTGATTCAAGCTATTCTGAGCCTGTTGAAGTATATTCTGAAGATGTTGATTATTCTCCGCTTGTGCTTATTCGTCGTTCAGAAAATGATGGCTATGCAGCCGCTGTGAACCATGCTTTGCGCATGCTTTTTTACGATAAAGAATGCAAGGCTTTTTGGCTTTTACATAATGATACTATGCCAATGCAATACGCTTTGGCTGCTCTTTTGCGCCATAGTGTAGAAGAAATTGATAAAGAGAATGCTGATTATCATATAATAGGTTCAACCATAATCCATGAAGATTTTAAAAATATTCAATGTGCAGGCGGCGGAACATTTAGCTCGATTTTAGGTAAAGTTCGTTTATATGAAGAAAATATTTCACGTTTTTCATTACCTGAGCGTCAAACAACTGTAAAAAATATTAATTTTATTTATGGCGCATCAATGCTTGTTCGTCGTGAAGTTTTTGAAAATATTGGCTTATTTCATGAAAAATTCTTCTTATTTTTTGAAGATGTGGAATTTTGCCTACGTGCACAAAAAGAAGGCTATCGTATGAACTGGGCGCCTGGTGCAATGGTAAAACATATTGGGCCAACACCTGGGAAAGCTGCGCCAGTGCGTTCATTTAATCAGCTTGCAATTACTGATAATGAACTTCCGCAGCTTGCTGATTATTATAATATTCGTAATAGGTTTTATTTATTAAAAAAACTACATCCTTACACCTTTTTTCTTTCGCTGATAAGTTTGCCAATTCCTCTTTCAATTAGGTGGTTTAAGGGGCAAAAATCAAGGTTTAACAATGTAATTAAAGCCGCTATTGATGGCATTAAAGCATAAATTTAAGGAGAATACTATGGACGCATTAGAAGCAATTTACACAAGAAGAAGCGTGAGAAAATATACAGATAAAGCGCTTACACAAGAAGAAATTGATATTCTTATGAAAGCAGCAATGCAGGCACCAAGTGCTGGAAATGGGCAACCTTGGGAATTTGTTATTATTACAAATAAAGAAGCAAGAGAAAAAATTGCTGCTATGAATGTTTACGCAAATATGGCAAAAGATGCACCTATGACAATTTTAGTGTGTGGTAATTTATCAAGAACTAAAATGCCGCAATATTGGCAACAAGATTGTTCAGCTGTTGTGCAAAATATAATGCTTGCTGCGCATGCAATTGGTCTTGGTACAGTGTGGACTGGAATTTACCCTGAAGAAGATAGAGTTGCAGGCTTTAGCAAAACTTTCAATTTGCCTGAAAATGTTCTGCCTTTAGGCGCAATTGTTGTAGGACATCCAGCGAATGATACGCCGCAAGTTGATCGTTACGATGAAAGCCGTATCCACTTTGAAAAATACTAATATCTAAAAGCCCTTTTTTTGAGGGCTTTTTTGTGCCTTCAATTTGCTTGCATAAATAAAAGCAATAGAATTTTCATGGAAGTAATTTTCTTGATTAAATGCTTACAACGTGCTAAAAGAAAGTCTATAAATAAAGGATAATATATGAAGTTATCAAAAATTGCTGAATTATTAAACTGCACCTTTACTGGTGAAGATATTGAGATTTCTGGGGTAAATACTCTTGAAACTGCAAATGCGAGTGAGCTTTCATTTCTTTCAAATCCTAAATATATAAAAGGGCTTGAAACAACTAATGCTGGTGCTGTAGTTATTAAAGAAGAATTTGCTTCTCAAGTTAAAAATGCTCTTATTTCTGATAAACCTTATGAACACTTTGCTCATTGCATTATGATGTTTGCAAAAACACAAGGTTTTTATAAAGAAATAAGCCCACAAGCATATATACATGAAACTGCTAAAATTGGCGAAAATTGTATTATATATCCATTTGTAACTGTTGGTGAAAACGCTGAAATTGGCGATAATACAAAATTATTTTCCAATGTATATATTGGTGAAAATGTAAAAATTGGCAAAAATTGCACGCTTTATCCAAATGCTGTTGTTATGGCAGAGTGTGAACTGGGCGATTATTGCTGTTTACAACCTGGCGCGGTTATTGGTGCTGAAGGTTTTGGCTTTGTGCCTACGCCGATGGGTATTCAAAAAATCCCACAAATTGGTAAAACTGTATTGAAAAATAAAGTTGAAGTGGGCGCTAATTCCTGTATTGATAGAGCTGCACTTGATAAAACTTTAGTGGATGATGGTTCATGCATTGATAATTTAGTGCAAATTGGCCACAATGTTAAGGTTGGCAAAAATAACCTTATTGTTTCACAAGTGGGCATTGCAGGCTCAACTTCAACGGGTGATAATGTAACCCTTGCTGCACAAATAGGTGTTGCAGGTCATTTACATATTGGCTCAGGCTCAACTATTGCTCCTAAAAGTGGTGTAGCAAAAGATGTTCCTGAAAATGTAGTTATGGGTGGAACTCCGCTTGCTGATCAAAAAACTTATATGCGCACTTTAGCGCTTATGCCAAAATTTCCTGAACTTTTTACACGCTTAAATAAAATTGAAAAGTTTTTGGAAATGGATAAAGAAGAAAAATAAATTTTACTTTGCTGAGTAATCAAATAAAGTAAAAAAGTATAAAGAAAATATTTGGAGAATTATTAGCCATGGCAAAAGAACAAAACAAACCAGTAATGGATATTTTAGACATTCGTAAAATTTTACCTCACCGTTATCCATTTTTATTGGTTGATAGAGTTGAAGAACTAGAACCAATGGATCATATTAAAGCATATAAAAATGTTACTGCGAACGAACCATTTTTCAATGGCCACTTCCCAGAACAACCACTTATGCCAGGCGTTTTAATTATTGAAGCAATGGCACAAGCAGGTATTATTCTTGTTGCTTCATCAGTTGGCGAAGATCTAAACATGGGTGATACTCTTTATGTTTTCTCAGGTATTGATAAAGTTCGTTTCCGTAAACCTGTTGTTCCAGGTGATAAATTAGAAATCATTTGTAAAAATCCACGTAATAAGCTTGCTTTATGGAAAATGGAAGCAGAAGCTTATGTTGATGGAAAGCTTGTTGCAAGTGCTGAATTAACTGCTGCTGGAACACCAAAAGCAAAGTAGCGAGGAAAAGTATGCCTACCATTCATCCTACCGCTTTTATCGGTAAAAATGTAGAGCTTGCAGACGATGTTGTTATCGGCCATTGTGCAAACATTGAAGATAATGTAACTATTGGTGCAGGCACAACAATTGGCGCTTTTGCAAGCGTAAAAGAATTTACAACTCTTGGTAAAAATAACACTATTCACACCTATGCTTGTGTTGGTGGTGCGCCACAAGATTTGAAATTCGCTAATGAAGTAACAAAGCTTATTATTGGCGATAACAATAATATTCGTGAATTTGCAACCATCCATAGAGGAACTGTGCAAGATAAAGGCATTACGCAAATTGGCGATAATAACCTTTTGATGGCTTATACTCATGTGGCACATGATTGCGTTTTAGGTTCACATATTGTTATGTCGAATAACGCAACTTTAGCTGGCCACGTTCACGTTGGTGATCATGCAATTATTGCTGGTTTATCGGCTGTGCATCAGTTTTGCCGTTTAGGGAAAAGTTGCTTTATTGGTGGTATGACAGGCGTTCATCAAGATGTTCCGCCTTACATGCTTGTTTCAGAAGGTTCACGCGGAAGTGTGCAGTCGCCAAACCTTGTTGGTTTGCGCCGTATGCAAGCAAGCAGTGAAGTTATTTCAGCTGTAAAATTTGCTTATAAGCTTATTTGGGCTTCTGATACACCTCGTAAAGAAGCTTTATTAGAACTTGAAGAAAAATATGATTTTGTAGAAATCAAAGAATTTGTAGAATTTATCCGTACTACGGAACGTGGCATTGTAAAATAGATTGTATTGTGAAAATTGAATTATTCTAACTGAAGGGATACCATGCTAAGTATAAAAAATCTTAATGTTTCTTATGGAGCTATTCACGCTGTTCATGATGTTAATATTGAAATTGCAAAAGGTTCAATTGTAACTCTTATTGGTGCGAATGGCGCTGGTAAAAGTTCTGTTATTCGTTCTATTTCTGGTTTAGTGAAAAACGTTACAGGCTCAATTGAATATGATTCGCCAAAACTTGGAAGAAAGATTGAGCTAGTTAAACAGCCTACTGAAAAAATGGTTGAATACGGAATTGCGCTAAGTCCAGAAGGGCGAAGAATTTTGCCACATTTAACAGTTGAAGAAAACCTTATGCTTGGTGCATGGTGTAGAACTGATAAAGCAGGCATCAAAAGAGATAGAGATTTGATGTATAGCCTTTTCCCTCGCCTTGGAGAAAGAAACTGGCAAAAAGGCGGAACTCTTTCAGGTGGTGAGCAACAAATGCTTGCGGTTGGTCGTGCGCTTATGTCACAGCCTGATCTTGTTATGCTTGACGAACCTTCTCTTGGTCTTGCTCCTTTATTAGTTAAAGAAATCTTCCAAATTATTTTGAAAATCAATGAAGAAGGTAAAACAGTATTGCTTGTTGAGCAAAATGCTTTTGCTGCGCTTTCTATTGCACATTATGCCTATATTTTAGAAGTTGGTAATGTTGTTTTAGAAGGTAAGGGGCAAGATATGCTTGCAAACCCTAAAGTGAAAGAAGCATACTTAGGCGGATAATTCTTAATGCAAAATTCTGATACTGTAAATATCTTTTATCATAGAGATACGCAAAATATCTATGCTGAGGGGCTTTCTTATGCAACAGAGGGCTCACTTGGTTTAGATTTGCGTGCTTGTATTGAAGAAGATGAAGTTACAATTCTTTCTGGCGAACGCTTTTTAGTGCCAAGTGGTATTAGCATTGAAATTATAAAAGAAAATATAGGCGGATTTGTGTATAGCCGTTCGGGTTTAGGCGCAAAAAAAGGGCTTACTGTTGCGCAAGGCGTTGGCGTTATTGATAAAGATTATCGTGGTGAAATTCTTGTAATGCTCTTAAACACCTCAAAAGAAAGCCAAACTATAAAAAAAGGCGAAAGAATAGCACAATTAGTTTTTCAGCCTGCTTTTCAGCTTGCAGTGAATGTTGTTGATGCGCTAGGCGAAACACAAAGAGGTGCTGGTGGTTTTGGGCATACAGGTAAATAAACCGCTCTCAATTTAAATAAAATAAAAGGCAGTTATCTAAATTT
Organism: uncultured Desulfovibrionaceae bacterium; assembly: GCA_964370245.1. GTDB lineage: Bacteria > Desulfobacterota > Desulfovibrionia > Desulfovibrionales > Desulfovibrionaceae > CAYJAZ01. The sequence continues at coordinate 20,854 of CAYJIN010000012.1, forward strand.
TAGAAGACTGCCTTTTTTTATTAATATATGAAAACTATATTTTTGTAAAAACGTGCACAATTTCAATGTTTTCATCTTTATAACTTTTCCAATTTTTCAATGCTTTTAGTGTTGCTGTATGAGGGTGGCCAATAGCAATAATGTGTTTGCTAGGATCTTTAAGTGCTTTTTCTAAAGCTAAATCAAGTTGCTTGATTATTTCTTTTTCATTTTGGATGTTATCAATAAAAACATCTCTATAGGCTGTGTGTGTGAAGTAATTTTTTGAAAGAAGCTTGAGCTGACTTTTACCCGTTGTTACACTGTCGAGCACATGAATTGTGGGGGATATTTCTTTGAGAGCAACTAAAAAATTTGTAACTGCTGCTTCATTTGCAGTAAAAGCAGAACCTGTATGATTGTTTAAAGCTGTTACGTATGGAATTTTGGCTAAATTTTCTTTAAGTTTTTTTTTTATTTCTTCTTGTGTGTCCGTAATTGCTAAGCCTTCGGGGACTGAGAAAATCTTATTCTCGGCCTCCATTGGTTGATGCAAAAAAATTTCTCTTTTAGCAAAATGTCCAACTGTTCCGTAAAGCTGTGCATATTTATTCCGTGGTAAAATAGAAAATGAAACAGGAAAATCAAGTTCTAAGAAAGCATATAGCGCAGTGGGGCTTACGCCTAAATCGTCAATTACTATGCTCATTTTTGCTTTTTCTGTATGTGAGCCAATCAGTAAAAAAATTTCATGCGTGCATTCATTATTAACAAAAATAGAAAGAAGATTATTTTTTGAAGAAAATGTTATCTTTGCATCATGTGCCCACAAGTCAAGTTGTTCTTCCAATGCCTTATTAAGGGTAGTAGAATTTATATTTGTAGGCAAAGTTAAGTTTATTTTTTGAAAAAGAAAATAGTTTTTTTCTTTCATTTTAATAAATGTTGAACTTATTTGAAAATTATCAACAGGAATTTGCAAGCGCCCTAAAGTTTGTAATAAGGCATTATCTACTTGTTTAATTTTATCAAAAAAAGAAGCTGATGCGCTTTCATCATAAGGGATTGAAAAATTGCTAATATTATCTCGAAAAATATAAAGATCGTTATAAGCAAAATTTTCATTGAGCTTTTCTTCAATTACAAGCTCATCTAAATTTTCTTGAAAGATATCTTCTTGAATCTCTCCATTTGATGAGGGTGTTTGCTCTTGCTCTTGTATTGTATTTTCTTGTGTGAGAGTTTCTATTTGCTTACTATTATCACGCGAAACTAAAAAAAGCACTAAAAGAAAAATGCACGCAAAAAAAGACCATCTTAAGTAAAGATTTTTAAAGGGTAAGTTGATTTGCGTGAGTATTGCTTTTAATTGTTCCATGATAATTAATGAAAAAAAGGGAGTTTTAGCTCCCTTTAGAGTTTATTCAAATTAAAACTGAGGAATTGCAGGCATTGTTTTGATTACTTGAAGAGCAGTTCTTAATTGATTATCTTTTTCAAGAAGTTCAGTATTTTCTTTTGAAAGACCTTTAAGCGGTAATAATTCAGGTGCAGGAACTTTCTTTACTTCTTTTTTAGTGTCTTCTTTATCGTTTTTACCTGTATCAAGACGTTTTTCTAATGTATCTTCACGAACAATTAATTCAGCATCAATTTCTTCGCCTTCAATAATAAGTGGAACATCCATATTTGGCTCAATGCCTTCTGCTTGAATAGAACGGCCATCAGGTGTGTAGTAAAGCGCAATAGTAATTTTAACACCAGTTCCATCATTTAATGGAATAAGATTTTGAACTGAACCTTTACCAAATGAGCGTTCGCCCATTAATAAAGCTCTATCATTATCACTAAGTGCACCAGCAACAATTTCAGAAGCTGACGCAGATCCAGCATTGATAAGCACAATAACAGGAATATTTAATATATCATCTTTTTGATCACGTGCTGAATATCTACGGCGAAGTGAATCTTCTCTACCTTCGATAGAAACAATTGTTCCTTTGTCTAAGAATAAATCAGAAACAGAAACAGCTTCCGATAAAATTCCACCAGGGTTGTTTCTCATATCAAGGATAATTCCTTTGATAGGGCTCTTCTTTTGAAGATTTTTAAGTTCTTCTTTAAGTTCTTTTGTTGTTTTTTCGTTGAAAACAGCTAAGCGAACCCAAGGGTAACCTGGTTCAAGCTCTTTCACTTTTACGCTAATGTATGGAATTATTCCGCGCACAATATCAACGGTTCTTGTTTGTGTAGCGCCTTTTGGAAGAACAACAAGTTTTACGCTTGTGCCTTTTTCACCACGAATCATAGAAACTGTTTCAGTGAGTGATCTATCAAGCGTTGGTTTTCCGTCAACAGAAATAATAATATCGCCAGCTTTTATACCAGCACGAAAAGCAGGAGTATCTTCAATTGGTGCAATAACAATTGGCTGACCATCTTTAATAGAAAGTTCTGCGCCAATGCCAAAAAATTCACCAGAGGTTGATTCTTGAAGTTTTGCAAACTCCTCATCATCCATATATGTTGAATGCGGATCAAGCGATTCGAGCATTCCTTTAATTGCGCCATCTATAAGTTCGCCTTGCTCAAGTTTTTCTACGTAATATTGGTCAACAATATCAAGGATTTGGCTAAATCTATGTAAGGCTTCATAATCAGTTTTTGCTGCATGCGCAAAAGAGGAGCTCAAGAATGAGCTGATTATGAGAACGGAACTAAAGGATAATGTTCTCATTTTAATGTTCATATATTTCCTCCGCTAGGTAGTGGCTGGTTGGATAAGAAAAGAATAAAAAATTGTTTAAAATCAATTTATTTCTATTTTTATAAGCCCATTTTAATATTTTGTAAAGCATAGCACTATCCTATTAAAGAAATTTATGTATTTTTTTTGTAATTTAATTCTCTAAAGAGAATATAAAAATAACCGTTAAAATATTATGAAGTATTTTAATATAGTTAATGATTTTAAGTTGGAATAATATTTGCATGTGTATCACAAAGGGAAAAATAGAATAATTAACTAAGAAAAATTTTCCTACGAGGTGCTTATGAGTGGCGTAGAAACCGGTAACGTATCTTTCGGTGGCTTAGGCTCAGGAACAGATTTTGGTGCAATGATTGATCAACTTCGTGAAGTTGAAGAATATCATATTAATAGCTTAGAAAAATGGAAACTTGATTGGGAATTGCGTATTGAAGCATTTGATCAAATTACCAATTTAATGAGCGATCTTGAAATGCAATTAGATGACATGAATGACATCTATGATATTATTAGCCTTGAAGGTTCTTCGAGCAGTGAATCAACAGTAAGTGTTGTTCCAAGCTCTAGCGCCTTACCGGGAACATATACTATTAATATTGATCAGCTTGCTACTGCATCTATTTGGTCTACCAAAACTGCTACACCTTTTGAAAAAAATGAAGCTAAGAAATTTGAACCTCTTCTTTCAACTGGCGAAACTTCAAGTTTTTCCTATAGCCTTGGTGATGGTAGAGAGCTTACCTATACAATAGATGATACTATGACTATTGAAGATTTAGTTACAAGAATCAATAACGATGCGCAAAATGCTGGTGTTAAAGCTTCTTTAGTTTCAACTGGCGATGGCTATGTTTTTCAAATGCAAAGCACTGAAACAGGTTCAAAAAATAATATCACTATCAATTCAACTGTGCCTGGTTTAGATTCTTCTGCTGATTTTAATACGCTTGAAGCAAAAGATGCTATATTTTCTTTAAATGGTTTTACTGATCAAAAACTTACTTCTTCATCAAATAGTGTAGAAGGCGTTATTGAAGGTGCTACAATTAACCTCAAAAATACAACAGGTAGCACTCCAGAAACAATTACTATTTCAGAAGACACTTCAAAAATTGAAGAAAAAGTAAACCTCTTTGTTGATACAGTTAATGAAATGCGTTCACTTATTCAAGAACTAACTTCTGTTGATGGCGATGCTACAGCTGTTGACCCTTCAACTGTTGTGACTCAGGATGAAGCTGATATCGGCTCAATTTTAACTGGTAACTATGCAGTGCAATTAATGACGTCACGTCTAAATGCTATTATAACTTCAGCAAGCCCTGGTTTTACAACTCAATATGAAAAAATTGCAGAAATTGAATCAGAAACTCCTAAAGATATAATTACTGCAACATCAATACCTGAAAATCTTCTTGTTGATCCAAATGGTTACGATGTTGAATATCAAACAGATGCTAATGGTAAAGTGCATTCTGTTCTTATAGGTGGCATAGCTGCTGTTGAAGATCCATCAAACCCTGGTGCTTTTAAAGTTGAAGATATAACAAGCGGGCTTTATGGATTAGTAGTTGATTTTACTGATACTTCAATGCTTCCAAACCTTTCAAGAACTGATAAATTAGTAACAGAAAGAGAAGTAAAACATGTTGACAGTACAGAAGAAGATCATGTTAATGTTGATATAGCAATAAGAAATACACCTGATACTATGCCTAACTCAAACGCTGGTTATGATATTTCTTATGAAACAGATGCTTTTGGAACTGTTCATTCTGTATTTATTGGTGGTGTTGAAGCCACTGCAGTGCCTGATTCAGCTGGTGTATTTAAAGTTGAAGGCACAGGAACACAATTTGATGGTTTTGAACTAAGCTTTGGTAAAGATCCTATTACAAAAAATCTCTCTCAAACAGATAAAATTACGGTTAAAACCACTGTTGAATTTGTACAGCAAGATGCAAGTTCTCTCTATCCTACAAATGAAGCAAAAATTACTAATGTTCCGTCAACATTGCCACCAACTGCTGAAGATAAGGGTTATGACTTACGCTATCAAACAGATGCAAGCGGCAAAGTTAATTCAGTAACTATTGATGGAGTAGTAGCAACTGAAGATCCTAGCTATCCAGGACTTTTTAGAGTTGATGATCCTGATAGTGTATATCATGGTTTTGAGGTTGACTTTGGAACAACTCCTTTAGATCCAAATATTACAAAAAATAGTTCAGTTGTTGTGACAAATGGCGATCTTGAATCTTATTCACTTATTTCAGAGCTTGGCATTTCAACAGATGCCGAAGAAGGTTCAGCTACTTATGGCATGCTTGTTATTGACTCTGTGGCATTAAGAGAAGCTATTGCTGCTAATCCTCGTGCTGTAGCAGAACTTTTTGCAAGTGAATCAACAACTGCTGATAGTGAAAACTTTATTTTCCATAGTAAAACTGACAACGTAGGTGCAGGCACTTACGATGTAGAATATGAAACTGATTCAAGCGGTAATATTATACCTGATACTGTGTATATCAACGGTTCAAAAGCAAATACTTCTGAAGAATATCCAAACCGTTACACTGCGGCAGATCCAGGAAATAATGCTTTCGGTCTTTCGATTGAATTTACAACAGGTGCGCTTGAACCAAATAAAAAATACACTGGCGATAGTGTGAGCGTAAAACAAGGTAAAGCACTTGAATTGAGCGATTTCTTTGAAAATGAAATACGTGATGTTGCTGGTCAATCAGGTAATGGTGCAATTCCTATTGTTCGTTCAAACTATAAAGAAATTGTTGATAATTTAGATAAAAAAATTGCTGAAGAAATTGAAAGGATTGACCTTTGGGAAACTCGTATGCGCGTAAGATATGCTAGTTTAGATGCCCATCTTGGTGTTCAATCTGCAATAATGGAAGCAAATGCCGCCGCTTTAGCACAGGCAAATGTTTCAGGTAAATAAGGTGAATTAATATGCAAAATGCAGCACAAACATATTTTCAAACACAGCTTACAACTATCCATCAAGGTGATATTGTTGTTATGCTTTTTGAAACTGCAATTCGTCATCTTAATCATGCAAAAGAAAAAATTGCTGAAAAAGATATGGCAGGTAAAGGCATTCTTATTTCAAAAGCTTTAGATGTTATTCATGGGCTTGATGCTTCATTAAACTTAGATAAAGGTGAAGATCTTGCGCAAAATTTACGTAATCTTTATACTCTTTGCACAGCGCGCCTTTTACAAGCAAACCTCAAAGCTAGCCCAGAAATAATTGATGGTGTTCTTAATATCCTAGAAGGATTAAAAGATGCTTTTACTGAAGTTTTGAATGATCCTGCTGCGCAAGCGATGGCGCAACAAATGACTGCAAGAAGTAAAGTAAGCATGAATGCAATGAATGCTAAAACAGTTTCAGGTGCGCCAAGATTAGGTGTAGGTAAAACTGCGGCAAATTCTGCCTATGCACAAGTTGCAAAAAATAATGGTGTGGAAAGCACAGTAAACTCGAATGTTGCAGCACAAGCACCAGTAAACACAGGGCTCAACCAAAAAGGAAGTAATGATTTAAATCCTTTATTATTCCAAAGTGCTCTTTCACAAAAACTTAATGCGCCAACAGCACCAGCGCAAACTCCACAAGCTGTGAATACACAAGTTGTTGGGCAAGTAAGCAATGCACAAACACTTCAAACGCAAATACCTACAAATGTGCAAAATTTACAACCGCAGCAACCACAGCAGGCAAATTTAGCACAACAAAATCAAAGCCAACAAGCATTGCAAAGCCCACTACAGGGGCAGTTGAATACAAAGCCTTTGCAAAGTAGCCAAAATCCAAATCCTCTTAGTAAACCTCTTGTTCCAACACTTTCAACAAATATTACAGATAATGTGCCTGTGCAAAGTCAACAAGCAAATAGTGGCAACCAAAATACTTTGCATAATCCATTGAAGAAAAATAATCTACTTTCTTCCTCGGCAATAAAGTTGATGCAAGGCTAATACACTACTCAGACAATTTATTTGTTGTTACAGAAGAATCAGAATTTGGGGCACTTTCAATTATAAGTGCCTCATTTTTATTTAAATCATTGTCAGTTGGTGCTTCTAAGAGATTTATATCACCAATATCAAATTCCATTGGACTTGCATTATTCTTTAGTAAAACTTTAAAAGTTTTTTGAAAATCATCTTTAATAGCAATTATTTGACTTTTTAATGGATAGCTTTCAGTATTAGTAATCAAGAGATAATATTTCTTTGAAATTTCTTTTTTATTTTGAGAGTTTATTGAAAATGAAACTATCCAATCGTCGTTGTTATCATTATTCCAATCAAGAATAGCAAGCAGTGAAGCACTTATTCTGTCACTTCCTTGTTCAAAAAAGAAACTATCTTTTGAAATAGTAAGATTTCTGTGTGGAAGCTGTGAAAAAGAAGTAATTTTCAATGTAGAATCATAATGAAAAGAAGGGTCGAGGTGATTATAAAGAGTATCACCAACATTTACAATAGGTAAAGAGATAACAGGGCTATACCAATGGTTTTCGCTATCTGTAAATCCATTTGCCTGTAACTGTTGAGGAATTTTAGTTGCTAATTCTTGAAAAGCAGGAGTGTTTATTGCTTGTATAGTCTTTGTTTTGGTAGCAGTACAAGCAGATAATATAAATGAAAGTAATAATAGGTAAGCGCAAAGCAGTATGTTATTCTTCATTTTAACTCCATAAGATTTTTTATACTTTTTGACTATGCTTTTTAAAATGATGTGTCAAGTTTTACAAAATTGTAAAATTCTATTTTGCTCTATAAGAGAAAAGAGAACAAATTACACAAACTTGCAATTTTTAAAAAAGTAGATTATAAGAAGATTCACTTAATTAAAAGGAGAAACAGTTTATGACTAAAAAGTTTTTTGCTGCATTAGTTGGCTTGTCTTTTGCTTTTGGAGCAATGACCGTTCAAGCTGCGCCAACATTTGTAACTATCGGAACAGGTGGTATCACAGGTGTTTACTATCCTACTGGCGGAGCTATTGCGAAGATTGTTAACAATAAAAAAGATGTTTACAACATTCGTGCAACAGTTGAATCAACAGGTGCATCAGTATTTAACATCAACGCTGTTATGTCTGATGATCTTGATTTTGGTATTGCACAAGCTGATAGACAATATCAAGCCTATAATGGTCTTTCTGAATGGGAAGGTAAACCACAAAAAGACTTACGTGCTGTTTTCTCATTAGCTCCTGAAATGATTACTTTTATTGCTGCAACTGATGCGGGCATTAACAGCTTAGCTGATTCAAAAGGCAAAGTAATCAATATTGGTAACCCAGGTTCTGGTCAACGTCAAAACGCTATTGATTTATATACATCAAATGGCATTGATATTGAAAAAGATATGCAAGCAGAAGGCATTAAAGCTGCTGATGCTCCACGTATGTTGCAAGATGGTCGTATTGACGGTTTCTTCTATACAGTTGCTCATCCAAACGGAAACATCAAAGAAGCAACAGCTGGTAAACGTAAAGTTAACATCGTGCCAATCGAAGATATTTCTGCTTTAGAAAAAGATTTCCCTTACTATACAAAAGGTTATATTGATATGAGCCAATATCAAGATGCTTCAAATGCTGATATGGGCCAAGTTCCAACAGTAAGCATGCTTGCAACTCTTATTACTGATGTTGATACACCTAATGAAGTTGTTTACGCTTTCACAAAAGAAATTTTTGAAAACTTAGATGAGTTCAAAACTCTTCACCCAGCTTTAGCAACTCTCACACAAGAAGGTATGCTTGAAGGTTTAACAGCTCCTCTTCATCCAGGTGCTGAACAATACTACAAAGAAATTGGTTTAATTAAGTAATTAAACTTTTTTGGATAAGGGGGGAGAAGTGCGCTTTTCCCTTCTTTTCTTTTTCTATTTAAGGTGAGAATTGAATGATATTTGAAGAATTTAAGGTAATGGTATTTATTTATGAATAATGATTATAAAGAAAAACTTATAGCTACTGAACATGGCTTACGTGGTGATACTGTAGGAATCACAGGTTTTATCACTGCGATAATTGCAATTTCCTGGTCTTTATTCCAGCTTGCTACAGCAAGTTTTTGGCTTATTGACAGTGTTTATGTTCGAGCCATCCATCTTACCTTTGCTATCTTATTAGTTTATTTCAATATTCCTATGCGCAAAAGCACAAAATCCTCTTCATGGGATTTACGTATACTTTTAGCAATGAATAGGGTAACGGTTCTTGATTATATTTTAGGCATCTTGGCTGCTTTTGCTGCAATGTATATTATTTTTGATAATGTTGGCATTGCTTCACGTGCGGGTATGCCAATAACACGTGATATCGTTTTTGGTATGATGCTTGTTGTTTTATTATTAGAAGCAACAAGAAGAGTTATCGGGCCTGCTTTACCTTGTATTGCAACAGTTTTTATTTTCTATGTTTTTGCTGGGCCTTATTTGCCTGATGCAATTGCATTCAAAGGCGTAAGCTTAACACGCTTTGTTTCACAGATGACTATGGATACAGAAGGGATTTACGGTATTCCGCTAAACGTTTCTGCAACAGTTGTTTTCCTTTTCGTTTTATTCGGAACTATGCTTGAAAGAGCTGGTGGCGGTAACTATTTTATTCAACTTGCAGTAGCTGGGCTTGGTACATATCGCGGTGGTGCAGCAAAAGCGGCTGTGTTGGGTTCTGCTTTAACTGGTGTTGTTTCAGGTTCTAGTATTGCAAACGTAGTTACAACAGGAACTTTCACAATTCCACTTATGAAAAAAGTTGGTTATCCTGCTTCAAAGGCTGCTGCTGTTGAAGTTGCGGCATCAACAAATGGTCAGCTTGCTCCGCCTGTTATGGGTGCGGCGGCATTTATTATTGCTGAATATGTAAACGTTCCTTATATTGAAGTTGCTAAAGCTGCGGCTGTTCCTGCTTTTGCTTCTTATATTGCTCTATTATGGATTACTCACATTGAAGCATGTAAACTAGGTTTACGTGGATTATCAAAACACGAACTGCCAAATTTTGTAAAAGTTTTATTAAGTGGTTTCCACTTCTTAATTCCAATTATGATGCTTTTATATGAATTGATTGTTGTTCAACACTCTGCAGAATTAGCAGTTTTTAGAGCAATTCTTCTGTTAGCTGTAATTATGGTTGCTCAGCCAATAGTTGTTGCACATTTACAAAAAAAATCTCTTGTAAAAGGTTTTGTTGAGGGTGTAAAACTTGTTATCAATGCTTTAGCTGGTGGTGGCACAAATATGGCTGGTGTTGCAATGGCAACAGCTTCAGCAGGTATTATTGTTGGTTGTGTTTCACTTGGATTAGGGCAACAAATTACTTATTTTGTTGAAATTCTCTCAGCTGGCAATATTATGCTTTTACTTGGTATTACTGCTATTGCATCGCTATTACTAGGCATGGGCTTACCAACAACAGCTAACTATATTATTATGGCATCTCTCACAGCACCAATTCTTGTTCAATTTGCTTCAACAATTGAAATTCACGGTGTTGCTATTCAAGTTCCACTTATTGCGGCACATTTATATTGTTTCTATTTTGGTATTCTTGCTGATGATACACCACCTGTTGGCCTTGCCGCATATGCAGCAGCTGCTATTGCAGAGTGTGACCCTATTAAAGCAGGTATTCAAGGTTTCTTATACGATATCAGAACTGCAATTCTTCCTTTAATGTTCTTCTTCAACCATGATATTATTTTATGGGGAATTACCTCAATTCCTGAAGCGTTCTTTATTTTTGGTATGACTTGCCTTGGTTGTGTAAGTTTTGCATCTTTAGTTCAAGGTTGGTATATCCGTTCAAATACATTACCTGAAAGCATTTTATTGCTTTTTGCAACTATCTTCTTGTTCTATCCTGCATTGCTTACTGGTTTCTTCTTACCTTTTGAATTGCGATATGTTGGTTATGGATTTGGTATGGCTATTTTAGCTTTACTTTATCTCATACAAAGAAGACGACCAGAAATTGCAACTCATAGCCATTTGTCATTCACTAACTAGGGTATAAACTAGAGGAAAAAAGAGGTCGCACATGAAAAAACGTAAGGTTTTTTATCTAAAAAGAGAAAGAAAAGAAATTTTGAATATGTCAGCAACAAGTCAGCTACAATGTTCAAACTGTAAATATGTTTTTCCTAATTATCTTACTTCATGCCCAGAATGTGGAAGCGATAACTGGATTGGCTACACTGAAGTAAACCCATACACACGTATGCCACTTGAAAGCTTACTAAAACTCTGTGGGCATATGCTTTGGCTTGTTGGAACATTTATTTGTATTTATTTCTTCTGGCAAACAAATTCAGACAATGAAGAAATAAATAAAATGAATATCTATTATGGAATTTTATCTTTAGGTTTTAGCATTTTACTCTCTCTACTTTATTTTGGGCTTAGCGAAATAATTCAGCGTATTCTTAGGCTACAAAGAAGGCTTAAAGCATTCCATGAAACACATATTGATACAGGCGCTTTGAAGTCGCGAAGCGTGAGATTTAAAAATAAAACTTTATTGTCTTACGGAAGCGTAACAAGACGAAATAAATAATAATTATCAAAAAGAGGGCATAATGTTCTCTTTTTGCTTTTTGAAAGGAATATTATGGAATATCCAAGAACTGCAAAATATGATGAAGCTTTTATCAATGAAAATATGATGGGGCCAAATGCACTGAAAGTATTAGAAGAATCATGCGAAGGCCTTGAAATAAAAGAAAATATGCGTGTGCTTGATCTTTGCTGTGGGCGTGCGCTTACTTCAATTTTTCTAGCAAAAGAATTTAATTGCCAAGTATTTGCAACTGATTTATGGATTAAAGCAAATGAAAATTTTGCAACTATACAAGCACAAAAAGTTGAAGATAAAGTAATTCCAATTCATTGCGATGCCTTAGCTTTGCCTTATGCAAATGAATATTTTGATGTAATTACTTGCATTGATGGCTATCATTATTTTGGAAGAGAAGAAAACTTTATTGATGAAAAAATCTTACCATATCTTAAAAAAGATGGTGTTTTATTGCTTGCTTTTCCAGGATTAAAAGAAGAATTCCAGGTTAATATGCCATCAGAGCTTCTTCTTTCATGGACTCCTGAAGATTTAGAATGTATGCATTCTATTGAATGGTGGAAAAAACTATTCTTACAATCGAAAAATCTTGTTATTGATGAAATAAAAGAATTGCAGTGCTTTGAAGAAGCATGGACTGACTGGCTGAAACTTGATAATCCTTATTCAGAGGGAGACAGAGTTGCCATGGAAGCAGGTGCAGGTAAGCATATGAACATTATTTCTTTTATTATCAGAAAAATTTAAATAGTCGGTTTATTTTATGAGTAGTTTTCTTCTAATGGCTTTAACAGTTACGCTGTCTTCAGCTCTTTATATCTTTTTTCGTGGTGTATTTCCGCATAATTTATCAAAGGGTGTTCTGTTAGCAAGCTTTATTCTCTTGATTATTTTATCACAGGGTTATGTTGGTTCACGCGTACTTTCATCAATGTATGATTTTCAAATTTCCATTGAAGTTAGGCGCATTATAAGTTTCATTTTTATTTCAATGCTGTTCACTTGCGGAATTTTAATTTTGCGTGATATTATCCTTCTTTTACTTTATATAATTTCAAAGATTTTTAATACTTCACTTGTAATAAAAGATGTTTTAGCAAGTGGAAAAACATTGATATACATTGTGATATTTGTTCTTTGTGCAAATGTTTATGGATTATTTCAGGCTATAAAAGTTCCAAATATCAAAGAAATGACGCTAACAATTCCAAATCTGCCTGATGAGTTTAAAGGCTTTAAACTTGTACATTTAACTGATTTACATATAGGCTCAGCTTTTGATAAAGTTTGGCTTGAGAAAGTTGTGGCAAAAGTTAACACAATACAGGCAGATGCTGTTGTTATCACAGGAGATATGATTGATGAACCTGTAGCACATCTTGCTGTTGATGTTGCTCCGCTTAAAGATATTCAAGCAAAATATGGCATGTATATGTCGATGGGCAATCATGAAAACTATGCTGGCCCAATGAACTGGAAAGAACATTTTGATAAAATGGGCTTGAACCTTTTGCTCAACGAAAATGTGCTTATTGAAATTGATGGTGAACAAATTGCAATTGTTGGAATTGGCGATCCATCACGAGCTAGAAAATCAAGTGAATATGCACCAAATAACGCAAAAGCAATAGAAAATATTCCAGAGGGCACGGTAAAAATTCTTATGGGGCATCAGCCAAAAATGGCAAAAGAAAATTCAACTTATGGTTATGATGTTCAACTTGCAGGGCATACACATGGCGGGCAAATATTCCTTCTTTACCCTATAATGGCTGCATCAAATGATGGTTATGTTTCAGGGCTTTATCAAGTGAATGATATGCAGCTTTATGTTTCAAACGGAACTGGTTTATGGGGTGGGGCACCATTTAGATTTGGCGTTGATTCAGAAATAACTTTAATCACACTTCAATAAAGGAAACTATGATAGAACTTCATATAGATATTGAAAATTTTCCTCTAGAAAAAGCATTATATAGTGCTTCACTTGCTCATGTAAAATGTGTGGGTTTTCTATTTTCTGATAGTTCACTTTCAGGAAAAAAAGTTACTGAAATAAAAAATTATATCAAAGAGCTTGCTCTTATTTATGATATTGAAGTTTTTTTAGGCTATAAAATTGCGTATGTGCCACCAGCATTAATTGGCGAGCAAGCAAATAGGCAAAGAGAAAAGAATTTCGACTTTATTTGTGTGCACGGTGAAAATATTTATGATAATATTCCACACGGTACAAATTTAGCTGCTTTATCAGCAGATGTTGATATCCTGCTAAGCCCTGGCATTGTAGATGACAATCTTTTAGAATATGCAAAAGAAAAGAAGACATATTTAGAGTTTAATTTAAATCCTCTCTATGCATCAGGAAATACGCTTTTGGCAAATAATTGCTGTGATGAAATTTCGCTTATATGGGGGAATACAATAAAATCAGAAAAGGATTTTATTTATTCACTTCTGAGAAAACAAGCAGTGCTTGCATGTGGAAAAAATTTTAATCAGCCAGAGAATGACTTGATTAAAAAACTAAATCAAGATACTTTTACTTTTACACAAAATATCATAAGAAAATCACGTTAGTATTCTTTTATGCATTTTGCGTTCTATACGTTTAATTTTTTACGAGGGAAATTATGTCAACACCTATTATTCTTTCATTAGTTGGTTTGGTTGCAATTATTTTAATTGCCCGTATGGTAACAAAGTCAAAAGGTAATACAGAACAATATCCTAAACCTGATCCAAGTGACAATATTGATTTTGAAGAAGTTGTTGTTCCTGAAAATCTTCAAAATGAATATAATCGTGGTATGAATCCACTTGAAGCAACAGATTTAACATTCTATACGCTTACAAACTGTGTTCATTGCGATCGTTTAGAAAAATTTATGCATACTAATGAAATTCCTTATGCTACAATTTTGCTTGATAAGTTTGAGGGTGCTGCGCGTAAGAACTTAATGGCTAAAGTTCGTTCATATAACCCACGTGGCTCTTTCCCTACTTTAGTTTCACCTGAAGGCGATGTAACAATTGGTTTCCGTGAATGGCAAGTGCGTGAAAAATTTATGAAATACTCTTTACGTGAAGAAAATACTGAAAATAAATAATTTTTATTGGAAAATATATGCTAGATCTTAAATTATTGCAAAAACAACCTGAAGTTGTTGCTGAAGCACTTAAAAAAAGAAATTCAAACATTCAAATGGATGAATTTTTATCACTGGATGGTAAAAGACGTGCACTTCTGAGTGAAGTTGAAACTTTAAAAGCAGAACGTAACGCTGCATCAGGTACTGTTGCTAAAATGAAGAAAAATAATGAAAACTGCGATGAACTTATTGCAGAACTTTCAATTTTATCTGACAAAATTAAAGCACTTGATGTTGAAACTGAAGAAGTGAAAGCGCAAGTTGAAGCATGGCTTCTTACAGTTCCTAACATTCCAAATGAATCAGTTCCTTATGGAAAAGATGAAGATGATAATGTTGAAGTGCGTAAATGGGGCGAAATTCCTTCATTTAGCTTTGAAGCAAAAGAACACTGGGATTTAGGCACAAAATTTCAAGGTTTAGATTTTGAAACAGGTGCTAAACTTGCTGGTTCACGTTTTTGTTTGTCACGTGGATGGGGTGCAAAACTTGAAAGAGCTTTAGCAAACTATTTTCTTGATGTACAAACAGAAGAATTTGGGCATTGTGAAATTTTACCACCTCTTATGGTAAACCGTCAAACTATGCAAGGAACAGGGCAATTACCTAAATTTGAAGAAGATTTATTCAAAATTCAAGATTGGGAATATTTCCTTATTCCAACTGCAGAAGTTCCACTTACAAATATTTATGCGAATGAAGTTATTGACGAAAGTTTGCTTCCACTAAAATTTACTGCGGCAACTCCGTGCTTCCGTTCAGAAGCTGGATCAGCGGGTAAAGATACACGTGGGCTTATTCGTCAACACCAGTTCACAAAAGTTGAAATGGTGCATTTTGCGCACCCTGAAAAATCATACGAGCAATTAGAAGAAATGCGACGTTATGCTGAAACTCTTCTTGAGCGCTTAGAATTGCCATACAGAACAATTACTCTTTGTACTGGTGATATGGGCTTCTCTTCAGCCAAAACTTATGATATTGAAGTTTGGCTTCCTGGTCAAAAAGCATATCGTGAAATTTCGTCTTGCTCAAACTGTATTGATTTCCAAGCTAGAAGAGCAAATATTAAGTTTAAGCCAAAAGGCGGAAAAGCTGAATTTGTTCACACATTGAATGGTTCTGGCTTACCAACAGGTCGTGCTCTTGTTGCTGTTTTAGAAAACTATCAAGAAGAAGATTGCATTAGAATTCCTAAAGTTTTACAACCATATATGAAAGTTGATGTTATAAAATAAAAGTGACTAAAGCGAACAAATGCTTTAGCGAACGAGTGAAAACGACGCTTTTCACGAACATAAAATAAAATCTAATAGAAAGTGAGATACACAAATATCTCACTTTTTTATTTAAGTAAAAAGCATCAATAAATATAAAAAAGATTAAATAAAAAAAGGGAAAGGCTCTAAACCTTTCCCTCAATTTTGCTTTTTTTATGAATGACTATTCGTCTTCTTCACGCCTTTTTATTGCACGTAAAGCTAAGAATGGGAATATACAGAGAATTGTACTACCAATCCAAATCCAGTTTACTAATGGATTCACGCTTACACGAAGAACAGCTCTGCTCATGTCATCTAATCCACTTAAGCTTGCATATACTTCATTGCCTAAGCTTGGCATTGTTCCAACTTCTGAGAAACTCATACCTTGGAATTTGTGGTATAAACGTTTTTGCGGTGAAAGCATGCCTAAAATTTCGCCATTGAGTGAAACAACTAATTCAGCTTCTAAGAAATCATAAGTAGGCGCTTGCCCATCATAAAGCTCATTAAGAGTGATTGTATATGCGCCTAATAGAGTTGAATCTCCACGGCCTAATGTTACGTCTTTTTCAATTTTGTATGGCCCTGAGAAGGCAACACCTAAAACGATAAGCGCAAAACCTAAGTGCACAGCGTGTGCTGCAAAGCGTGGCATAAAGTTTAGAGTTGATTTTTTAGTACATTGTAAAATTGATGAAGCAATAATACCCATGCTTAATGCTGATGCAACTAAAGGCATTGGCTTTGTATAACCTAAAAATGCGAATAATCCAGCTGATCCAACAATAGCACCTAGAACAGTAAAGAAATCTTTTTTGTTGATAAGGCCACCGTTCCAGCCAAGGTAAGGGCAAATTACAAGCAAACCAGCAAGCACTGTAAAGAGTGGTAGGCAAACTTTGTTATAGAAATTCGCATCAAGTCCAACTGCTTGCTCTGACCATAATAATGAAATGATTGGCCATAATGTTGCGCAAAGAATAATAATAGTCAATGCGATTAAAAACCAAGCTGTGAAAACTAAGAAACCTTCTTTTGATTCTAAGCCTGCTAAGCTTGCTTCTTCATTTATTTTAGGAGCTGCAAAAGAAATAAAGAAAGAAATTAAAGTTGATGTTACAACAAATATAAATAAAGCATCTCTCACACCGCCATCACCAAAAGCATGCACTGAATCAACAACATTACCACGAACAAGATAAGTTGCAAAGAAAGCTGTTACAGTTGTCATTGCGATTAAGAAAATGTTTACACGATGAAGTTTGTTGCGTCTTTGTTCAATAATCATAGTGTGAAGAGCTGCAGTTCCTACAAGCCAAGGAAGAAGACTTGCATTTTCAACAGGATCCCAAGCCCAATAGCCACCCCAACCAAGTTCAAGATAAGCCCACCAAGCACCAAGTAAAATACCTGCAGAGAGGAAAAGCCATGCTGTCATAATAAATGGGCGTGTAACTTCAAGCCATCTATCTTCTTGTAAGCTAGATTTACTCATAGCCTGTGCAAGTGCTAAACATGAAGGAATTGTAAAACCACCATAGCCTAAGAAAAGTAAAGGCGGGTGAATAATCATACCTGGGTTTTGTAATAGCGGGTTTAGCCCTCTACCATCAGCCGGTACTGGGAACTGCATTACAAATGGGTCAGACCAAGTTGTAAGTAATAATGAGAAGAAAGCCATTATTGAGCAATAAAAAATCCAATACCACTTCTTAGTTTCATCTGTAAAGGATTTATAAGAGTGTGTAAATTGGAATGCTGCACCGCAAAGAGCAATCATAAGTGCCCAAAACAATAATGAACCAGCCTGACCAGCCCAAAAAGCAGTTATTCTATAAAAAGGTTCTAAAGCTCTGTCTGAATAACTTGAAACATAAACAAGTGAAAAATCAGAATGAAAGAATGCATGAAGCAAGAGTAGTGAAGCAATAATATGCCCACCTGTAATGCCTAAACTTGCATATTCTATAAGTTGTAAATGGTCTGCTAACTTGTTTTTCATAAGTGTAACAGCGGCTAAGCCAGCACCAAAAAGGGCGCAAAAAAGCGTAAGTAATTCTAATGCATGTGCGAAAGTATACATTATTAATCCTTAAAATAGAGAGTTTGAGTTGTTGTGAATAAAGGCAATCTTATGTGCGATTTTCTTTTTGATATTTTGAAGGGCACTTAGTCATAAGTGTTTTTGCGTGGAAATCAGATTCATTCACGCGAACGCCTTCCAAAATAACTTCAGCGCCAGTTTCAAAAGTGTCCGGAACAACACCAGTAAAAACAACATTCATTGTTTTACTTGGCATTTCTGGATCAATTAAAATAAATTCAACGCTGTCATTCGCTTGGCTTTTTGTAAAAGAACCAACATTGCCAAAAAGGCGCATGGAAGATTCTTTTTCAACAGGAGCAGCAAGAGCTTCTGAAACGTTTAAAAAATAAACGCTACCCTCATTGAGGCCTGAATAAATCATAAAACCAAGTGAGCTTATAAAAAGTATCAATGCAACTACATAAGGAGCAAAAGATTTTTTCTTCATTATTATAGTCCTTTACATATCTTTTAGTAATAATTCTTAATTATTGTTAGATAGTGAATGATGTCTTTCTATCATAAAAAATCAAAAAGAACAAGCGGGTTAATCAAAAAAATCAAAAATTCGAAAATTCACATAGTTGTTTGCTAAATATTTTCTTGCGATTTAAGCGTAAAAATGATAAAGATAAAGAAATTTAACACAATTGAATTTTTTAGAAGGAGATGAGTATGCCATTAGTCGGACCAAAAGCGATGTTTGAACGTGCCTATAAAGAAGGTTATGCAGTAGGTGCATTCAACGTTAACAATATGGAAATCGTTCAAGGTATTATGCAAGCAGGTAAAGAAGAGAATGCTCCAATTATCTTGCAAGTTTCTGCGGGTGCTCGTAAATATGCTGGGCAAAACTACATCATGAAGCTTGTTGAAGCTGCTTTAGAAGATACTGATATTCCAGTAGCTGTTCATCTTGACCACGGCCCTGACTTTGAGCTTTGCAAAGCTTGTATTGATGGCGGATTTACTTCTGTTATGATTGATGGTTCACACCACTCCTTTGAAGAAAATATTGCAGTAACTAAAAAAGTTGTTGAATATGCGCATGAAAGAGGCGTTTGGGTTGAAGCTGAACTTGGCCGTTTAGCTGGTATTGAAGAAGATGTTTCAAGTGATGAGCATGTATACACTGACCCTGACCAAGCTGCAGAATTTGTTGAACGTACAGGTTGTGATTCATTAGCAATTGCTATTGGTACAAGCCACGGTGCATATAAATTCACAGGCGACACCATCCCACAACTTCGTTTTGATATTTTAGAAAAAATTGGCACACTTATGCCAAACTATCCAATAGTATTGCATGGTGCTTCATCAGTTCCACCTGAATTTGTTGAAATGGTTAACCAATTTGGTGGAAAACTTGGTTCAGCACGTGGTATTCCTGAAGAAATGTTAAGACAAGCAGCAGCAATGGCTGTATGTAAAATTAATATTGATTCTGATATCCGCCTTGCGATGACAGGTAATATCAGAAAAGTTCTTAGTGAAAAACCAGAAGAATTTGACCCACGTTCATACTTGAAACCTGCTCGTGATGCGGTGAAAGAAATGGTTCAACGTAAAATTAAAAATGTTCTTGGTTGTTCAGGTAAAGCATAGTTTTTTCTGATACTACATAAAATAAACTAATATGGGTTTTCTTTGAGGGAAAACCCATTTATAATGAGATTGTTTTGACATTTATTGAATTACTTTTAGTTGCAATTGCGCTTGCTTTAGATGCCTTTGCAGTTTCAGTTTGCCTTGGTCTTTCAGCAAGTGGTAAAAGACTGAAAACTGCTTTAATTGCAGGATTATATTTTGGCCTTTTCCAAGCAATTATGCCATTATTAGGCTATTTTCTTGGAGATATGATACAAGGCTTTATGGCTAATTATTCAGGATATATATCACTGCTAATTCTTGCTTCAATAGGCATAATTATGATTAAAAATGCTTTGAAAACAAACGATGAAGATGAGGATAAGACGTTTTCTCTTTCAGTACTAAGTATGTTTTCAGCAGCCATAGCTACAAGTATTGATGCTTTTGCCGTAGGAATTGCTTTTGCAAGTTTGCAGGTGGATATTTTCTTATCGGCTAGTGTTATTGGTATAACCGCATTTATTATTTCAATTTTTGGTATTTCACTGGGTGCTGCAATTGGTGAGAAATATCAAAAAAAAGCAGAAATTTTGGGCGGAAGTGTATTAATTCTTATTGGACTTAAAATACTATTCTTTTCATAATTGTAATAAATATTGATGTTTATATCCTGTTTTGACAATTTATTTTTTTGTAGAAATGCTTTAATATAGGTGGCCTATTGTTTATTTTTCGGACTTGATAGCCTACATTTTTACTATTTGAACCTAATTAAACTCTTATTTGTATGATTTGAGTTTGAAATATTTGGAGAACACATGAAGAAAGCAAGAGTTGAGCTATTAGCGCATACGCCAAATGCTCTTTCACTTATTTACACTGCCTTTAGACAATGCTATTTTGCTGGTGTTGCAGGCGATATGTGGCAAGAAATTCAAGATGGTTCAATCAGTAAAGAAAAACAAGAACAGTTTATTAGAAATGTGATATCTTCAGGGCATGAAAGTCCTGTTGAACACGTTACTTTCACTTTTTCACTTTCACATGTTTCGCGTGCGCTTACCCATCAGCTTGTGCGCCATCGTATAGCTTCTTTTTCACAGCAGAGCCAAAGATATGTTGATGCAAAAGATTTTGACTATATCACACCTCCAAAAATTGCTCGTAATCCTGAAGCATTAGAAAAGTATACAGAATGCATGAATACCATTGCAAATGCCTATTCTGAATTGCAAGAACTTCTACTTCTTGATGCAAAAGATAAACAAACATCAAACGAAGATGCGCGTTTTGTGTTGCCACAAGCAGCAGCAAGCAGTATTGTTGTAACTATGAATTGCCGTTCGCTTATGAATTTCTTTGAACATAGATGTTGTGTGCGTGCGCAATGGGAAATTCGTGATGTAGCAAATCAAATGTTGGCACATTGTAGAAGTGTTTTACCAGAGATTTTTGATCATGCTGGTGCAAAATGTGAGAAAACAAAGAAATGCCCTGAGGGTAAATTCGCTTGTGGCAGATATCCAACAGAGTAAAAAATCAATAATACTATGACTTCATTTAATAGAGAAAAAGCAGAAAAATATTCTATTGGCTGTAAAATCAATCTTTTCATGCATATTGTTGGTAGGCTTGAAAATGGTTATCACGAGCTTGAAAGTGTTTTTCTTCCAATCGATACGGTTAGCGACACTATCTATATTAATGAAAGCAAAACAGAAGGGCTTAGTTTTTTCTGTAATCAAGAAAATTTTAATCTTGAAGAGAATACGCTTACTAAAGC